>CAVDZW010000032.1:0-11064 GCA_963613305.1 bacterium | reverse complement strand
CGGCGCGCTCGATGATCTGCGCAACGGTCACGCAGCTGTAGTGCTCCTCGGCCATGAGGGCCTCGAAGGCATCGTAAATGGCCTTACGGGTTTTGCGCTGACGACGGTCGAGCTTTTGGTCGGGCATGGCTGCTCCTTTGGGGTCGTTGCGGTCAGGCGCTTGTCGAAGGGAGCCGCGACGCCATCGGGGGCGGGCACGGGTGCGGCCGTGGGCAGCGTCTGCAACTCTACCGCGAGGGCTGCTGTGGGCTGTTGCTGAACAGATGACGACAAGCGTTCGGTTTTAGGCAATGCGAGCGGGCTGTTCGGTAAGGCTCAGAAGTTCGAGCTTGCTTCTGTTCTTGCTGAACAAGATGAATTATACCGAACTATGTGTTCAGTAATGAAAGTCAGGTTCGGAGTGTTATGGAAAGCCTCAAACCCCTCTTTAAGCCTCTAGAAGATCTGTTCGATATGGGAGGTGTGCGCAAGGATATTGCGTTTCTCGCGGTGTCTGCGGCCTTTCTCGTCCTGAGCTTTGTGGCCGGCGACGGACTTGCGGTCGATCCGGCGTGGGTCGCGATCGCGCTCTGCGGCGTACCCATCGTGATCGAGGCTTTCATCGCTATCGTCACGGAGTTCGACGTCAAGGCCGACCTGTTGGTCTCGATCGCACTCATCGCCGCCGTGGCTATCGGTGAGTATTTTGCCGCCGGCGAGGTCGCTCTCATTATGCAGCTCGGCGGTCTTCTCGAGGAACTCACGGTGGAGCGCGCCCAGCGCGGAATTCAGCGCCTCGTGGAGCTTGCGCCGCGTCAGGCGCGTGTGATCGAGCCTGATGGAACAACGCACATGATCGAGGCCGACGATGCCGAGCTTAACCAGGTGATTCGCGTGCCTCCCGGCGAGACGATTCCTGTTGACGGCGTGGTGCTCACAGGAACGACGAGCGTGGACGAGAGCAACGTCACCGGCGAACCCATGCCCGTCGACAAGCAAGCGGGCGATGAGGTGAGCGCGGGGACCGTTAACCAGTTCGGCAGCGTCGATGTGCGCGCCACGCACGTGGGCGAGGACAGCTCGATTCGTCGCATGGCGCGCTTGGTGCAGAGTGCCGACGCCGGCAAAGCCAAGATCGTGCGCCTGGCCGACCGCTGGGCCACCTGGGTGGTCGCGGGCGCCCTTGCCGCCGCCGTGGGCGTTTACCTTGTCACCGGCGAGATCCTGCGCTCCGTCACCGTGCTCGTGGTCTTTTGTCCCTGCTCACTCGTGCTGGCGACGCCTACGGCCATCGTCGCCGCCATCGGCAACGCGACCAAGCGAGGGTTCTTGGTTAAGGAAGGCGATGCCTTGGAGCGCCTGGCCGAGGTCAGTCGTATCGTCTTTGATAAGACGGGCACCATCACCGTCGGCGCGCCTGAGGTTGCCACGGTGGCGTGTGCGCCGGGCGCGACCATGGGGGAGGACGAGCTCTATGCCTTGGCTGCCTCTGCGGAGCTCCGCAGCGAGCACCCGTTGGGTAAGGCGATCGTGAGGAGCGTGCGTGAGCGCGGCATTGCCGTGGTCGAGCCCGAGTCGTTTGAGATGGAGCCCGGTCGCGGCGTCACGGCGCGGGTGGGTGCCAAAAAGGTGAGTGCCGGCAGCGAGCAGATGATGCTCGAGCTCGGTATCGACCCGAGCGCCTGGGGTGTGGACGTGCTCGCCAGGCTGCGTGGCGAGGGCGAGACCCCTGCTTTTGTGGCCATTGACGGAAAGGCCGCCGGTCTTATTGCCCTTGCCGACGTCGTGCGCCCCGAATCCGAGCGTTCCGTTGCCGAGCTTGCGGCTATTGGGGTTGAGCCGGTGCTGCTTACCGGCGATAACGAGGCAGCAGCGAGTGCTGTTTGCGCGCGTGTTGGCATTAAGACCTACCAGGCGAGCTGTCGTCCCGAAGACAAGATGACCTTTATCGAGCAGAGCGAGGATGAAGGCGGGCGCTGCGCCATGGTGGGAGACGGCGTCAACGACGCGCCGGCTCTGAGGCGTTCGTTCGTGGGTATCGCCGTGGGCGGCGTGGGCAGCGACGTGGCCGTCGAGGCGGCCGATATCGCCATCGTCAACAACGATATCTCGAGCTTGCCGCACCTCGTTGAGCTCTCGCGTCATACCATGCGTGTCATCCGCGCCAACCTCACCTTTTCGATGGCGCTCAACTTTTTGGCTATCGTTCTTGCGTTTTTGGCCGTGCTCGATCCGGTGAGCGGTGCGCTCGTGCACAATTGCGGCAGCGTATTCGTGATTATCAACTCCTCGCTGCTGCTGAGGTGGGCAAGAAAGGGCGAGGCTGCGCACGCTCGATAGGGGTGTGACCGATCGAGGGCTGCGGGTTCTTTGGCTTTGTGCCGCCTTCTCCTCATTGGTCACTGGCCGCGACCCGTTGCGCGCAAAAAGCGGGCGGCGCCGGTAAGCCGCTTGGTCCCGGTGCCGCCCGCTCGTGCGTGCCGATAGGTGTTTGAACTACTCGTCCATGAGCTCCTTGCCCGTGCCCCAGGCGTCGCCGACCTTTTCGCCGAGTGCGTAGTAGCCGTTCTGATAGGGGTCATAGGCAAATGCCTGAAGCTTGGTCGGGTCGATCTTGCCGTCCTCGTCGAGTACGGATTCGTCGGCGAGGGTCGAGATGATCTTGCCGACCACGCGGAACCCGCGCACGTCCTGGCCCGCCTGCACGACCTCGCACTCCATCGTGAGCGGGAACTCCTCGATGATCGGGGCGTCGACCTTATCGGATGCCACAGCGGTCAGACCCGAGCGTGCGAACTTGTCGGGCATCTTGTTGGCCGAGACGATACCGAAGAAGTCGGCCTCTTTAAGGTGCGGCACGTCGGCGATCGAGAGCGTAAAGGCGCCGCGCCTCTTGATGTTCTCGCTCGTGCGGTGCGTCTCGGTGATGTTGAGCGTGACCATGTTGTTGGCGCAGATGCCGCCCCATGCCATGTTCATGACGTCGGGCGTGCCGTCGTCGTTGTAGGTGGCGATCATCAGCACGGGCATCGGGTAGAGATAGGGCTTGGCTCCAAAATCTTTTTTCACAGGTACCTCCGAGGTCGATAACGGAATCAACGCGCCTATACCCAGCATACGGCCGGCTGATTCCGCGAACGGGCGATGATGCGTGCATGTAACCGTGCCGTTACGGGGGCGTGCCGTTACGGGGTGCATCTGGGGTGCGGGTTCAACCCGCAGTGGAAGCGTAATAAAACGCCCGGTTTCCTTAGGCGGGCCTATACTGGTCCCATCGATTCAGCACTACGAAAAGAGAGCCATGTCCGAACAAAACGTCCCGGCAAAAAAGAGCCTCAAGACCTATATCCTCTGCGGCTTTGTTTCGACGGCCCTGCTTGCCGCCCTGTTCACGATCGTTACCGGCGGGCTTGCAGGTTACTTTTTGAGCCTCCCGCTCTCGGCCATGAACCGCTCGCTGCTCATGCCTGCGCTGGGCAAGGGCGGCGTAAAGCTGCTCAACGACTACGCCCTGTTCGTTGGCGAAGCGGTTGCCTTTTTGCTCCTCATGCTTATCGTTAAGCCGTGGCGACCTTATCTCAAATCGTTTGGAACCGGCCCTTCGGGCAATCGTCTTCGCATGCTTCTTATCGGTCTCGGCGTTGGCTTTGCGTCGAACGTTGCATGCGTTCTCGTTGCCGTGCTCACGGGATGCATCCATATTGAGTTCAAGCAGTTCTCGATCGTCGGATTTCTTGCGTTTTTCGTTTACATCTTCATTCAAGCCTCGACTGAGGAGCTCATCTCGCGTGGGTTCGTGTACCAGCGCCTCGGCCGTACGTACGGCACGGCTGCCGCGGTCATCGGGTCGGCTGCGCTCTTCTCGCTCGCGCATGCTCCGAACCCGGGCATCAGCCCGCTTGCGCTCCTGAGCATCTTTGTTATCGGCGTGCAATACGCGCTGATGGTGCGCTACTTCGACAGCATTTGGCTGGCCATGGGTGCTCACACGGCCTGGAACCTCACGCAGAACATCATCTTTGGGCTGCCGAACAGCGGCAACGCCTCCACGTATTCGTTCTTTGGGCTCATCGGCGCCCAGTCGAACGGTTTTGCCTACGACACCGTGTTCGGTGTGGAAGCAACCGTCCTTGCGGTCCTGCTCGATGCGGCGATAGCTATCGGGATCTTTGTTTGGGGCCGACGCCACGCCAAGAGCCAATACGATATCTGGGCAGGTAAAACGGGCCGGTTCTACTAAGGATCTGCTGAGCGGGCGGCGCGCTCTGGTTTGGGCATGAACAGGGTTGCGTTTTCTGCTCATGCGGGGCTCATCGGTTGTTATTCGCTCCGATAGAAGGCGCGCTTTTCCTCGTACATGTGCTCGTCCATACGCCTGAGAAAGTCCTCTTCGCTGTCGTCGGGCTTGAGCTGGGTGTGGCCCATGGCGGCATGGAGCTCAAACGGCTGCTTCCCGTTTTCGTTAAAACGGTCGAGGGCGTCGCGGATCTCGTTCATGGCCAGGATGGTGCGCGCTTCGTCGGTGTGCGGCAAAAGTACGATGAACTCGTCGCCGGCGTAGCGGAGGGCCATGGCGCCGTCGGGAATCGACCTGAACAGAATATCACCGAGGATGCGGATGGCGGTATCGCCCGCGTTGTGGCCAAAGCTGTCGTTGATGGCCTTGAAGTCGTTGATGTCGAGCATGATGCCAGAGAGCTTGGCGTTGTTGGCGCTCGTGCGCTTTTCGATCATGCGGTCGAGGTAGCGACGATTAAAGAGCCCCGAGAGCTCGTCTTTGTAGAGATTCTCGGCATAGGTCTGCATTTGCACGAACGTGAGCGCAATGGCCACAGAAATCCACGAGGTGGTGATGCCATAGAACAAAAACTGTGCGATTACGCCTGCGAGGCACGGTCCCACAAAGTACAGCACCGGAAAAAAGTGCAGGTTGATGCCGGCTTTTTGAGAGCCGTGCACAAGAGCTAGGCTGTAGGCAAAGTAGAGCATGAGCGAGACGTAGCCGATGACGGCAAGGCTGCCGCGCGTGTAGACGTTCGTCTCGGACACGGTGAACAGGACGCCCGTCCCAAAAAGGTTGAAGATAATCGCCGCAACCTCGATCAGCCAGGGGATGACGGCGATCTTGAAGACCCGGTTCGTTCGCTTAAAGTTCTGGTAGAGGCGCAGATCGACGTAGAGGGCCCAAAGAAAACCGATGGTGACGGTTCCCAAAAAGCAGAGGCTGTTCGAGAGGTAGTTGAGCGCGATGCTGCCAAAGAACAACTTGCCGTCCACAACGAACGCAATCGTCTCGAATAGGGCACCGGCCATGTTCATTATGCACATGGCGTCGCAGAGCCTGTCTTCGGGGCGCGTGTTCTCGCGGTTTTTGCGGCGGCAGTCGAGCAGGAACCACATCATCAGCATGGCAATGACGTTTGCGACTATGACTTCTTTGAGGTCGATCACGTGTTCTCGGTGCTCCTGCGCTGCTTATGCTGGCGATTCTTTGCGCCGCGGTGCTGGCGCGATAAAGGGTCGCTAATATTCCTATGCATACGCCGAAGATGGTAGCGCATTGCCCGGACGTTGTTTGTAAGGCTTCCTTGAAGGCGTTAAAACTAGGCGGTGCGTGGTTTGCGCACGCCGATGCGGGCGAGCATCTTCTCGCCGAGCTCGGAGTAGAGGGCGCCGCCGAGGATGAGCACGGCGCCGAGGACGTTCGTTGCGCTCATCGCCTCGCCGAGGAGCAACGCCGAGAGGGCGACAGCCGAGAGCGGCTCGAGGTAGCCGCAGACGGCCACACGCGTGACGGGCAGCTCGCCCATTGACGAGAAGTACATGAGGCAGCCGAGACCGGTATTCACGAGACCGATGCAGAGGATGGCGGGGACGTTTAGGCTGGCGACTTGCACGGCAGTGGGCACCTCGAGGCCCCCTGCAGCTGCGCTTGCCAGCAGGTAGACGGCGACGGCGGCGAAGCTCCCGCAGAGCTGGATGGCCGAGGACTCGACACCGCGGATATCGTTGACCTTTTTGCTGCAGATGACCATGACGGCGTACATCACCGCGCTCATGCCACCGAGCACGAGGCCGGCGGGCGCGATGCCGCTGCCGAGGCCCTGACCCACCACCAGGAACGCACCGAGTACGACGGCGGCAAACCCAGCGATGTTGGAGGCGGTAAGGCGGGTTCCAAAGACCATGGGCGAGAGCGCCATGACGATCACGGGGCCGCAATAGAAGAGAAGCGACGCCGTGCCGACGCCGATGTGGCGGTACGACTCAAAAAGAAAGAGCCATGCCGCACCGAGGGCCACACCGGAGATAAAGAGATGCAGGGCCTGACGGCGATGCTTGGGTGCCTGCAGGTTTTTGCGGGTGCTTTGGGAGGCGAGCACGAGGCCCGCGAGCAGGGTAGCACCAAGGCTCACGCGCGCGAGCACGATGAGCGCGCTCGGGAGATCGATCATGTTGGCGACGATGCCGTTGGAGCCAAAGAGGATGAGGGAGAGGAGATACTTCTCGGTTGCCCGGTTCATGCCGCCTGCGCTTTCTCGCAAATGATTCCATGCGTGCGGAGCCTATCTTTACAGGTTGCTTGCTACGATAAAAGCGAATGTTTAGCATATGAGCCATCACAAATATGCATAGATAGTGTCTGGCCGCCGGTGCCGGGGAAGGCCGTTGTGTTGGAAGCGGGTTTGTTGATAGACCCGCCGTATCGGGGAATCGGAGCGTGCGCATGGATTCAGCCGTGCAGAAATACCAGGCCTTGGTCGAGACGGTGCGTGCGGGCAGCATCAGCGCCGCCGCCCGCAAGCTCGCCTATAGCCAGTCGGGCGTATCGAGAATGGTTGCCGACCTCGAGCGCGAGTGGGGTATCAGCCTGCTGGAGCGCGGGCGCAAGGGCGTGCGCCTCACGGCGGATGGCGCGCAGGTCATGCCATTTGTGGAGGCCATTTGCGAGGATCAGCGACGCCTTTCGGAGCGCGTGGCCGAGGTTGCGGGCGCTCAGACGGGCTCGATCGTGATCGGGACGTTCTCTTCGGTGGCAACCCATCTGCTTCCGCCGGCGATCGAGCGCTTTGAGCACGATCATCCCGGCATCGAGTACGAGCTGCGCATGGGCGACTACTCCGAGATCGAGAGCTGGGTGGCGGACGGCCTGGTCGACTTTGGCTTTTTGCCGAGCCCGCCGTACGAGGGGCAAGACGGCTTGGCGCGCGAGGTGGTTGCGACCGACGAGCTCATGGCTGTCGTTCCGAGCGGGCATGGGCTTGCCGCACGCGAGTCGATTCCGCTCAAGGAGCTCGCCCGCGAGCCGTTCATCTTGCTCGAGCGGGGGAGCGACAACGAGGTCAGCCCGTTGTTCGAGCGTGTGGGCATAGCGCCGCAGGTTCGTCTTTCTACGTGGGACGACTACGCGATCATGTCGATGGTCGAGAACGGCCTGGGGCTCTCGATATTGCCCGGGCTCATCCTCACCCGGTGCCCGTACCGCATCGAAGAGCGCCCGCTCGACCCGCCCGTGACGCGCGAAATCGCGGCGGTCTACCGCACCGGCCTGCTCTCGACATCCGCCCGCGCGTTTCTCGACTGCCTGCTGGCGCGCGGCTAGCGTGCAACCTTCTCATCGAGCCAGGCCTCGATGTCGTCGTAGACGAGCTGATGGTTGCGCTCGTTTAGGATCTCGTGACGCATGTGTTCGTAAATCTTGCAGGTTACGTCCACGGAGCCGGCATCGCGTGCGAGCTGGGCTGCTGTTTGTACGCCTTGCCCCATGTCTCCCACCGGGTCGCCGTCTCCCGCAATGTAGAGGAGCGGCAGGTCGTGGGGCACGGCTTCGGCGCATGCTTTTGAGCATGCGCGCGCCGCGAGCGCGGTAAGCGCCGTATAGCCTCCCGCGCTGAACGTGAACCTGCACTCCTCGTCGGCGTGGTAGGCGGCCACGTTCTCCTCGTTGTACGAGAGCCAGCTGCCGCCGCCCGTGGCCGCAACCTGTTTGTCATAGCCGCCGGAACACAGGCTGTCGAGAAACTGCGAAACGTGGTCCTCGCCGCGGATGGCGGCCACGATGCTCGCCAGTACGTGCCCCGCCTTGGACTTTGCCACGGGGATGGTGCTCGTTCCGCAGATGATGGCGGCGGCGAGGCCTTCTGCGTGGCACGAAAGGTAGGCACGGGTGATAAAGCTGCCCATGGAGTGGCCGAAGAGCACATAGGGAACATGCTCGCCGACTTTGCCCTGCATGATTGCGCGCAGCGCGTGCTCGTCTTCTATAAGAACGGTGTCGCCGCCGTGCGCGGGCATGCAGCCGCGCTTGCCGGTTCGTGCCGAGCGGCCGTGGCCGATATGGTCGTCGCCGCAGACGATCCACCCCTGCGAGCAGAGAAAACGTGCGAAGTCATCGTAGCGCCGCACATGTTCCCACATGCCGTGCACGACCTGCACCACGCCACGGGGAGCCGGCGCATTCATTGCGCTGGGTACGGGCGCAGCACCAGTCGTGTTCGGTTTCATCCCCGCCGGCCACCAGATCCGCGCGTGTATGGTCGAGATTCCATCGCTCGAGGGGAACGTGATGTCTTGCGTTGAGGTCTCGATGCGCGGCGAGGCGTTGTCCATGGGATGCTCCTTTATCGATTGCGTCCCACCTATCTTTCCCGCAAAATCTCGGCGTAAACCCGGGCACGCCGATTTGCTCCGCGGGCGGCCCAAAGCCGCGGGGGCTGCGGCGCCGTGCCTTTTGGATGGTGTGCCTTGCGAGTAAAATGGACCCATCTTTATGCAACCACCAGGGCCCCTGCAGCTTTTAAAGATAAGGACGTACGGAATGGATACCTCGGCAATCTCGCGCGAACAGTATCTTGAAGAGCAGCTTGCTATCTTCGGTGCCCTCGCCGACGCGTACGCAAATGTCTACCTGATCTACGCGAACACGGCAAAAGCCAGGATCCTTAAGCTCAACGGCTACGTGACGCCCGGCATGACGGACGATCGCGACGTTCTCTACGGCTATGACACGATGGTGCATCGCTACATTAGGGAGCGCGTTCACCCCGATGACCGCGAGATGATGTACGAGGCCATGAGCTTGGAGCGCGTGAAGGAGGCCTTCGACGGCTCTTCGGAGTACAGCAGGACCTATCGCGCGCTTGCAGACAACGAGGTGCACTTTTACCAGTTCAAGTACATCAAGCTGCAGACGGCCGATTACATCATCGCGGGCTTTCAGAACATCGATGCTCTCGTGGCGGCTGAGCGTGCGGCGCACGAGAAGGAGGTGGCGCGCCAGCGCGAGCTCGAGGAGCAGCTTGCGATTTTCGATATCCTCTCGAGAAACTACCGCAACGTCTACCAGGCGAATGTTAATGACGGTACCGGCAAGATCCTCAAGGTCGCGGAAGATTACGACCTCGATACCGTCACTGCGCTCAGGAACCGGGTGTTTCACTACGAGAGCGTGCTCGCGAGCTGGGTGAACGGGCGCGTGCACGAGGACGACCGCGAGCGCGTCTGCCAGCAGCTGAGCACCAAGAACATCCGCGAGATCTTGGCGAGCGGACAGGACGAGTACACGGGGACCTACCGCAGCCTCGACGGCGGGGTCATGCACCACTACCAGTTCTACGTTGCCAAGATGGACGACGCCGGCAACGTGCTCGTGGCATTCCAGTTTATCGACGACATCATCGAGGAGCACCTGGCTCAGGAGCGTAAGGAGCGCGAAAAGGAGGAGGCCTACCAACGGGAGCTGATTGCCGCTAAGGTCGAAGCCGAGCGCGCGAACCGGTCTAAAACCGACTTTTTGCTGCGCATGAGCCACGACATCAGAACCCCGCTCAACGGCATCATCGGCATGCTCGACGTGGCCGAGCGCTCCGGCGACGACCTGGTCAAGCGTGACGATTGCCGCGATAAGATCCGCGACTCGGCAAATGTCCTGCTCGAGATCATCAACGAGGTGCTCGACATGAATAAGCTCGAATCGGGCAAGGTCGTGCTCGAGGAGGTGCCGTTCGATCTGCGCGAGGTCTCCCGAAGCGTCTACAACGTCGTCGTCAAGCAGGCCGAGAGCCGTGGCGTCGAGATCGTGGAGGAGGACTGCTGCGCTCCGCATCCTCGTTTGGTGGGAAGCCCCGCGCACTTTAAACGGATCATGACGAACATCCTGAGCAACGCGATCAAGTACAACAGGCCCGGCGGAAAGGCGTATGTCACGTGCCGTGAGGTGTCTTGCGACGGCGAGTCGGTCGTGATCGAGTTCAAATGCCGCGACACAGGTGTGGGCATGAAGCCGGAGTTTGTGGACCATCTGTTTGAGCCGTTTTCGCAGGAGAGCGAGACGTCGCGCTCCGAATACGGCGGAACGGGACTTGGCATGTCGATTGCCAAGAGCCTGATCGATGCGATGGGCGGGCAGATCTCGGTTGAGAGCGAGCGGGGATGCGGCAGCACGTTCGATGTGCTCCTGACGTTTGCGCTCGACAAGAGCGAGCCATGTTCTGAGGTCGACGTGAGCGCGGGTGAGGCGGCCTCGCTCGATGGGCTCACCGTTCTTGTTGCCGAGAATAACAAGCTGAACATGGAGATCGCGCGGTTCCTGCTCGAAGACGCGGGTGCGTGTGTTGTCGAGGCGAAAGACGGTCGCGAGGCGGTCGAGCTCTTTGAGCGGAGCGAGCCTGGCGCGATCGACGCGATTCTGATGGATATCATGATGCCGCATGTGGACGGTTGCGAGGCTACGCGCAAAATCAGGCAGCTGGGGCGCCCCGATGTCGCGCGCGTACCGATCATCGCCATGACCGCGAGCGCGTTTGCCGAAGATCGCATTGCGGCCAAGGAGGCAGGCATGGACGAGCATCTTGCCAAGCCGCTCGACGCGGATCGGATGATCCGAACGGTGGCCGAGTGCGTGCGTATGCGCAAGGATGCGCAGGGTTAGAGCTCGTTGACATGCGGGCGGCGAGGCCTGCCGGCAGATATATGAACACGGAGATGGCCGGGTATGCGCCCGGCCATCTTGAGGATGAGGACGAATCATATGGATATGAACCTGCTCGAAAAGATCGATATCACCGAGATCGAGGGGCTGCGCAT
>CAVDZW010000031.1:0-3250 GCA_963613305.1 bacterium | reverse complement strand
CTCCTCGATGCGCGCGCCAACCATCAGGTCGTCGATGTTGCGGCCCGAGACCTCGCCGTAGGTGGGGTCGGAGCGCACGGCAAAGTAGACGTCGCCGTTCTCGGCGGCATAAGCGTGCCCCTGCTCGATAAGGCTCTTGATCATGCCGATCATGGGGCCGATCTCTTTAGTGGCGCGGGGGCGCACATCCGGGTCGAGCACGTTGGCGGCGCGCATAACGCCGATGAACTTGTCGGAGAACTCGCTCGCCACCTCGGCGGCGGTGCGGCCTTGCTCGTTGGCGCGGCGGATGATCTTGTCGTCGACGTCGGTGAGGTTCTGGGCAAAGGTGACCTCAAAGCCCTTGGCGATGAGCCAGCGGCGGATCACATCGAAGCTGATGAACGTGCGCGCGTTGCCGATGTGGATGTTGTCGTAGACGGTGGGGCCGCACACGTACATGCGGACCTTGCCGGCCTCGATCGGCTCGAACTCTTCTTTTTTATGCGTTGCGCTGTTGTAGATACGCATGGGTTACTCCTCACAGGTTTTCTCGAGCAGGCAGACGGCCCAGGCGCCGATGCCCTCGCCGGTACCCTCCCAACCGAGCTTTTCGGTGGTGGTGGCGGCCACGCCCACGTTTTCGACGGAAACGCCCAGGGCGCGCGCAAGGTTCTCGCGCATGGCATCGCGGTGCGGGCCGATCTTAGGCGCTTGGCAAGCGATGGTGCAGTCGGCATCAACGAACTCAAAGCCGAGTGAGCGGGCATGTTCCATCACGCGCGCGAGCAGGACCAGCGAGTCCGCCCCCGCATAGGCCGGATCGGTGTCGGGGAAGAGCTTGCCGATGTCGCCGCCGCGACAGGCACCCAAGATGGCGTCGGCCAGGGCATGGGCGAGTACGTCGGCGTCGGAGTGACCGAGCAGGCCGCGCTCGTAAGGAATGTCGACGCCGCCGATGATACATCGGCGACCCTCCACCAGGCGGTGAACGTCGTAGCCGTGACCGATACGGAGATTACTCGGCATCTGAGCTGGCCCTTTCTTGCTCGAGTCGTGCTTGCATGAGGGCCGTCACGAGGAGCAGGTCCTCGGGAACGGTGACCTTGAGGTTATCACGTGCGGTCGGAACGCAGAGCACGCGGCCGCCCGCCCGCTCCACGAGGCTCGCGTCGTCGGTGCCGCAAAAGCCCTCGGCATCCGCCGCGTCATAGGCGGCGAGCATCGTCGCGCGGTCAAAGACCTGCGGCGTCTGCACGGTCCAGAACTTACTGCGGTCGGGCGTGGAGGCGATGACGCCCTGCGCGTCGACCAGCTTGAGGGTATCGATCGCGGGCTGACCGCAGACCGTGCCCGCAAGCTCGGGGTCGGCAGCAAGCGCCGCCACGGCCGCATCGATCGCGGCCGGCGTGATGAGTGGACGGGCCGAATCGTGGATGGCCACGAAGTCGCAGCCCTCGGGGGCGGCCATGACGCCGGAGCGCGTTGAGGCCTGGCGAGTCTCCCCCGCGTCGGCAAAGGTGATGGAAGTCGCCCATTCAAACGGCTCGATAGCAGCAGCCACGTAGGCGACCCTTCGCTCGGCCGGGCACACGACGACGATATGCTCAATGCTCTCGGCGCGATCGAACGCGCGAATCGACCAGCTCATGAGCGGACGCCCGCACACGTCGACCAGCTGCTTTCCGCCAGGGTTTCCGAACCGCTCTCCAACGCCGCCCGCAACGATGACGGCGCACACGCGCTTGTTCGACTCCACCTAGGCCTCCGAAGGCTTGTTGCCCTGCATGCGATAGAGGGAGTCGGCAAGGATCGCCGGGTTGTTGACGCCAAAGTCGCCCAGGCGCTCGGGGTCCTGGCGGATATCGTCCATGAGCTCCTGCAGCGAGCCGTACTCGTCCACAATCTTCTCGGCCACGCCGTCGCGCACGACGGACACGCGCGAGAGCGTGCGCAGGCCGAGCGGGGTCATGACGGAATCCTCGTCGAGGTCGTCGTAACCGAGCACCTCGGCCACGCGCTGCGGGTTTGCGAGGTCCTCGGGCGACATATCGGAGAAGCGCTTGCGAATGGCGGCGGAGTTCTCCTCAGACGAATCGGACGCGTAATCGCGGATCATGAGGTCGTACTCGGTGTCCATGCTGCTGCCGGCGAGCTGTTCGAGCTGCATCTGCACGAGCTTGCCCTGATTGCCGAGCTTGACGATACAGTCTTTGAGCTCGACTTTGGCCTGCTGCATGATCTCGAAGTTCGAGAAGATGCCGGTGATGTCGGCGAGCGTGACGTAGTCGTCGAGTTCGAGGGCCGTGAGGCGCAGCAGCGCGCGGTCGAGCGAGGTGCGCGTGGTCTGCAGCGTTGCCACCAGCTGGTTGACCGAGCTCATGATGGCCGAGACCGGCTGCAGCTCGTAGCTCTTGCCGTGCACGTAGACGTTCACCACGGCGCGGCGCGACGAGACCGAGATCACGATGGCGTCGGTAAGTACCGACATGCGGGCCGCGGTGCGGTGGCGCATACCGGTCTCGCTCGTGGCGAGCGACGGGTCGGGGTTGAGATGGAAGTTCGCGCGCAGGATCTGGTTGAGCTGACCGTCGATGACGATGGCGCCGTCCATCTTGGAGAGCTCGAACAGGCGGTTGGAGGTGAAGGAGATGTTCAGCGGAAACCCGTCGTTGCCGGCAGCAAGAACGTTCTCGGTATCGCCCACGCAAATCAGCGCGCCGAGGTGACCGGCGATGATCATATCGAGGGCGGTGCGGACGGGCTGACCGGGGGCTGTGAGGCGGATGGCCTCCTGCATGCGCTTCTGAATCTCGTTCTTATCCAAAACAGGGCTCCTGTCGATAGTCACAATCGGCGTTTATTGTCCCATGCTTTGCGCGCGGGCATTCGGCGCGCGGAAATGGTTACAGAAAAAGAGAAGACACGTGCACAGGAGCTTACGCGGTGAGCGGACAGGGCGCCTCGGATAGGAGGAGGCCGCCTTGCGCATGGGACCAGCCACCTCGATACGCGGTCAAGCACAGTCACGGTGACCGGCTCGCGTTTGCGACATAAAAAAGACGGCACCGGTCGCAACCGATGCCGTCCTGTTCATGCGATGCGGCTCCACGTTGTCGGAAACGCCTTACTTGTTGCGCGCCCAACGCTTGCCGAGCACCAGACATGCCGCAGCGAGTGCCAACAGACAAACCGTCTCCACGCCGGCAGCGTCGCCCGTTGCGGGGATCGACCCGTTCGTCGTGGTGGTCGTGGTGGTCGTCTTCACGGC
>CAVDZW010000030.1:17616-19689 GCA_963613305.1 bacterium | reverse complement strand
ACGCAGACGCATCCCGAGCAGGTCGGAGATCTCCTTCTGCTCCATCTTGGGCTTGAGCTCCAGGAGCTTGAGCGCGCGCTTGAGGTCGCCCATGCGCTCGGCGCGGGCCTCGTCCTCCTTGCCCATGGCAAAGCGGCGCGAACGCAGCAGGCGGGCGGCCTTCTGCGCCTTGTCCATCAGTTCCTCGTCGTAGTTGACGGAGGGCAGCTCGTCCTCGAACTCCTCCTCGACGGCGTCAACAGCCTCGATGGCCTCGGTGGCCTCGACGCTCTCCTCGACGACCTCGGCCGTCACGTTCTCGTTCTCGGTCTCGTTCACGTTGTTCTCGATCTCAGACATGAGACTCCAATCGGCCCTTCCGGGCATCCATCGCCCCATCCGCGGGGCCCGTCGCGCACGCTTTGCGCTGATATACGCCCTTCCGGGCAAAACCTGAACAAGTTTAGGGGCGGCAAGGCCAAAGACCCTGCAGAAACTTCGAGCACACAGGGATAGGACAACTCAAGGGCGGGTCCCGGAATCCGGGCTTCGCCCGCCCCAGCCAGTCATCAGCCCATGTCTGCCGCAATGATCTGATCCAAGAGATTATGCGTGCCGTCTCTTCTCACGCAGAGCATAGACCGTTGCAACCAAAAGACCGGCGACAGCGATAACGGCAGCCACACGGACGGCAGAGGCAAAGCCAAGCGCCTGAGCAGCACATTCATTGACGCCCGCCGCCCCCGCCACGGCGGTGCCACTCGACAGCAGGCCGATAAAGAGCGATGGGCCAAAGGAGGCGGCGATCATATTCCAAGTGTTGAGCAACGCCGTTCCATGAGGATGCTCAGCCGCGGGCAAGGTTTCGAGGCCGGCCGTCTGCGAAGGGCTCAGCACCAACCCGACGCCCGCGTACACAACGACGGTCAGCGCAACGACTGCCCATAAGTTCATGCTCGCAGCCGTGAGCGAGATTGCGAGCTGGCCCAGCGCAATCAGTGCAAAGCCCAATGGCAGCAACGGCCAGGACCCGTGCGCATCCATAACACGCCCACCGACAACGGAAGTCACGGCGTTGACGGCAATAGCGGGCAAAATCAAGAGACCCGCCGAGAGCGCTGTCATGCCGAACGCCCCTTCAAAATAGAGCGGCAGCAGCACACTCATGGAAAACGTCGTCATCATGGCAACTACCACGAGCGCGCACGCAGGCCAAAAACGAGCGTTCGCCATGGGTCGCACGTTAAGCACCGGTTGCTCGAGATTGAGCTGCCGGGCGGCAAAGATGCCAAGAACTACCACAGCGACTGTAAGCGCCACGGCACCGCGCACCGCATCGACCGAAAACTCGCCCACCGAGAAGACGAACGATGTGATGCCGGCAGCGAGCAGCGCAACCGAAAGGCCGTCGAGCCCGGAGGAGGCGCGCTCCCCAATGTTCCGAACGAATCTAGCACCTGCCAGCATAACGACAATACCGCCCACGAGTGGAACGATAAAAATCGCGCGCCACCCAAATAGCGTGCACATAAACCCGCTGACAACCGGGCCAAACGCCGGCCCCAGTGTAATGCAAGCGCCGCCAAGGCTCAGGTATAGGCCGAGCTTCTCGCGCGGGGCACAGGTGAGCACGACGTTCATCATGAGCGGAAAGAGGATGCCCGATCCAGCAGCCTGAAGGATACGGCTGGGGAGCAACACCGAGAACGTAGGCGCCACCAAGCAAAGCACCTCGCCCGCAACCAGGCATCCGCAAGCAAAGAACAGCAGCTTACGCGTAGAAAAGCGTCCCGAAAGATAGGCCATTACGGCTGTGAAGATCGAGGTAACGATCATATAGCCCGAAACGAGCCATTGCGCCGTCGTGGCGCTGACCGCAAAGGCCGCCATGATGTCGTGCAGCGCCACATTGATGATGTTCTCGTTGAATGCGGCAACGAATGCGGCGACGTACATCACCACGAGAAACGACCGCGCCGACGAAGAAGATTCTGCTTTTTGGGAATCGGTACCCATGTTTTCCCTTTCTCTCGAGACGACAACAATCGCCCCAGAAGGGATGTCCAGGGCGAGAATCAGCCCTAGACTTACACC
>CAVDZW010000030.1:11006-17606 GCA_963613305.1 bacterium | reverse complement strand
GTCCAACGAGGAATCATTCTACCTTAGTCGACATCTTTAGTGGGAGAATCTCCACGACAAGAGCCGTCAATACAACCCGACTTTTGAACCGGAAGCCGCCGAGACCGAGTTATCGCAAATAGCAAAGAAGAGACCCGGCAAACCCCGAAGCGCTCGCGCGGCAACGCACCGCCAGCGTTTGCGACGCGTCGGCTCAGTCGACATGGCGGCCCCGAAATCTAAAATGCAAGCAAGCATCCGAAGGAGGCACACGTCATGGATATCAACCGGCTCGGCGAGTTTGCGATCTTGGCGCAGTCGCGCACGTTCCTCGACGCGTCCGAGATGCTCTTTATGTCGCAGTCGACACTCTCCAAGCACATTATGGCCATGGAGCGCGAGCTGGGCTGCACGCTCATCGACCGGAGCCATCGCCACGTGACGCTCACGGCACACGGCGAGGCGCTCCTCCCCTACGCACAGAAAATCGTCGCCCTGCAGCACCGGTACCAGGCTGCCCTGCAGCTCCCGAGCGACGAGCCGCTCGAGCATATGACCGTGGGTTCGATCCCCATCATGGCGCCCTACGGCATCACCGACGCCGTCATCGATTTTCAACGGGCGAACCCCTCCTATTCCATCGAGCTAGTCGAGGGAGAGGGCGACGCGCTCAAGCAGATGCTCTTACGCGAAGAAATCGACCTGGCTTTCATACGCGACAGCGGAGCGTCCGAGCCGGACTTCAAAAAGATACCCTTCGCAACGGACCGACTCGTGGCGGTCCTTCCGCTTGACCACCCCTTGGCAGGTCGAGAACGCATCGAAACCGACGACCTTATCGACGAGAATTTCCTCATGCTGCCCCCGGGCTCCTTCGTCAGCGACCTCGTCTACGCCCTCTGTGCCGAGGCCGGGTTCAGCCCGCGCATCACTTTCAGTGGCAAGCGCGCCGAAAATATCATCTCACTCGTCGCGCGCGGAGCGGGAGTATCGCTCCTCATGCGCAAGCCGGCCGAGTCGCTCGCCGGGGGCAAGGTTGCGCTCGTCGATATCGAGCCCGCAGCGAACACCGAGGTCAAGCTCTATCTCAAGCGCAACAGGGTGCAGCCGCAGGCCGTGGTCTCGCTCATCGGGTATCTCCCCTATCGCCAGCTCCTGCAGGGATCCGCGAGCTAAACAAAAAGGACCGGATGCACAGGCATCCGGTCCCGAACTATTCGATTGGGCAAAATCGCTAGTCAAGATTGACGTTGATGGCGGGGCCGCCCTCGTCCTTCTTGGTGCCAATCACCAAAGCGGCGATCATAGCAAGAACAAAACCGACGATGCCGGAGGCAACAAGGCCAATGAAGCCCATATCGATGCCGGCCGGATTGATGAAGCTCGGGAACCCGAGCGGGCCGCTCGCACCGAATGCGTAGAGCTTGGCGCCCATCAGGCCCGCGACCGCGCCGCCGCAACCAGCAGAGACGAAGGTCGACCACATGAGGCGCTTGCGCGGGAGCAGGATGGCATACAGGGCGGGCTCGTTCACGCCAAAGATGGAGGACACGAGGGCGGGAATGTTAACGCCGGCGTTCTCCTCGGTGTTCTTGGTGCGAATGATCACTCCAACCACGGCACCGGCAATGGCGCAGCCGCCAGCATAGACGAGCGGGTTGATGAGGTCGTAACCATACGTTGCAACATCCAGGAACCACAGCGGGATGATGCCCCAATGCAGACCAAACATGACGAGAAGGCTCCAGAACGTGCCGATCACAAAGCCGGCGATCGCAGGCTGGAAGTTGATAAGCGCAAGAATAACCTGAGCAACGACATTGGAGAGGACCGTCATAACGGGACCGACGACAACAAGACCGAGGATGCCGCAGACGAACAGCGTGAGGATGTTCGAGAAGAATGAGCTCACCAAGTCGGGCAGGGCCTCCACCAGCGCCTTATGGACCTTGGATGCGATCCAGACCACGAAGATCGCCGGAAGGATAGTCGACGAGTAGTTCTGCATAATCAACGGGATGCCGAAGATATCGCCGTAGACGCTCGACTCAAAAACGGTGCCAGCGCCGAGCGTGTAGAGCGCATCCCCGCTCGTATAGGCAACAAGGGTCGGATATACGAGGATTCCGCCCAGGGCCATGCCCATAACGGGCTTGAGGCCAAACTTCTTTGCCGATGTCCATCCGATGATGACCGGGAAGAAGTAGAACACCGAATCGCCGATAGCGGAGAGAGCTACATACGTGCTACTGTCCGACGAAAGCCAACCCGCGACCGAAGCCAGCGCGAGCATGGACTTGATAAAGCCGCCGGCCATGACGACACCCAAAATCGGTTGCAGGATCTCTGAGATCACCGCGAGCAGGCGCGTGAACGGGTCGCCCTTCTTGGTGTCGAGGTCGCCCTCATCGATATCGAGAGCAGGGTTCTTATCGAATCCCCCAATCTCGACGAGCTCGTTATAGACCGACTCTACCATCGCACCGATGACGACCTGGTACTGGCCGCCCGCTTGAATGATGTCGACGACGCCCTTGGTGGCCTTGAGCTCGTCGGTCTTTGCGAGCGATTCGTCCTTGAGGTGAAAACGCAGGCGCGTGATGCAATGACTCACGTCCAAGACGTTCTCTCGCCCGCCTACCTTTGCGATGATGTCCTCGCAAAGTTGCTGGTACTTCATGGGATTCCTCCTTTTTCGGGATAGGGCCGATCGTGCCAGGCCTCAATAGTCGACATCAAGAGGCCGAGACGGCGGACCCTGTGGACTCCACGGGCGCATGTACGCCCGGGATGGGAATGGGTTCAAGAGTTGCCGCGGACGGAATCGCCCCGTACGGAACAGGCGTCACGGCAGTGCGTGCAACGAATCAGGCAAGCCCATCCGCGGCACCCAAGAGGCGCGAGGCCTGGCAGAACTTGTCGCACAGGCGCTCCGGCTCGCCTTTGGGGATCTCCGTTCGCTCGGTCTCAAAGGAAAGGCCGTACTCGCGCGCCGGAAGAAAGTACTCAAAATAGCCGTTGGTGTAGCCGCAGACGATGCCCTCAACGGGACACTCCCGCTTCATGCGGATACCGAAGTCGCTCCCAAGCTCGCTCGGAAACACAAAGAGATGGATACCGCCCAAGCTGATGACCGCGCACTTGAGCGTGAGCGAGAAATCGTCGTGGGCAACGGTGTGGTAGAACGTCTGGGGCTCGATGCGGTCGAGTACGACTTTTCGATCGACCTCGATGGAGGCAATCGCCTCGGCAAGGCCGGTCGAGACGCGCTCTGCTTCGGCAACGCCACGTCCTTGGCGAAAGTTGCGGTCACTGCAGTCACCGGCCGCACCCACGACCATCGCAGGAAAGTAGCCCAGGCTCGGCGCGAGTTTTTTGCCGGTGAGACCGGCGAGCTCGCTCGTGAGCTCAGTGCAGTCGGGACCGACGCAAGCGGAATGCACGGCCCAGTTCACAAAGCCGGCAAAAGGCTTGCCGTCGGCATCGAAGAACGAGACAACGATGACCTCGTTATCGGCGAGCTCCCCCGGAATGATCCGGTTGTCGTAGAACCCGGTAACGACCTTCTTGCCCATGCGGGCCGTGGCAGGCTGCGCGTTGCCGCGACACTCCTCGAACATGTCGCAAATCGTTTTGAGGAGCCAATCGTAATAATCCTGGTCGAATTTACCCGTCCACCAGCTGCGATGGTAGGCAACGATCGAGGTGTGGTTATGCGTTGCCGAAAGCAGAACGCAATCGCGGTCTATGCCATAGCGCTCGGCAAGGAGGGTCTTGACCTCCTCGGCCATGCCCTCTTCGAACTCCAGGACGTCGGCATTGAAGAGAAACAGCTCGCGGTCGTCCTGCCCGAATAGGATTGCGTTGGCAAACACGTCATCATGGATGGCCGTTGCGGGTTCGAGACGGTTGGGGAGGTTGCGGTACCCGATCAGGTAGACATCACCCTCGGGAGTGATCTTGCGGCGCGCGTGGCCGATATTCATAGGACTCTCCTTTATTCGGAGCCGCCGAGGGCGGCAAGGATATTAGCAAGCAACTGTTCGTGGGCCCCGGCGGCAAAGCCCGAGTTCATGGCCTCGTAGGTGATCTTTTCGTACGCATCGGGAGCCGGGAGATACTTCTGAGCGCCGTTGACGAGCGTGGCAAAGAGCACACGTCCGGGCCGTGCGGCGCGAACGGCGCTGCCGAAAGAGCTCGCTGCCTCCGGTTGAATCCCGACGAGCTCGACGGCGCCCATGCGTAGAAGGTAGACCCTTGTCTTCTGCTCGCCCGCCTCATGGAACTCATAACTCCGATGCGGGGCAAGCGTGGCAAAGTCGGCTCGCACCTGACCGGGTAGTATGGCCTCCACAGAGCGAGCATCGATATCGACCCCCTCGACCGGCTCGGCCGCACGGGCGGCATCGATGAGGGCGTCGACAAGGGCGCACCCCTGCACATGAAGCATGCGATATCCATCTTCATGGGCATCTTCCACGTGCTTCGTGCCGTCAGGGTCAAAGCTAAAGGTCATCGCGCGCTCCAGCGGAGCCTGGTCACCGGCGGCGCCGGGAAGCAGAAGCGCCACGCAACCGAGCTCACGCTCGAGCGCCTGGGCGGCGAACCCGAACAGGTCCCCGCTCACCATGCGCCTGCCCTCGCTATCGCGTGACCCGTCAAGCACCGACGACTGGACGTCGGCGACCCCGAGCACGGCAACGATCCTAGCGTCCTCATTCTTCATAACGAGCACGGGCATCGCATGGTCCGCATAGCCTTGAGGATTCGTCCCCAGCCACCAGCCTGCCGGAGTCTCGACGTCGCGGTTGACGTTCACGGGGCATTGTCCATCGGCGACGGCAAGCTCGACCGGCTCAAGGTTTGCGGCAGCTCGCTCCGCGGCCTCGCGTGCCGCCTCAATGAGCGCGATGCGATAACGATCATTGCGCTCGCGCTCCGCATTATCGGAAAGATGCCCCGACGTCCTCACATGTGGTGCCGAGAAGGTGTGCGTCGGAACGACCCATGCGCACGCACCCGCGCAGCCGGTCGCCTCTTGGACCACCCCGCGCAGATCGGCCAAAAGATCGGCCGAGATGGACGTGATCTCCAGCGTAAGAATGCAAACGCGGTCACGTCCTCCCTCGACAACGAGTGCGCGAGCGCATATGTCGTGACGTTGCGCGTCAAAACCGTCGAACGGCAGGATTCCGTCGAGGCCGATGGCGGCCTTTCCCGCTCCAGCTCTCATGCACCGCTCTTCCATGTCGCAATCGCCTCCCTCTGAACGCCACCGCCTACTTAATGCCGTAGATAGTCTGCGCCGTACCCCCGAGCATGAGATCCTTATCCTCATCGCTCAGCTTTGCCGCCCGCACGCAGGCAACGCCCTCAGTGAGCCACTCGCGTTTTACGGGATAGCTTGTACCGAAAACGATATGGTCCGCGCCGAGCACCTCGACCGCACAGGCAAGAAGCGTTTCGCCCCACGGTTGTGCATGGGACATATCAAAAAAGATGTTCTCGACCAAGCGCCTCGAGACGGTCTCGGTATCGACCTGGAAGCGCCCCGACGCATCCGGTCGCTTGGGACCATGCGGCAGCAGCATTTCCTTAAAGGCAAAGTACGCGCCGCCGAGCATGGAATGAACCATCTTGACGTTCGGGTAACGTTCGAAAAAGTCGCCGAAGATCTCGCGACCGATCGCCGTCGTCTGATCAACGCAGCGTCCGTAGGAGCGGCGCAGATTATCGTAATCGAGCAGCGAGGCGTTCTCGACCGGCACGGGCACATGATGGACGTATGCCGTGACGCCGCGCTCGTTCAGATGCTCAAAGAAGCTCGCGAAGATCGGATCATCGAGATAGCGCTCGCCGTAATGGGCGCACAACTGCACACCGGCAAAACCCTCGTCGAGACGACGATCGAGTTCCTCGAGATTTGCCTTGGTGCCGAACGGGGGCACGGCCACGAGCGGGACCAAACGACCGCCGGAGGCTTGCGCGTCGGCCGCCATGCCGTCGTTGAACCGGCGGCACATCTCGAGCGTCATCCACTCGTGACAGCCCGGAAGCTTGAGGATCGCCTTGTCGACCCCCGCCTCGTCCATGGCGGCCAGGCGCTTATCGAGCGCGTAGTCGCCCTCGATGTAGTTGAGGCCCGGCGAGCCGGCGGGTTTCTCGATCACGATCTGACGCTTGCCTACCGAGTTGACGGTCAGATAGCCCTCGGTGTTGTAGGCGCGGGGCACCTCCGCAAGAAACCGTTCGCACAGAGCGTCGTCGCAAAAAATCTGCTCGTCAAACCAGTAGGAATTAGCATCGATAACCATGTCTGGCACCGCCTTTCGTCTTGTTGAGGACATTCTAAAAAGCGGATATATCGACATCAATTCCAGTTCAACGACGCTGTATTCCAAATTGGAATACAAAATACCGTTCGCAAAAAACGGGCGGCCCGCACTTGGCTGGCCGCCCGCTCGCAAAGTGGCGTCGCAATCGCACTCCGGTTCGTGCCCTACGCCTGCCGGTAGTGCGCGAAGAAGTCGGCGAGGTCCTCCATCGACTCCTTGAGCACGCCCATGCGCGGCAGGTAGACGATGCGGAAGTGGTCGGGCTCGCCCCAGTTAAAGCCGCCAC
>CAVDZW010000030.1:5263-10996 GCA_963613305.1 bacterium | reverse complement strand
GAACTTCTTGATGTCCATCTTGGGGAAGATGTAGAACGCCGCCTTGGGCTTGACCGCCGTGATGCCGTCGATCTGGTTGAGCGCCTCATATACATAGTTGCGCTGCTCGTACACACGCCCACCGGGGCGGATGTACTCGTTTACGCTCTGGTAGCCACCGAGCGCCGTCTGCACGATCGACTGCGCCGGCACGTTGGAGCACAGGCGCATGTTCGAGAGCATGTTCACGCCCAAAATAAAGTCCTTCATGCAGGCGAGATTGCCCGAGAGGATCATCCAGCCCACGCGGTAGCCGCACACCATATGGCTCTTGGAGAGGCCCGAGAAGGTGACGCAGGGCAGGTCGGGCGCGAGCGACGCGATCGAGATGTGCTCAAAACCGTCCATGATCAGGCGATCGTAGATCTCGTCGGCAAAGATCATGAGCTGGTGCCTGCGCGCGATCTCGACGATGCCCTCCAGGATCTCTTTGGAGTAGACGGCGCCCGTGGGGTTGTTGGGGTTGATGATGACGATGGCCTTGGTATTGCTCGTCACCTTTTTCTCGATGTCCGCAAGGTCGGGGTTCCACTCGTTCTGCTCGTCGCAGATATAGTGCACGGGGTTGCCGCCGGCGAGCGTTACGCACGCGGTCCAAAGCGGGTAGTCGGGCGCGGGGATCAAGACCTCGTCACCGTTGTCCACCAGCGCGTGCATGCAGAGCTGAATGAGCTCCGACACGCCGTTGCCGGTATAGATGCTCTTCATGTCTACATTGGGAATGTTGCGGATCTGCGCATACTGCATGATGGCCTTGCGCGCCGCAAAGAGCCCGCGCGAATCGGAATAGCCCTCGCAATCGGCGAGCTGCTGGCGCATGTCATACACGACCTCGTCGGGTGCGCGAAAGCCGAAGGGCGCCGGGTTGCCGATGTTGAGCTTGAGGATGCGCGCGCCGTCCTCCTCCATGCGGGCGGCCTCGTCGACCACCGGCCCGCGCACATCGTAGAGGACGTTCTCGAGCTTGTCGGATTTTTTGAACTCGCGCATGGGGGTGCTCCCTTGTTGTTTAGAAGAGGCGGGGCGTTTGGCCGCGCTCATGTTCTGTGCAGGATGAACGGTGTGCTCGGCCGGGGCGCTCCCCGGCTTGCTAGCTCGCTCCGTGGCCGGACCGTCGCCGCCCAAGAGCCACGCAGGATCTACCTCGAGAATCTGCGCAAGCACGGCGGCGACGTCGCGTCGGGGCAGGGTCTTGCCGCTCACGTACTGGCTCACCTGGCTCTTGCCGAGCTTTTTGCCGAGCATCTGCGCATCGCGAATAAGATCGGCCTGCTTGAGGTTCTTCTCGCGCATCTTGAGCTTAAGGCGCTCGGCAAAGGTCGCATCGGGCATGTTGCACCGCCTTCTCTGGCAATATCGTAAGTTCAGTTCGGCTTGTTCAAACCGCGTACCGAATTGAACTTAGGTTCAATTTAGATGCGAGTATACGCCGCGAGACCGCCAACAAGTTCAATTTGACGGCTTTTTCGCAAACGGCACCGCCGTCAAACACAACCCCGCTCCAAATCGTCTCGCGCGGCCGCCACCGCTGGCAATTCCTCGCCCAGATCCGGACGTGCCGCACACGCAACCGGCATGCCTCGCGCGGCTGATCGCGATCCCACCGCCTCGCCAAACCGCCCGCGCTGGAGAGGGCGAACCCCGCTCCGGCGCGCGCGCTATCTACGCACCGGAGGCCGCACTATCTATCTACACGCGCGCGAACCATATAAATAGGCGCTCTTAAGCAGGCGCCCTTGCACCCTCGCTCACCAGCGGAATCTTTCTCCCCTGCGGCCTTACGTAATCATCACTTGTGTATTTGGGCAGGTAGTGCCAAGATACGCTGTTGCTTTTATTATTGGATACGCGAGGCAAGGAGTTCCGGTGTCCAAGAACGAATTAGAGGCACGGATCGGCGAGCGCCACGAGCGCATCGCGAACGATCTGGAGTCTATGGGCAAGCAGGCCGAGCAGGTCCGCCGCACCGAGGAGGGCCGCGTCGATTCTGCCAAGCGCGGCAAGGTTAACGCAGAGAACGGCCGCGGCGGCAACCGCGCCATCCCGCTCTCGCTCGGCATGATGCTCGTCACCCTCGGCGTCGTCTACGGAGACATCGGCACGAGCCCCATGTACACGGTCAAGTCGATCGTCGCCAACAACGGCGGCCTGGCGAGCATCTCGGAGGAGATGATTCTCGGCGCGCTCTCGCTTGTTATCTGGACCATGACCCTCGTGACCACGGTCAAGTACGTGCTGATCGCCATGAAGGCCGACAACCACAACGAGGGCGGCATCTTTGCTCTGTTCAGCCTGGTGCGCAAGGTCGCCCCGTGGCTGATTCTGCCCGCCATGGTCGGCGGCGCGGCGCTGCTCGCCGACGGCATCCTCACCCCCGCCGTCACGGTCACCACCGCTATCGAGGGTCTGCGCACGATTCCGCTCGGGCACCAGCTTTTGGGCGACGGCCAAACCAACGTGATGCTCATCACGATCCTCATCGTCTGCGGCCTCTTCGCCATGCAGCGTGCCGGCACCTCAAGCATTGGCAAGCTCTTTGGCCCCATCATGACCTTCTGGTTTTTGTTCCTGGGCGGCGCGGGCCTCATCAACATGCTCGGCAACCCGGGCATCCTCCGCGCACTCAACCCCATCCGCGGCATCATGTTCCTCGTCTCGCCCGTCAACCATTCGGGCATCATGGTGCTCGGTTTCGTGTTCCTGGCAACGACCGGCGCCGAGGCGCTCTATTCCGACATGGGCCACGTGGGCAAGGTGAACATCTACGCCTCCTGGCCGCTCGTTAAGCTCACGCTCATCCTCAACTACCTGGGCCAGGGCTCGTGGCTGCTCGCCCACCAGAGCGACCCTGCCATGCTCGCGCTCGACACGCTCAACCCCTTCTACCTCATGCTGCCCGAGTTCCTGCGCCCGTTTGCCATCGTGCTCTCGGCCGTGGCGGCCATCATCGCCTCGCAGGCGCTCATCACCGGCTCGTTCTCACTTGTGTCTGAGGCCACGCGCCTCGACCTCATGCCGCACATGCGCGTGCACTACCCGAGCGACACCAAGGGCCAGCTCTACATCCCCATGGTCAACAACATCATGTGGGTCGGCTGCATCTTCATCGTGCTTCTGTTCCAGACCTCCGAGCGCATGGAAAGCGCCTACGGCCTGGCCATCACCGTCACCATGCTCATGACCACCACGCTGCTCACGAGCTACATCGCGGGCATCCTCAAGAAAAAGCTCGGCGCCATGGTGTTTGCCGTGGTGTTCGGCGCCATCGAGCTCTGCTTCTTCGCCTCGTGCCTCACCATGTTCTTTGACGGCGGTTACGTGATGATCATCCTGGCCGCGCTCCTCTTTGGCCTCATGTACGTGTGGCGCCGCGGCACCGCCATCGAGCGCACGCAGACGGTCTTTTTGCCCGTCAAAAAGTACGTGTCGCAGCTCGGCCGCCTGCGTGAGGACGAGTCTTACCCCGTCGTGGCCGACAACCTCGTCTTTTTGGTCAACTCGTCTGACCCCGAGACGCTCGACCGCGACGTGCTCTACTCGATCCTCGACAAGCACCCCAAGCGCGCCCGCGCCTACTGGTTCCTCAACGTGCGCGTGACCGACGAACCCTACACGCACGCCTACTCGGTTGAGACCTACGGCACCGACTATCTGTTCCGCGTGCAGCTCGACCTGGGCTTTAAGGTCAACCAACGCGTGAACTCCTACCTGCGCCAGGTGATCGGCGAGCTCATGGCATCCGGCGAGCTGCCGCCGCAGGAGCACGTCTACTCCATCTACGACACGCGCGGCAACGTGGGCGACTTCCGCTTCTGCATGCTGCGCAAAACCCTCTCGCCCGATACCGACATCAACGCCAACGACCACCGCGTCATGGCCGTCAAGTACGCGGTGCGCCGTCTCTGCGGCAGCCCCGCGCGCTGGTACGGCCTCGAGAACTCGTCGGTCGTCATCGAGCACGTGCCGCTGTTCGCCAATATGCGCCCGGCCACCAAGCTCGTGCGCAAGGCTGCGCCCACGGCACGCGAGGCGGCCGAGATCGAGCAGGCCGACGTCGACATTTTCTCCGACGACCTCGTGGGCGGCAACGAAGCCGGCCGTTCCATGGTGTTCAACGTCACGGAGCTCCTCGAGTCGGTTGACGACTGCCCCGAGGACGAAACCGAGGACGGCACCGAGGTCTCCGAGGGCAACGAGTAAACAGCCCCGATAAAGATTGCGCCATCTGGGCACCGGCTCCGGCCGGTGCCCTTTTTGTTTGCCGGCGCTCCTGCCGCGCCGCCGTCTGGGACGAACCGCCGTACGAAAGCTCGCCTGGCGCGTCGCTGCTCAGCGCAGCTTCTTGCACGGACGCTCGCCACACTGCGCCACGCGGCCTTCGAGGTGGCGTCTACTCGCCCAAACGCAAAACTGCTACTCACTATCGTCGTTTTTTACCGCATATCCGGGCAGAAAAGCACGATAGTGAGTAGCAGTCTGGCGACTTCCCGAGTAGACCGGCCTGTGAAGCGGAACATTGCGGTGAAACGGCGCGGCCGATGGAGCAGCGAGCTCGGCCGAAGGGCGCATCTGGCAGCACGGTGCGCCACGGCAGCACGGTGGGCCGCAGTAGAACGTTGGGTCACGGCAGAACGTCGGGTCACGGCAGAACGTTGGGTCACGGCAGAGCAGCGCAAAACACGGGGAGCCCCGCGGCCGTTAGGACCGCGGGGCTCCCCGTTCTCGACAACTGAAGCTTTTGCTCAGCGTGACACGTTACACCAGCTTGCCGGCAAAGTGGTCGATCATGTGCTGGATCATCTGGGCCTCAAAACCCACGAAGTCGCGCTTGCGCTCCTTGAGCTTGCCGTCGACGATCTCGTCAAAACCGATCTTAGCCTTGATATAGCGCGTGGACTTGGTCGCGCCCTCGTGCGTGAGGCAGGCCTCCTCCATCTTCTGCGCGCCGAGACCAAAGATCACGCGCGGGTTGTAGAGCACGTGCGGTTCGTCGTTGCCGTCGAGGTAGACGCAGACCTTCTTGGTCACGCCGATCTGGTTGGCGGCCAGGCAGCCGGCATCATCGAGCGAGGCGAGCGTGTCGAGGAGGTCCTGGGCAACGGCCGCGTCGTCGACCGTCGCGGCCTCGCAGCGCTGGGAGAGGATGGCCTCGTCATGGCAAAGCTCACGGATCATGGGAAATTCCCTTCGTGTTCGATAAACGGTGCGAATCAGCCCATCAGTATAGGGCAGGGGGCGCGCACCCGCCCAAATCCGCATCCCAAAAACGTTGCCAGTTTGCAAAACACCTGCGTCTGCACGTCATACATCCATTTTTCGTGTTAGTTTATGCAGGTCGTGTATTTGGCTTTGTGCGGCATGTGGCCGCGGGCCCAAGGAAAGGGGATACATGGACAAGTTCTTCCACATTAGCGAGCGCGGCTCCTCGGTGGCCACCGAGCTGCGCGCCGGCCTCACCACGTTCCTGGCGATGGCCTACATCATCGCGGTCAACCCCGCAGTGCTCTCCGCTGCCGGCATCGATGCCGGCGCGCTCGCCTGCGCTACTTGCGTGGGCGCAGGCATCATGACGATCGCCATGGGCCTCTTCGCCAACCGCCCGCTCGCCTGCGCCTCGGGCCTCGGCATCAACGCCATGATCGCCGGCATCACCGCCACCCTCTGCGGCGGCGACTGGCACGTGGCCATGAGCGT
>CAVDZW010000030.1:0-5253 GCA_963613305.1 bacterium | reverse complement strand
TCATCTTCCTCGAGGGCATCGTCATCCTGCTGCTCGTGCTCTGCGGCCTGCGCGAGGCCATCATGGACGCTATCCCGGTCGTCCTGCGCCACGCCATCTCCGTGGGCCTCGGCCTCTTCATCGCCATGATCGGTCTCGTTAACGCCGGCATCATCGCCACCGGTAACGGCACCGTGCTCGCCCTCGGCGACATCACCTCGCCCGCGTTCATCGTCGGCATCATCTCCATCGTCGTGACCGTGGCCCTCGCCTCGCGCAACGTGCCGGGCTCGCTGCTTATCGGCATCATCGTGGCCGTTATCGCCGGTATCCCCCTGGGCGTGACCCAGGCCCCCACCGGCATCCTCGCCCCGCTCGACCTCTCCACCTTCGGCGCTCCCTTTGTCGCCACCGAGGACGGCAGCCTCGCCATCGTCAAGGTCCTCACCAGCCCCACGCTGCTCGTCGTTGCCTTCTCGCTCCTCATGAGCGACTTCTTCGACACCATGGGCACCGCCATGGCCGTGGCCAAGCAGGGTGAGTTCCTCACCGAGGACGGCAACGTCGAGGACATCCGCCCGATCCTGATCGTTGACTCCTGCGCCGCCGCTGCCGGTGGCCTCTTCGGCGTCTCCTCCATCACCACCTTCGTCGAGTCCACCTCGGGTGCCGCCGACGGCGGCCGCTCCGGCCTGACCTCCGTCACCACCGGCGTGCTGTTCCTGGTCGCCGCGTTCCTCTCCCCCGTCGTCGCCTGCGTTTCCACCGCCGCCACCTGCGGCGCCCTGGTCTACGTCGGCTACCTCATGATGGGCGAGGCCACCGAGATCAACTGGACCGACATCTCCGAGGGCTTCCCGGCGTTCATGATCGCCGCCGGCATGCCGTTCACCTACTCCATCTCCGCCGGCATCGGCCTGGGCTTCATCGCCTACGTGGTCGTCGCCGTCATCAAGGGCAAGGCGCGCGAGATCAAGCCGCTCATGTGGGTTGCCGCCCTCGCCTTCCTCATCTACTTCTTCGTGGAGTAGATGCACGAGTATCTGTCTTACAGACTTGAGCGCAAGGCGCCGGTACGGGTTTAGGGCCCGTGCCGGCGTTTTTTTGTTAACAGCCGGGGCTGGGCTCAAGACCTTACAGGCGAGCGGGGTCAACACGGTCAAACGACCGCGCGCCCTTCCTGTGACGCACGCGCCCGACGCTCGGCGGCACACCTTCGCGGCCTCGACTGCCTGCATCGGCCTCGCCGCGCCATCCCGACCGCAGCACCCGCCAGCCCGTCTCGGCTGCAGCCGCCGCCCCATCCCGGCTCAATACTCGTCGCCGCCCCACTCCAGGCGCAACACCTGCCGTCGTCCCGCCCCAGCCACGTAAGCCGCCCCTCGTCTAAAATGGAGCGGCACCGAAGCAAGGAGGGGCTATCAATGACGGTAAACGGTACCGAGGGGCTGCGCGACCTCTCCAAGCTTTCCGAAAACGAGAAGCGCATCGCCGATTACGCGGTAGCCCACGCCGAGGAAGTGGCCCGCATGAGCTCGCGCGAGCTCGCCCGCAAGACCCTCACCTCCGGCTCGGGCGTCCTGCGCCTCGTGCACAAGCTCGGCTACGACAGCTACCGCGAGTTCCAGCTCAACCTGGTCGCCTCGATCAAGAACGCCAACCTCAAGGGAGCACCGATCACCGGCGGCGAGCACGCCATCACCGTCATGAACAAGATTGCCGCTCTCGAGAACCGAACCGTGGAGCAAACCAAGCAGTTGCTCTCGTCCGTTGATGTCGAGGCAATCGCCGCGCTTCTCCACAACGCGACCTACCTCGACTTTTTTGCGCGCGATACGCCGGCCACCATCTGCCGCTACGCCTCGCACAACCTCATGCTCGCCGGCGTGCTCGCCAACGTCTACGACGAAATGGACCGCATGGTCATGCTCGCCCTCCAGCTCCCGACTGACCATCTCGTGGTTGTGGTGAGCCGCTCCGGCACCGACCGCGAGCTCCTCACCGCCGCAAGGACCGCGCACGAGCACGGCAGTGCCGTCATCGCCATCACGGCCGAGGTCTCATCGCCGCTCGCAGAACTTGCCGACTACACGCTGCAGGCCTTCCATCTGCCCGAATTCCAGGATTTCGGCGAGGTCATATTCAGCGCGTCGCTCAAATATCTCTTGGACGTGATCTTTGCCATGGCATTCACCAAGGACCCCCAGCATGTCCTTGCCCTGAACGACACCTACGACGCGCTCTACTACGGAGAGCTCGACCGCGCGCAGTAACTCCCGGCCCCCTGTCCGCCCGCACCCCTCGAGCTCGAGCCGGACCACTCGGGCACGGCCGACCCCGTACGACCCAAGATCGCCAAACGCGGTCGCACGACAGACCGGCGGCGCATCGCGCCATACCAAGGCCTCATGCAGGCACAACGCCTGGCGCATCGCACCAATCTCCCACGTAGCACGGCGTGCAGCCACAGCCCTCCCCTAAGGTCGTAGGCGAAACGACGGCCCGCATGAAGGGAGACGGCTTATGTTCAAGAACGATTTTCTCTGGGGAGGCGCGCTCGCAGCGCACCAAGTCGAGGGCGCATGGCTCGAGGGCGGCAAGGGCCCCTCGGTCTCCGACGTCCTCACCATCGGTTCGCGCACCCAGGCGCGCCGCATCACCGACGGCGTGGAAGACGGGGTCTACTACCCCAACCACGAGGCAATCGACTTTTACCACACCTATGAGTCGGACCTCGAGCTGCTGGCCCAGGGCGGCCTCAAGGCCCTGCGCATCTCGATCTCGTGGAGCCGCATCTACCCCACGGGTTTTGAGGACGAGCCCAACGCCGAGGGCCTCGCCTTTTACGACAAGCTCATCGCGAGCATCCGCGCGCACGGCATGGAGCCCGTGGTGACGCTTTGCCACTTTGAGATTCCGCTCGAGATCGCCCGCCGCGGAGGCTTCCTCAACCGCGACACGATCGCGCTCTTTACCAAGTTCGCCCGCACCTGCTTTGAGCGCTGGCACAGCGACGTACGCTGGTGGCTCACGTTCAACGAGATCAACAACCAGTTCAACACCAGCAACGACGTCTATGGCTGGACCAACTCCGCCATTCGCTTTTCGGAGCAGGACGATCCGGAGCGCGCGCTCTACCAGGTTGCGCACTACGAGTTCGTGGCGAGCGCCCTCGCCGTAAAGATGGCCCACGAGATCGACCCCGAACTGCAGGTGGGCTGCTGCATCGGCGCCGAGACCATCTACCCTGCCACCTGCATGCCCGAGGACGCGATCCTCGCCATGGATTCCCTGCATGCCTCGCTCTTCTTTAGCGACGTGCACTGCCGCGGCACCTACCCCAACTACGCTCGCGCGCTCTTTGAGCGTCGCGGCTGGGAGCTCGACATCACGAGCGAGGACCTTGCCGCCCTCAAGGCGGGCCGTGCCGACTACATCGGTCTCACCTACTATCTGAGCAACGTCGTCTCGTCCCAGGCCAGAACCGACGTCTCCGAAAGCTCCAGCGCCTCGAGCTCGCACAATGTCGAGAACCCCTACCTCACCGCCACCGAGTGGGGCTGGCAAATCGACCCCATCGGCCTTCGCTGGGCGCTCAAGTGCCTCGACGAGCGCTACGGCCTGCCGCAGTTCATCGTCGAGAACGGCATCGGCCTTATCGAAGAACCGGACGCCGAGGGCAAGCTCGAGGATGACGAGCGCATCGAGTACCTGCGCGCGCACATTGAGCAGGCGCGCGTGGCCGTGGACGAGGACGGCGTGGACCTCATCGGCTTCCTCATCTGGGGCATTATCGACCCCGTGAGCTTTACCACCGGTGAGCTGCGCAAGCGCTACGGCCTCGTTTACGTGGACAAGCACGACGACGGCACGGGCACGGGCAAGCGCCTCGCCAAGAAGTCGCTCGGCTGGTACCGCCACGTTATCGAGACGAACGGCGAGGAGCTATAGCCAACGCTAGACGCCTCCCCGAACCGGCTCGGACCGCTCACACGCGGCATCGGGGTTGCGCGCTTTCGCGAACGCGGTACCGGGATCGTGTGCTTTCGCGAACGCGGCCCCGCTCGCCGCATTTGGGCCGCGCGTTTGCTGCCGCGCGGCCCGGAACCCGAACGCCGTGCAGTTAGAGCCGGTCCAAGCTACCCGTACCATACGGATGCATCATCCAAGACGCCGAAGAAGCCGCCGCTGGCCTCTTCGGCGTCTTCGTCATTACCGCCCTCGTTAAAGCCGCGCTAACATGGTCGGCGAGAAAACGGCAATCGGCATTTCGGCAACCGGGGGAAGAAGCCATGGGCAATAAAACCGTCACTCTCTGGCAGCCCCAGGAGACAGAACGAGCGAGCGCCCCTCTCCCTTTGATCTATCTCAACGTGTTCGAGGGTAACGGCGAGGGCATATGGCAGGCCTGCCGCGAGCTCGAATGCCCGCCGTTCACGCTCGCAGCGATCGGCGGGCTCGACTGGAACCGAGAGCTGAGTCCCTGGCCCTGCGAGGGCACCGTGCGCGATGCCGAGCCCTTTGCGGGCGAGGCCGAAGCGTATCTGGATGAGCTCCTGGGCAGCATCGTCCCCGAGGTTGAAGGCCGTCTCGCTGCGCCGCCCGCCTGGCGTGGCATCGCGGGCTACTCGCTTGCCGGGCTCTTTGCGCTCTGGGCAACCACGCACACGCACATGTTTTCGTGCGCAGCAAGCGTCTCGGGATCGCTCTGGTTTCCGGACTTTACCGACTACCTGCAAGAACACGCGCCCTCGCGCGAGCTCGCGGCCGTATATCTCTCCCTTGGCAAAAAGGAGCACAAGACGCCCAATCGCATGATGAGAAACGTGCTGGAGAGCACGCACACCGTCGAAGAGATCCTGCAGCAACGAAAGATCGATACGGTCTTTGAGCTCAACCCCGGCAACCACTTTGCCGAGCCAAATCTCCGATGTGCCCGCGGCATCCGCTTGCTCCTTGAGCCGGGCCGCGGCCTTCCCGCCCAGAACGTTCGGCCCTCCATGCCGCACATTCCGCATCGCCACGGCTAATACTTAAGCACAACGGTAGCAGGGCCTCAAAACCCTACCGCCCTAACTCGGATGGCGGCTCCAACCCAGCTGCCGACCCCGCACGTTGGCCGCGCAAAAGAAAGGGGTGGCAAGGCCCGAAGGTCCTGCCGCCCCGACGGCGTGCTCTGTAGCGGGCGCTTGGCCTACTTGGCGTCGTCCCAGACGCGTTCGGCCACGCGGCGCACGAGCGCCAGCTTGGCCCACTGCTCGTCCTCGGTGAGCT
>CAVDZW010000029.1:0-7269 GCA_963613305.1 bacterium | reverse complement strand
CAGGGTGGAGTTCCACTGGGTGGCGACCTGACCATGAATCAGTCGGTTATCGATACGGGTGAGGAGAATGTTAGGCTCTGCCATGCTGATCAGCTTCCTTTCCTGATGCCTAGCGGCTTTGCTTACGGACTTTAGGAGCAGGTGCCCCCCTATCGGCTGCTACTTGATCTCTTGAATCGCGTAGCGGGATACGTCGAGCGTGGCACCGGAACGGACCTTGACGGCGACCTTTTCGCCCTCGATCTCTTTGATCGTTCCGTAGATGCCGCCGGCAAAGAGAACCTCTTGGCCGGGCTTGAGCTCGGTGTGGAGCTCCTTGAAGTACTTCTGCTTCTTCTTGAGGTTGAGCTGCGACCAGATGGTGTAGAGCACGCCCATGATGACCAAAAGGCCGATGAGGGCAATCGAAGAGGCGAGGATGTTAGCGCCGAGGTTATCCATTAGATGCCGCCCTCATCGTCTTCGTCGTCCGCCGCGGGAGCCGCAACCGACTCGAGGCTCTTGGCGGCGATGCCGGCCTGACCCACGGCCACGGCTTGATCGGCCAGCTCGGCAAGACTCGCGCCGTTGCGCAGGAAGAGCAGCTCGATGAGCATCGGGAGGTTGGTGCCGGTGACGATCTGCATGCTGGGAACGTCCTGCGAGATCATCATGGCCTGGTTGAACGGCGTGCCGCCGAGAAGGTCGACGAACACGAGCACACCCTCGGGGCACTCGTCGCTCATAGCGGCGATAGCGCTCTTGAGGTCATCGCCGTAGGTTGCAGCGGCATCTCCGCTAAAAGGCACGATCGTAAACGCGGCCTGATTGCCGGCAACCATATCGATGGCGCTCGCAAGACCGCACGCGAACTCTCCGTGCCCAGTAAGAACGAAACCAACCATGCAAAACCCCTTTCGAGGGACGTAACCGTTTGCCGTGTGCAGGGTGCTATCGGGTCTTCGGGCATCCAGCGGGAGGTGATCTTGGTCCCTTTAAGATGCCTCCGGGCGGAAATCTTCCGCGCTTCCGGCCCTCTGCGTGGTCACTGGTAGTAACCACATAACGTGTGTTCCTAATATAGCATCCACAAACCGTTCATTTATCGAGTAGGAACGATAAACCGTTTTTGCGACCGCTGGCAGGATTATTTCGACCGTTTACCGGCATGTAACACTTTGACCTGCGGTTTCTTAACTGGTTCGAAACATTATCCACGGCTTTGTTTTATCAGGGCAGCTGTTAGTTTTCGCACTTTAGGAAACTAAATTGTTGGAATTGCCGCAGGTAAATGTGAACATTTTCTAACTGGTATTAATACCACCATACCAGAAGGGTTTTTAGCACCCCTCCTTCGGCGAGCGGTCGAAAACTACCGTTCGCGGGGCCCTATAATTGCCGATATGATATCGTTTTCGCACGTAAAAGGGGCACTCAACGCCCATTTGAAACCGCGATTCAGTGCAACTGGTACCTCTTCTGGTATCAGTGCTGCCTAACCCCGTGGTCCTCTTGCCACAATCCCCCACGGGTGGGCCGCCACGAAGATTTTTGCAGCCGCCAATCTTAATGCTTGCAACCCCCGGCGTTTACCCGTAACATATGACTTCGCTGGTTTGTTCAGAACCAGCCACATACATGGCCGCCAGCGTAGCTCAGTTGGTAGAGCACCGCTCTCGTAAAGCGGGGGTCACCGGTTCGAGCCCGGTCGCTGGCTCCATTTGAATGATTAAGCTCCCACCACGGGAGTTTTTCTTTTAGGTGCACCCCGCATGGGCTCGAACCGATGAGGTTGCGAGGCGTGAAGCGAATAGGCCAGCGGCCTATTCGTAGCCGAGCATGCGAGCGGTCGGCGGAAGCCGAGCGCGAAGCGGCGGATTCGCGCAGCGAATACGCGAGCCCGGTCGCTGGCTCCATTGAAATTAGAAGCTCCCACCGCGGGAGCTTTTCTTTTACGTGCCCCCCGCATGGGCTCGAACCGATGAGGCCCTCCCTCGCCACACAAATGAAAACGGGCGCCACCAGATGTGACGCCCGCTTGAGAAGGTCGCGGCAAGCAACCCGTATATGCACGTGTTTTAGGCAAAGAGGCCGTAGACGTGGATGTTGGCCTTTGCGAACAGCTCGTTCTCGTACTTGGTCCACTTGCTGCTTGCCGAAGAAGCCTTGGTGGAGTACTCCTGATAGGCAACGTAGTAAGCGGCCGTAGCCTGATCGTAGGTAGCGGTCTGGCCGTCAAAGTCGCCGACCTGCTGGGCATAGGTGCTCTTGGAGCTCTTCCAGGTGTTCTTCTTGGAGTTCCACTTGTTGCCGGCAAGATCGATGATGTACTGAGCGTAGGTGGCCTTTTCCTCGTCGGTGAGGTTCTCGCTGTCGGCCGGCTCGGTGGGAGCGGTCGGAGCAGTCAGGCTCGAGTTCTTAACGATCTTCTTATAGAGCTTCTGCGTCAGGGCATAGTTCTTGACCTGCTGCTTAGCCTGCTTGACCGAAAGGCCGTACTGTTTGGCCATGGTCTTATAGCTGGAGGTGCCGATGGCCGTCTTGGCGACCTTCTTCATCTCCTTGGCAGAGACGGTAACGCCTTCCTTGTCGGCCTGCTCCACGAGAATCTTGGTGCGCACGTAGGAGAGGATCGTCTCGGCCGAAGGAGCGCTGTAGCTGCCGTCGTCGTCCTTGACGTTGTCGACGCTGTACTGGCTCTCGATGGCCTCACGCGCGGTGATGTTCACGGTCTTGCCGTTGTAGCTGTACGAAGCCACGGTGGACTCGAGCTGCTCCTCGGAGAGCGACGCGGTGCCGGTGCCCTTGCCGCCAAAGCCGCCGTTGCCGATAAAGAAGCCGACGATGGCCGCAACGATCACGAGCGCCGCTGCCACGGCGCAAAAGACGGTGCGCTTGCGCTTGATGTCGGCAAGGATCTCGTCGACGGTGCGGGGCTTCACGTCCTCCTCGGTGTCCCCATCATCGGCCTCGGCCTCATCCTCGGAATCGTCGGCCATGAGGTTCTCGTCGGCGGCGCTCTCGATCATCTCGGCCTCGGCGCGCTCAGCCTCCTCCTCGGCAGTGGTGCCGGCAGCGATGTGCTCGGCAGAATCGCCCGCTACGAGCTCGACATCGTTCTCGGGCAGGTCGTTCGGGGTGTCGGAGCGCTCGATGATCTCGATGCCGTCGATCTCGTCCTTCTGGTCCTTCTTTTGGATCAAGCCCATGCTGTGTTTCTCCTTTGATAGGCGTATGTCCGCTCAAAAACGGCGCCCGATGCTGCCACCGGGCGCCATAGTTGGTCTTGTATTGAGTTTACTATACCGGCCCACGCCACTCACGAGTACTCAGGCGAGGAGGACGCAAGAACCCTAAAAGCGCACCTAGCTTGCACAACGGCAACGGCGCAAGGCGGCCGACCAGGCCAAACCTAAGGTTGGCTTAAAGGTGCTCGATCACGGCATCGGCAAAGGCCTGCGTTCCGACCGCGCCCTCGACGGAGCCGGTCTGCGCACGGCGGACGTCGCCCGTGACGCTCTTGCCCTCCTCAAGGGTTGCCGAGACGGCGGCACGAATGCGCGTGGCGGCCTCGGTCTCGCCCAGATGGTCGAGCATCATGGCCGCGGAGAGAATCTCGGCGGTGGGGTTAGCGATGTCCTGGCCCGCGATATCGGGCGCAGAGCCGTGCGTGGCCTCGAAGATCGCCACGTCGGCACCGATGTTGGAGCCCGGAGCCATGCCGAGGCCGCCCACGAGGCCGGCGCAGAGATCCGAGACGATGTCGCCGTAGAGGTTGGGCAGCACCAGCACGTCAAAGTCGTCGGGGTTCTGCACAAGACCCATGCAGGTGGCATCGACAATCTTGTCGTTGAACTCGATATCGGGATAGTTAGCGGCGACCTCGCGCGCGATGCGCAGGAACAGGCCGTCAGTCGACTTCATGATGTTGGCCTTGTGCACGGCCGTGACCTTCTTGCGGCCGCAACGGCGCGCGTACTCAAAGGCGTACTCCACGATACGGCGGCTGCCGGTGGTGGAGATGGGCTTGATCGAGATGGCGGAGTCCTCGCGGAACGGCTTTTGGCCCGACTCGGCCACGAGCTCGGCGAGCTTGGCCACCTCGGGCGTCTCGGGCTCGAACTCGATGCCTGCATAGAGGTCCTCGGTGTTCTCGCGCACGATCACGAGGTCGACGCCGCGAAAGCGCGAGCCGTCGCCCGGCTGCGAGAGGCAGGGGCGCACGCAGGAGTACAGGTCGAAGTGCTTGCGGAGCGCCACGTTGACGCTGCGGAAGCCCGTTCCGACCGGAGTCGTGATGGGGCCCTTGATGGCGACCTTGGTCTCGGCGATCGCGTCGAGCACGTGCTCAGGCAGCGGGGTGCCGTACTCGTCCATGACGCCGGCGCCGGCCTCCTGCACGTTCCAGTTGATCTCGACACCCGTGGCCTCGACCACGCGGCGCATGGCCGCCGTGATCTCGGGACCGATACCGTCTCCGGGAATCAGGACTACGTCGTGTGCCATCTTTTACTCCTCGCTCTCGGCGTCGTCTGCGGAATCCTTGCTGACCTTAGCACCGGACTTCTTCTTGGAGACGTCGATCTTAAAACGTTTAACGAGCATTTCGCAGATCTCGCCCGAACGCGATTTGAGATAGGCGCCCTTGCCGTTCTCGGCATCGAAGCGCAGGCGCTGGGCGAGCTGCTCGGCAACGCCGCCCTCGATCTTGCCCGAGGCAAAATCGTGCAGGCAGCCGAGCATGTCGCGGTACTCCATGTCGCCGTGATAGCACTGGATGGCCTCATCGATGATCGGCCACACCTTTTTGGAGCGACCGCGGTCGGTGGTGCCCCAGGTGCAGAGCAGGCGGAACGCGGAGTAGCGCAGCGTCGGCGAGTCCTCGTCAAAGAGTGCGGTCTCGGCGCCCTCGAAAGCGGCCCCGACCTCTTTGCCGTAACCCTCGACGAGCAAGTTCAGGGCGTCGAGCAGCTCCCAACGGGTCTGGGCTTCGGGAAGCTCGAGCGCCTCGACAAGGTCGTCGATGAAGGGGGCCACGCGCTCGGGGTCGCGCTCAGCGAGCAGGCGGATGACGCGCGCGGCAAATTGGCGCTTGCGGCGGCTGTGCGCGTCGAGGTCGTGGACGACTCGCTCGAGCTCGCTCGCGTCGCCCTCGACGAGCTCGAGACGCTCGGTCTCTTCTGCGGAAAGTTCCTGGTTGGTTTCTGCCATGTTCTACCTCTTCTTATCCGTATCGGCGGTGGTTGCCGTGTTCTGCTTGTTCTCGACCGAGATGAGCGCGCGCTCGCGACGGCTGCGGCGGCTCTTGGGACGCCCCGCCTTGTCGACGTTCGAGCCCGTGTTCCCGGCTCGCTTTTCAGCGGCCGCGCGACGGCGAGCATCGCCCAGGTTAAGCGCGTCGTCGAACTTCTTCCACGGACCCTGAGCCTCGCCATAACCCATCTTGAGACCCACAACGGCGCCCGAGAGCAGACCGATCACAAGGCCCTGCAAGAGCGGGAGCCCTGCCACGCCGATGATGACGAACAGCACCACCGCACCCGCAAAGGCGGCGAGGTTGTAGAGCCAGTACGTCTTGGAATCGTCGGCTCGGCGCCCAAAGTCGTGCCCGACCTTGTTGCCGACCGTGATGCCGAAGATCATCAGCACCACGGCCAAGACCATGAACGCGGGGTTGTCCATGCGTCCTACTCCCCGTGGTGGCCGCAGCAGCAGCCGCCCTCGTGGTGACCGTGGCCCTCGCCATGGCAGCACTCGTGGCCCTCGCCGTGCTCATGGCCGCAAGAGCACTCGTGCTCGGAGCCCTCGGGCATCTGGTAGAGCGACCAGTCCAGACCAGCCGCCACGGCGTCGGCCTCCTCCTGGTAAAGCAGGGTGATCGCCTGCGTGCCCAGGCCCGCGCCTCCAATGGAATCGAGCATGTCGTACAGGTTGTAGGCGGTATCGGCCCCGGGGAGCGCAAGCTCGCGGTCCTCGGCATAAGAGAGCGCAAGGCGCAGGTCCTTGAGGAAGTGCTGCACCATGAACCCGGGCTTGTAGTCGCCGTCGAGCGACTTGGGCGCAAGCTGCTCCATGGCGCCCGACTTGCCGGTGCCCGTGAGGATCATCGAACGCGTTTGTGCAACGTCGAGGCCGGCCTGCTCGGCAAAGGCGAGCGAATCGGCCATGCCCACCATGGACGAGGCGAGGGCGATCTGGTTGGCGAGCTTGGCCGCCTGGCCCTTACCGGGGCCGTTGAAGAAGAACAGGCGCCCGCAGAAGGTCTCGAGCAGGGCACGCACGGGCTCGACATCGCGTTCCGTAGCACCGACGATGCCGGTGAGCGCACCCTCCTGTGCGCCGGACTGGCCGCCCGTGACCGGGCAGTCAAAGGCCATGCGGCCCGAGACCTGCGCGGCCTCGGCGATATCGCGCGCAAGCTCGGGCGAGCTCGTGGTGAGGTCGATGAGGACGGCACCGGGCTTGGTGGTGGCAAGCAGGCCGTCGCCCGAGAGATAGAGCTCCTCGACTTCCTCGGGGAACCCGACCATGGTGAAGACGACGTCGGCGTCGCAGACGGCCTCCTCGGCAGAAGCGGCCCACGCGGCACCCTGTGCGATAAGACCCTCGGCCTTGCTCTCGGTGCGGGTGTAGACGGTGAGCGGGTAGCCGGCATCGAGGATATGCCCTGCGATCGGGGCGCCCATGATGCCGGTTCCGATAAAGGCCACTGAAAGCTTGCGGTCTGCCATTTGGTCCCTTTCTGGTGATGTTGGTGCCGGGCGCCATCGCGCCAAAATACGGCTATGCGGCCGAAACCTCTCGGTCGGCCGCATGACATGCGAATCTGTTAGTTTTGGTCCCCGCGCACGCGCTTGGCGATGCGGTCAGAGAGCGAAATCTTCTCGGCCCTGTTCTTGCCCCAGAACACGATGGCCACCATGCCCGGCCCCACATGGGCGCCGAGCGTCGGACCCACCGAACCGCGAATGATCGTGACGTCGGAGCAGCCCTCCTCCTTGCGGATGGCGTTCTCGAGCCAGTCGCCGTCCTTCTCGGCATCGGCCGTGACGATACCGATGGGCATCGTCGGGTCTTGCTCGTAGTTTTCCTTAAAGCTCTTTACGAGCGACTTGAGGCCCTTTTTGCGGCCGCGGTTGACGCCCACAAGCGAGAGCGAACCCGAAAGATCGTAGGAGAGCTCGGGCTTGACGTCGAGCTTGCTCGTGAGCTGGGCCGCCGCGGGCGGGATGCGACCGCCGCGGGCGAGCGCGTCGAAGCTCTCGAGCGTGAAGTAGCCGTGGATGTAGT
>CAVDZW010000028.1:0-4373 GCA_963613305.1 bacterium | reverse complement strand
AGCTCTTTAACCTGCTCGCCGGCCGTGAGCTCATGGAGAAGATGGGCATGGAGCCGCAGATCGCGCTCACCATGCCGCTGCTCGAGGGCACCGACGGCGTGCGCAAGATGTCCAAGAGCTACGGCAACTACATCGGTCTCACCGATGAGCCCAAGGACATGTTCGGCAAGACCATGTCGATCCCCGACGAGATGATCGGCAAGTACTACCGTCTCGCGAGCTCGCTCGCCCCGGCTGAGGTCGACAAGATCGACGCCGCCCTCGCCGACGGCTCCGCCGATCCCTATGAGCTCAAGCGCGCGCTCGGCCGCGACCTCTGCGACACCTATCACGGCGCCGGCGCAGGCGACGAGGCCCAGGCCGCGTTCGACCGCGTGTACAAGGAGGGTCAGCTCGAGGAGTTCCCCGAGAAGCACGTAGAGATCGCGCTCAACGACGAGGGCAAGATCTACCTTGCGGGCCTCCTCAAGGAGCTCGGTCTTTCGGCGAGCGCCGGCCAGGCGCGCCGCGATATCGACGGCGGCGGCGTCAAGATCAACGGCAAGGCCGTGGCGCCCAAGAGCTACAACATCGAGGCTTGCGCCCTCAAGGCGGGCGACGTCCTTTCGGTGGGCAAGCGCAAGGGCTTTAAGCTGGTTTAATCACCGGGCCCGCTCCGTCGCTAAGGGCGCGGGGCGGGCCTTGTGCTGAAGGACGCGCGTTCGGGAGCCGAACAGCCGCGCCGTTTCGTTATTGGCGTCGATATTCGATATGACGAGGGTCTCATGAGTGATTCCATAGCTTCCGCTTCGGTTGCGCCGCGCCTTTGCGTGGTCGTTCCCTGCTACAACGAGGAAGAGGTCCTGCCCGAGACCAAAAAGCGCCTGGGCGCCAAGCTTACCGACCTGATTTCGCGTGGCGCCGTTGCGCCCGAGAGCCGCGTGCTTTTTGTGAACGACGGCAGTCGCGATCGAACCTGGGAGCTCATTTGCGAGGCGCATGCCGAGAACGACCTCTTTAGCGGCATCTGCTTTGCGCACAACGAGGGCCACCAGAACGCGCTCTACGCCGGGCTCATGTGCGCGCTCGAGCGCGGGTTCGATTGCTCGATCTCGCTCGACGCCGACCTGCAGGACGATATCGACGCCATCGACCAGATGCTCGTTGAGCATGCTGCCGGGGCCGAGATCGTCTTCGGCGTGCGCAACAACCGCGATACCGACACTGCGTTCAAGCGCAACACGGCGGAGGCATTCTACAGCTTCATGCGCTGGCTCGGCGTCGAGATGGTGTCCGATTCCGCCGACTACCGCCTCATGGGCAAGCGCGCCCTCGCCGCTCTTTCGGAATATCGCGAGGTCAATCTCTTCTTGCGCGGTATCGTTCCTGCGCTCGGCTTTAAGACCGCAAAGGTCTATTACAAACGCGGCGAGCGCTTTGCAGGCGAGTCCAAGTACCCGCTCGGCAAGATGATCTCGTTCGCACTCGAGGGGATCACCTCGTTTTCGGTCAAGCCCATTCGCTGGGTCACGATGCTCGGCGGCGTCTTCATCTTCGTGAGCCTCATCATGCTCGTCTATGCGCTCGTGAGCGCGGTGACGGGGCGCGTCGTGGCCGGTTGGTCGAGCCTCATGATCTCGATCTGGCTCGTGGGCGGCTTTACCATGCTCTCGCTCGGTATCGTGGGCGAGTACGTGGGTCGCATCTATCTTGAGACCAAGGATCGTCCGCGCTACATAATCGCCGAGACCACCGAGCCTGCCGAAGACGGCAACGAGGGGTAGCCATGGCCTGCATTGCCGGGGGGTGCGCGCGCTCAAAGGCGGGGGGCTTCTCCCGAACAGGGAAGGATCGCGCTTCTGATGAGCGGGGTGCGAGGCCCTCGGCGGTTCTGCCGCTTTGCTGCTTGCTGGCATCGTCGCTCTTTGTTGCGCTGCTTGCCCTCGTTTTCAAGATTTACTACCCCATGACGGGCGATGAGCAGACGCAGGCTCTTTATGCGAGTGCCCGGTTTTTGGGCGATTCCTCCAACTATCTCATGCCCTACTCGCTCATTTTGGTGAGCGGTTCTTTTTCGGCACTGTACCGCCTGCTGCCGCAAGTGCCTTGGTATCCGCTTGTGCTGCTCGGGCTCATCGCTGCTTCTTATGCAGTTGCGTATACGACTGTCGTCCGCTCTCGCCTGAACATGTCTGCTCGCATATCCGTCATCGCGATACTTGCCGCGCTTGAGTTTATGGCGACTCTTTATCTCACGTTCACCATCGTTGCGTTTCTGGCCTTTTCCGCTGGGCTTATGCTGGTCCTTGAACATGCCGCTTTTGAGAAATCTTGCAGTGTGCATGCAAGTGATGTCGGCGGATTGCTCCTTGCGTGCTACGGCTATTCGCTTCGGCCGGAGTCGGCGTTTGCGGCGCTCGTGATCTTTGTTCCTTTTGCCGTTTGGGTGCTTGTCCGCAATCGTAACCTCGCCTCGATTTTTCGCGGGGCAGCCGTGCTCGTTTGCATTGCTGCCTGTGCCGTTGCCGGGCAGCTGGCTTATCGTTCCTGCGATGGATGGGAGCGCTATGCGGAATACCTCGAGGCGGGCCGTGCGTCGCTCGATTATCCCGACCTCTCGGCTGAAGAGGTCGAGTCCGTCGACTCGGGCCTGACCGACAACGATGTCGATATGCTCTACAACTGGATGTTTGTAGATAACAGCGTGTTCAGTATCGAGTTCTTCGAAAAGCTTTCGAGCAAGGTCGAGCATTTCGGCCTTGCGAATCTGGCAGATTCCCTGCATTCAAAACTGACCTATGCGCTCCTCGGAGTCGTGGCGCTTATGTTTGCAGTTGCTTGGCTTTTGACCGCGGGGTCCGTTCACACCGGGGCGCGCGGGCTTGCCTTGGGCTGCGTTGCCATGCTGCTCGTGGACTGCTGTTTGCTCATCATGCGCGCCCGCGTGCGCATTCATGTGGTACTGCCGCTTCTGATGACAACTGTATTTGCCCTTTGCGTTTGCGTTCGGGCCCATTCCGTGGGTGTCCCGAATGCCGGGGAAGCTGCGCCCAGCAATGCTGGGGCTCGGCCTAAGAAGAGGTGCATCCTCGTTCCGCTTATGGTCTGCATCGTATCGCTTGCGGCCTCTGGCTTTTTCTACGCCAAGATGATTCGACCGCTCGCCGTCCAGGCGAGTTCCGCGACGTTCGATGCCGCCCAAGACTATGTGGAGAAGCATCCCGACACGCTCTTTGTGTATCCGCGCTCTACGGTCATGCTCTATGTGGGTATGGACGCATTTGAGCTCGAGAGCTGGGAGTATCCCGCCAACGCGCTTCCTGTGAGCGGCTGGGAAAGCAATACGGCCCCGTGGAATAAATTCCTCGCGAGCTGGAACCTGACGAACGAAGACACCTTGCAGCAGCTCGCGGAGCGCGAAGATATGCTTGCGATCATGCAGCCCGCTAAGATGAAGCTCCTCAAGACCTATTTGGAGGAGCATTCGGGCAAGAGGGTGCAGGTCGAGGTGGTCGAAAATCTTGGCCCGGGCGCAGTCGACCCGAGCGTTCCCGTAAAGGTTTACCGGTTTAGTTACGCTGAATAGCCGATGTTGGCATGCGGGCCGCACCGTCAGCTAAAGCGAAGCGCCCCGTCGCCTGAGGTTTTCCTCGTGCGACGGGGCGATTTGTTTGCGCGTTTTGCATTTGCGCGACGATGCTTAGGCGACCTTGCGATTGCCGGGCGCCAAGTGCGCTACCGTGCCGAGATGGGCACGTAATCCATTGGGTCGATGACGGGGTTGTACGCCGGGCGGATGATCCGGTGCGCGCAGAAGAGCTCCTCCATGCGGTGCGTGGCCCAGCCGGCCATGCGCGCCACGGCAAAGAGCGGCGTAAAGAGATCCTCGGGCACACCGAGCATCTGGTAGATGAACCCGGTATAGAGGTCGATGTTCGCGCAGATGGGCTTGGTGAATCCGCGGTCGCGCATGACCTGGGGCGCGAGCTGCTCGATGCGCTCGATGAGTTTGAACTCGTCACCGAGCCCCTTGTCCTCGGCGAGCGAGCGGGCATAGCGGCGGCAGAGCTCGGCGCGCGGGTCGGAGAGCGTGTAGACGGCATGGCCCATGCCGTAGATGAGCCCCGTCTTGTCAAAGGCCTCGCGGTCGAGGATGCGGTTGAGGTAGGCGGCGAGCTCGTCGTCGTTCTCCCAGTCACTCACGTGCGCGCGGATATCTTCGTGCATGGCCGCGACCTTGGCGTTGGCGCCGCCGTGACGCGGTCCCTTGAGCGAGCCGATGGCCGCTGCGTAGGCGGAGTAGGGGTCGGTTGCCGAGGACGAGAGTACGCGGCAGGCGAAGGTGGAGTTGTTGCCGCCGCCGTGCTCGGCGTGGAGCATGAGCATGACGTCGA
>CAVDZW010000027.1:0-9203 GCA_963613305.1 bacterium | reverse complement strand
ACGTCGCCGCCAGCCCGTCTGGGGTTTCCGTTCAAAAACATCCCGCAGGCAAGGAGGCGCCCCTGCCAGCCGCCCCGAAGGGGCAGGGCAGGGGCGCCTCCATTTGCCGAGGACGTTTTTGAGCGGAAACCCCCGACGGGCGTCAGGTACAACAACGCTCCGAGCACGACCCGCCGAGCCTCAGGTCAAGGACCGCCACGACCACGACCCGACGGACCACGACCCGAACAACTCGGTCGAGTAAACCCGCCAGACGATTCGAAGCGTTAGTACTGGCTCTCGTGCTTCTTAAAGAAGTCGAAGCGCGGCGGCAGCGCGCGCACGCGATGCTTACCGGGCTCCTCGCCCAGGTTCGTGAGGAACACGTCGGTGTTTTCGAGCACGTGCTCCCAGCTAAAGAAGACAAGCGGGTCCATGTCAAAGTGCTCGCAGATGAGCTCGCAGCCGGCGGGAACGATGCCGTGCATGAGTACGCAGGCCACGCGGAGCTGCTGGAACGCGTCGACGAGGGCCTGCGTCATGAGCGTCTCGCCCTCAGCGCCCTCGGCGTTCTTAGCGGTCTTGGAGGCATCGGACCAGCGCTTGTTGGCGGAGCGCAAAAAGTCGTCGCAGATAGCGAGCGCGCGATGCGTCTCGAACTTGTACATGGTCTGCTCAAAGCCGAGCACGGCCTGCTCGCACGCGTCCATGACCTCGGGCGCGGGCTCGCCGGCCGGAATGCAGCCGGTGCGATAGCTTGCTTCATCGCCTTCTTTTTCGGCGATACCGTAGAAACACGAGCGAGCCAGGCGGTTGAACACGCCGGTGAGCAGTGCGCTCTCCTTGAGGGCGGGGTCGATCACGCGCTTGTCGTCGCATGCGCGCAGCTCGTTGCCGTCCTTGTCCTTGCCGGTCACGCGGGTGTCGTAGGCCTTGGGGCTAAAGCTCACCGGCTTTTCGGAAAGGCCAAGGCTGATCCAATGCGCGCGCATCTGCTCCACGGTGTAGTGATTGAGCAGGTCATCTGCCGGTGGCGGAGGCGTTTGGGAGCTGGAGCTCGCCTTTTTGCCCATGTAGAGCAGATGGTAGTTGGCGCTCACCGTGGACTGCTTGAGGTCCCAGCCGAGGGCTTCCCACATGGCGGTCTGCGCGATGCAATAGAAGTAGATGTTGTCCTGCCCGATGAACTGGTAGATCTCGGCGTCGTCTGCGCACCACCAGTCGCGCCAGTCGAGCGAGCTGTGCGCGTAGGGCGGCTCGGGGACCTGCGTGGAGTCGGCGGCTGGCTCGCCCATGAGAGCGGCGTCCTCGGCAGCGATGCCCTCGGCAGCTCCGGTGCGCCTGGCGTCGCGCGCAAGCACGGTGCGCGTGTAGCTGATGGGCGCCCAGAGGCTCTCGGGCCAGCACCAGCAGGTCACGTCGGTCACACCGTCGACCTCGGGCACGGGCACGCCCCAGGTGATGTTGCCCGTGATGCGGAACGGCACGAGCGCCTTGCCCGAGCGGAACCGCACGCCGCCGCGAGCGAGCACGCTATGGGCGGCGTCGCGCTCCTCCCAACTCGGGAAGGTCACGGTAAAGCTGCTCTTGTTTCCCTCGGGCTCGAGCACGGTGTGCTCGGGCAGCTCGGCCTCGATGGCGTCAAAGGCCTCGCGGAACTTGTTCTGAATGTAGAGCTGCGCGGGGAGCAGCCACTCCTCCATGGTCTTTGAGACCACCGAACGCACCTGCGGATTCTCAGCGAGCTTGGCCGTGTAGGTCTTCATAAAGTCGAGATAGGCCGGCAGGTCAAAGTAGAGGTTGTCGACGGGGCGAAGCTCAGGCACCTCACCGGTGAGCTGGCTTTTGGGGGCGATGAGCTCTTCGGGCTCAAACTGGTGACCCAGGTCGCACTCGTCCGCGTAGGCCTTTTCGGACTTGCAGCCCTGGATGGGGCAATGGCCGATAACCTGACGCCCGTTGAGGAAGGTATGCGCGTGCGTGTCGTAGAACTGCAACGTGGAGCGCTTGGAGAGCGTGCCACGCTCGTGCAAACGCTCGATGACCTCGGCGGTCACCTTGTTGTGGATGGGACCGGCCGGCTCAAGTCCGGAGCCGCCGTAGATGTCGGGCGCGACCCTGTAGTTGTTGAGCGTCGCCGCCTGGCGGCTGTGGTTGCTCTCGACATACTCCTCGATGGTCGTGTCCGTCTCGCCCGCCTCGGTGAGCTTGCGGTAGCTCTCCATGATGGGGGAGCCGTAGCAGTCGGTGCCCGAGGTAAAGATCACGTTCTCGCGGCCGATGCGGTCGCGCAAAAAGCGCGCGTAGAAGTCGGCGGGCACGAACACGCCGCCAACGTGGCCAAAGTGCAGGCCCTTGTTGCCGTAGGGCTCGCCGGCGGTGACGATGGCGCGGCGCGGCCACACGGGTCGGTTCTCGCGGCTGAACTTAGCTGCCATGAGGCTCCTATCTTTTTGCCGTGCGTGCGGGGCACGGCCCTATGTGTATCGCTTGTTCTGGGCATTATCGCACATGTGCGGCCCTGTGCCCCGCCTTGCTGTATGCTTGGGCGCATGCACGAGATTTCGAACATACACGCGTTTGAGGATGAGCGTTTTCTGCACGCTTGCCTGGTGGGATCCGCCGCGGTGCTTGCCGTGGGAGCTGCTCTGGGCCTTCTGCTGTTCTTGGTCTTGCCCCTGAGCGCCGCCGCGCCTGGCGGCATGTCGGCCGGCGGCGAGCTTGTGCGCCTCATGGCCGCGGGCGGATGGTCGCTGCCGGCTTGGCTGGTGGGCATGCTGGTGCTCTTTGCGGCCTCGCTCGCCCTGCACGAGGGCGTGCACGGCATGTTCTTTAAACTACTGGCTCCGGCCGGCTCACGCGTGGCCTTTGGCTTTAACCGCGAGACCGCCATGCTCTATGCCTGCGCCGAGGGTATCGTGTATGCGCGCTGGCGCTACCTTTTGATCATCGTTGCACCGACCGTGCTCGTAACGGCGCTGCTTGCGGCGATCGGCATCGCGGGAGGCTACCCGCTTGCGTGCTTTTTGGTGGGTGCGCTGCACCTTGCAGGTTGTGCGGGCGACTGGTACTACGCCTGGCGCATCGTGTGCGATCGCGCGATTTTGGCTTGCGAGGATACCGCGTGGGGCGTTCGCTTTTTGGGCGAGGGCCCGGCGGATGCTTTGGATGAGGACCCGGCGGAGGCTTTGGGCGAGGACCCGGCGGAGACCGAACGGAGCAGCAAGGCGGATTTGCAATGATCGAGACGACTCCTCTTCTGCTGCATGCGTGCTGCGCGCCCTGCTCCCTTGAGCCGGTGCGCCTGTTGCGCGCGGAAGGCTTTGAGCCGACAATCTGCTGGGTAAATCCCAATATCCAGCCGGCTGACGAGCATGAGCGCCGCCTTGAGGAGCTGCGCCGCTGGTGCGCGGCGGGCAAGACAGAGCTCATCGAGGCTAACGAGGACCATGCGGCCTGGGAGCGCGGGGTCGCGCCCATCGGGGCGAGCGACCGCGAGCGCCGTTGCCGTGCCTGCTACGGTCTTCGCCTTGCCGAGGCCTGCCGTGTGGCGGCGGATCGCGGGTTTGAACACGTGGGTACCACGCTTGCGGTCTCACCCTACCAGCTGTTCGAGACCTGTAACGACGTGCTCGAGCACCTTTGCGCCGCACGCGGGCTCACGCCGGTCATTCGCGACTTTAGGCCGTATTACCCCGAGGCCACGCGTCGTTCGCGTGAGCTTGGGATGTATCGCCAAAACTACTGCGGCTGTCGTTTTTCCGCCGCCGAGGCCGCGCTCGATCGGGCCCGCATCCGCGATGAGCGCAAGGCCGCACGGCACAAGGGGTAGGCGTACCTGCTACGATAATCGGGTTAAACATGTGCGGGGCGCCCGCCCCGATTTTTATAGGGCTTGGAGCTGAGCTATGTCTTTGCGTACCGACGACTTTGATTACGAACTTCCCGAGGAGCTGATCGCGCAGGCTCCGGCCGAGCCGCGCGATTCATGTCGCCTGCTCGTGCTCGATCGCGCGGGAAGCGACGCTGCCGACGCCCATCCGCTCGCGAGCGGGGGGACGGTCGAGCACCGCATCTTTCGCGATGTGATTGATTACATCGAGCCCGGCGATGTGCTCGTCATCAACAAGACGCGCGTCATGCCCGCCCGCCTCATCGGGCGCAAGGCCGGCACGGGCGGCGTGGTCGAGACGCTGCTGCTCAAGCGCCGTGAGGACTGCGATGCCTTGGGCCATGTGTGGGAGTGCCTGGTCAAGCCCGGCAAGCGCCTTAAGCCCGGCGCCAAGATCGAGTATCGCGCGGGTGGCGCCCATGCGCCCGAGAACGCGCCGGTGGTGCTCACCGCCGAGGTAACCGACTTCGTGGAGGATTCGCGCGGCGGGCGCTTGGTGCGCTTTGAGCCGGCGGGGGAGAACGCTCAAGGTGAGCCTCGCACGCTCGACGAGGCGATTCATGCCGCGGGCCATGTGCCCCTGCCGCCCTACATTACCGATTACGAGGGCGACCCCGAAAAGTACCAGACCGTCTATGCCATGCAAGAAGAGCACTCGGCCGCAGCGCCCACAGCGGGATTGCACTTCACGCCTGAGCTCATGCATGCCATCGAGGAAAAGGGCGCTTCGTTTGCCGCCGTGGAACTCGAGGTCGGTATCGATACCTTCCGCTTGGTGGAGGAGGATGACCCCACCGAGCACGTTATGCATACCGAGCGCTACCACGTGCCGACCGAAACGGTCGAGGCCGTGCATGCCGCAAAGGCTGCAGGCCACCGAGTGATTGCCGTGGGCACCACTGCTGTGCGTTCGCTCGAGAGCGCCTTCGACGCGGACGCCCCGGTTGCGGAGCCGCCGGTATGCGCCCGCTATTTTGAGGGGCGTGACGATGGCGCCGATAGCCTCGGCCGCGGCGACATCACCCCGCGCGAGAGCGCGACGACGCAGCTCTATCTCATGCCGGGCAGTACGTTCCATGTGGTCGATGCGCTCATCACGAACTTCCATGTGCCGCGCTCGACCCTCATGATGCTCGTCTCGGCGCTTGCCACGCGCGAACAGGTCATGGATGCCTACGCGGAGGCCGTGTCCGAGCGCTACCGGTTCTTCAGCTTTGGCGACGCGATGCTCATTCAGTAGGGGAGTGCGGCGGGCTGCTGATGTTTGTTGTGCCCCACGGGGGTTTACCGACGGAATGCAGCGCAGGGGCACTATGTGAGGGGCCAGGCGATATGTCGCCGGTTACAGGCCGCTGGCTCGAGTTCAACGCTCGCTCGACCGGGCTTGGCTGGTGCGATCTGACTCTTTATCGAGGCGTTCGAAAACCGTCTACAAATAGGACGAGCGGGCAAGAGGGGGGGGTAGAACCATCCCCTCTATACACGAACGGGCGGCCATGGTGGTCGCCCGTTTTTGTTTTACGTTGTTGTTTGCCGCCTAAAGTTGCGTGCGATCAATTTGCGAGCACCAGGCACGCGATGGCGACGATCAGCACGAAGATAGCGCCGGCCACGATGGCGGCTACAAAGCGCAGACGCGAGCCGCGCGTGCGCTCGCGTACCGACCGCTCGACCACCTCGAGATCAGCGACTTCGCGCTCGGTATCGGCGGCCTCGCGACGGTCGGCCTCGAGCATCCCCGCGATGGCCTCGGTGATATCGGGGTGATTGTGGATGTCCGTCGCCTCGTCCATGACGGCCTGTGCGGCCTCGGCCTCGGCGGCCGCTTCCTGCATACGCGTCTCTTGCTCGCGTCGGGCGTTCTCCTGCTGTGAGATCTGGTCGCGGAGCTCGCGCTGGCGCTCGGCTGCCGCGTTCTTAGCGCTTTGCAGCTCGTCGCGAACGGTATCGGCTTTGGCGGTGACGGCTGCATGGGCCTGGCGTGCTTCCTCGATTGGCTCCTGTGCGACAGCGACTGCCTTGCGCGCAGCTGCGACGGCAGCTTCGAGTTCGTCCTTTGTTCTCGGAAGCGAGCTTTGTGCTTCGCGCAGGGCGTCGGCGGCGTCCGAGATCTCGTCGCTCAGTTGCTTGATGCGAACCGAGTAGTTCGCGCTGTTGAGCGAGGGGTTCTGCTGCAGTTCGGTATATTCGGTGCGCAGGGTCTCCAGTCGCTCCTGGGCGCTCGTCACGCTCATCTGGGCGGCCTGAGCGCCCGATACCTGTTCCTCCTCGCATTTCTTGAGGGCACGCCTGGCGTCGTCGAGGCGACGCGTCAGGCGCGTGCTCGATTCGAGCGAGGTCGCCTCCTCGGCCTCGAGCGCGTCGACTGCGGCTCTCAGGCGCTTTTCGGTCTGGGCATCCTCATCGCGCATCGTCTTGAGCTGTGCCTTGAGGGCGTCGATCTTTTGCTTGACGCCGTCGCGACGCACCTCGGCATTCGATGATTCGGCGAGCGCATTCTTTTTGGCGGCGGTCTTTTCGGCGATGATCTCGTCGTAGCGGGCGTCGATGTCCTGACGGTAGGTAAGCTCGCTCTCTGCCGACTCGATGCGCGTGTTGAGCGCGCGGAGGTCAGCGCGTGCCTCGGCGAGGGCCGTCCGCGCCGCCTTCATCTCGCGGACGGCTCCGGCGCCCTGGGCCATAAAGGTCCCGATGCCGCGCACGGCACCGGTGGCTACCTGGGCGATGCCGCGCGACTGCTCGTCATCTTCGAGCGCTTCCTCGGGTTCGGGTTCGCGCGGGGTGAGCGCGGGCATCACGCCCGTGGCGCCGCTCGAGACCACATAATCCTGCTTGGGGAAGGTCGCTCCTCCGCCGTTCACGACCTTCCAGTTGCGGTCGAGCGGCTCCGGGTCGGGCGCCTCGTCGCCCGTGGCGGCATGGGCAAGAAACGCGGGGATGCTGTTTCCGCTCTCGACGACCGGGGTCTTGCCGGGCACGAAGGTCGTAGCCTCCTGTGCGTCGGCTGGTGGCTCCTCAAGGTCCATATCGGCAGCTTCGAGGTTATCGAGTTTCTCCTCGACAGCGTTTTGAGACTGCTCGTCCGTATTCATCTGTCCGTGAGCGCGAGGGTCGTTCGCGTCGCTCATCGGCCGCTCCTATCTATGTCTCGCCGCGGGCGCGGCGTTCAAAAACTCTTTCCATCATATAGTGCGCTCGCGGGCACGCGCCCGGCCATAAAAAGAAACAGAGGGTGCCCGATTATCCGTTTACGGCAGCGAGGACATGCAAAAATCGCGATAGCTCCCTTGACTTTCCTTTCGCCTAAAGCGTGTGGCCGCTTGTCAGAGCGATGTGCCCATTGCGGTCTCAAACGGCTATCGTTGCACGTCAACTATCGACGCGCCAATAGGGGCGCGGGGCGGGGTTTCTCGCCCGAGCTTCGAGGAAAGGAAGCGCTCATGGGACTTTTTGAGGGCAAGGCCGTAATCGTTACCGGTGGCGGCAAGGCCACGCTCAAGGACGGCAGCGCCGGCTCCATCGGCTACGGCATCGACATCGCCTTTGCCAAGGAGGGCGCGAACCTCGTCATTACCGGTCGCAACGTGGCCAAGCTCGAGGCGGCCAAGGAGTCGCTCGAGGCCGAGTACGGCGTCAAGGTGCTGCCCGTGCAGGCCGACGTCTCGGCCGGCGCCGACAACGAGGCTGTGGTCCAGAATGTCATCGACCAGGCTATCGCCGAGTTCGGCCGCATCGACGCCGTGGTCAACAACGCCCAGGCGAGCGCCTCGGGTGTGACCATCGAGCAGCACACCATGGACCAGTTCAACCTGGCCATCTACTCGGGCCTCTATGCTACCTATCTCTATATGCAGAAGGCCTATCCGCATCTCAAGGAGACCAAGGGCTCCGTGGTGAACTTCGCCTCCGGTGCCGGTCTGTTCGGCAACTATGGCCAGTGCTCCTATGCCGCTGCCAAGGAAGGCATCCGTGGCCTGTCGCGCGTTGCTGCAAACGAGTGGGGCAAGGACGGCGTGAACGTCAACGTCGTGTGCCCGCTTGCCTGGACGGCGCAGCTCGAGAACTTTGAGGCTGCTTATCCCGAGGCCTTTAAGGCCAACGTCCACATGCCGCCGGCAGGTCACTACGGCGACGTCGAGAAGGAGATCGGTCGCGTGGTTGTGCAGCTTTGCGGTCCTGACTTTAAGTACATGAACGGCGAGACCGTCACTCTCGAGGGCGGTATGGGGCAGAGGCCCTAGTAGGTTCCGGCGTTTTACCAAACGCCGGAACCGGTCGACGCTGCGCGTGCCCCAGGTACGGCACCTCGCCATTCAAGAAGGGAGGCATGACCCAAAGGTCTATGCCTCCCTTCTTTCATGTCGATCTGCCGCGCCTGGCGCCCGCTCGCTGACGTGGCCGGGTGCCGCGGCGTTGTTCTTGCTGATGCGGTTTGACCTGCGGCAATCTGACACTCAATTACCTGAGGGATTTCTGCCATGGACTCAGCCCGGGAGGCTTTGAGGGATATGGTCTAAAACGAACCGCCTTCCATTTCGCGTGTCTGGGAAACGGGAGGCGGTTGAATTCGCTCGCGTGACCCCATCGCGAATCAAAAAATACGGTTTCCGGTACCCTAAACCAAAAAAGCGGAGTGGCTGCGCATTTTGCCTCGCGTTTTCGCAGGTCAGAAATTGGCATGCTGTAGGTATACTTTAAGGACTCGGCTGAGGGTACCGGAAACCGTAATTTTTTTCATTCAAAAAAACGGCCCGGGAGTTGGTGCTCTCGGGCCGTCTGTTTTAACGCTCTGTAAGGTCTAATTACTTGACCTGGGCGACGTAGGCGACGTTGGTGGAGGACACCTTGTCGTCGAGCTGGACGCTCATGCGCGGATCGCCGGCGGTGGCAACGGTGATGTCGCCGGTCTCGACGTAGCCGAGCTCCTTAGCGGTCTCGACCGCCTTGACGATGGTGCCGTTGACGGTGCCCTGGGTGATGGCAGCGAGGTGCGGCACGACGCCCCAGTACATGATCATCTGCTGAACGGCCCACTCGTGGCGGGAGAACGCGCAGATCGGCATGTTGGGACGGAAGTGGCTCACGAGGCGAGCGGTGCGGCCCGTGGTGGTCGGCACGGTGATGCACTTGGCGCCGACGGTGGTGGCCATGTTCACAGCAGACATGCCAACGACGTTGTTGACGATACGGGTACCGTGAGCGCCCTCGGGCATCTCGAGCGGAGCGTGAGCGGGGAGGTACTTCTCGGTCTCGAGAGCGATGCTGGCCTGCATCTTCACGGCCTCGACCGGGTACTTGCCGGCAGCGGACTCGCCGGAGAGCATGACGGCGT
>CAVDZW010000026.1:0-7676 GCA_963613305.1 bacterium | reverse complement strand
GTTCGTGCACGTATCGGGTAGAGTTATATAAGGCAAACAAGGAGGTCGTGCTATGGCGGCTATCGACATCATCGTTCTGGTTTTGATCGGCATCGCGTTCATCGCCGTGTGCGTGCGGATGTATCGCAAGGGCTCGTGCGCCGACTGCGCGCAGGGCGGCTATTGCACTGGGCACTGCTCGAGCGGTAGGAAGAAGGGCCTGTTCGGGCGCAAAAAGAACGAGGGCCCGGCGACGTGCGCGGCGCTTAAAGGGGTCGACCAGGTTGCGGCCGAGCTCTCGCGCGGCGTCAAGTAGATGCTTGCTTGTCCCGCACATTCGGGGGCGAGCGGAACTGTAGATTCATGGTTCAATTGACGGCCGTCGGGTTCGTGCCCGGCGGCCGTTCTCTGTGTTCTGTGAGCCCGTCATGCTGCCACGTGCGTCGTTGCGTAGCGCTGGCATGCGCGGCGGCGACGCGATAAGTTGCCAACGAGCTTTGTTGTCGGTTGCAGGGCGGCACGGTGGCCTACGGGAGATTCGGCATGCAGGGTGTGCGCGCTCGTTTGACGTGTTGTCGCTATTAGTGCTCAGCGCGCGCGATCTCGATAAAGCGCTCAACGGGTTTCCAGCGCAGGTCGCGCGCAGGCAGTGCGATATCGATGCGATATGAGGCATGCGGGCCCAGGTCGAAGAGCCGAAGGCCGCGCTTTTGCTCGGGTGTTGCCGTCGCTTCCACGAGGTTGACGGGACTGAGCGATGCGCCGACGCCGCGCAGGGCCAGGCCGAGCAAGGTTTCCATGTTCGATGACCTCACGCGCACATGCGGCGTAAAGTTCGCCTGCGCGAGCACGCGGAGCGCGAGCTCTCCGGTGATGTCTTCGGGCGGGCCGAGCACAAATGGACAGCGCGCGAGCGGGGAGAGGTCGCCCTGCGCGAGCGCGGGGGCAATCGCGGCCGCGTCGAGGCCGCAGCTCTCGAGCAGGGCGTCGCTTGCGAGGAGAGCGACCTGTTCATCGTAGTAGGGGAGGCGCTCGACGCCAGCGATGGCGTGCTCGAATGAGCCGATGGCGAGGTCGAGCTCGCCCGCCGCGAGCGCCCGGTTGATTTCGACGTTGCTTCCCTCATTGAGCTTCACGGCGATGCGCGGATACTCGTCGGTGAACGTGCGAATCGTGTCGGGTAGGATCACGCGGCCGCGCGTATGCGCGATGCCGACCCGGAGGGTGCCTGTTTGCTCGTTGTCCTCTCCGCTGAGCCCGCGCCGCATGTCGGTGAGGTCTGCCTCGATGCTTTGCGCGTGGGCGAGAAAGACCTCTCCCTCGTGGGTAAGTTCGAGCGGGTTGCGCCGGCGGAGGAGGGAATGCCCGAGCTCGCGTTCGAGGGCGGCGATGTGCGCGCTCAGGGTCTGCTGCGTCACGTGGAGCCTGCGCGCGGCTGCGGTAAAGCTCCGCTCCTCGGCGATGGCGCGAAAGTACTCAAAGCTGTTGAGGTTCACGTGGAGCTCCTTATGGCTTGTGCGGGCGGCGCCAAGGCTGCCCCGCTCTCGAGGTTCACAAAATCCAGTTGTGGTAACTATCGATACTAACAGTTTGTATTTGAATCCATACGGCGCCATAGTTATCCCCGGAAATCAGGCGGTCACCCCCAATCACCGCCGTTTCTGTTGCGATTTGGGATGCGAGGGAGCTTGCGATGGAGACAGCCGTACTGATCGTTTTTTGTATCGAGCTCATCATCTGCGTGGCGCTCTCGCTTCCCATACCTCTCGCTCTTACCGTCGGCCTCGTGCTGTTCCTCGGCTATGGGGTGCGCAAGGGTTGCGACCTGCGCGAGCTCATCCGCATGGGTTTTGAGGGCATCGCCACCGCCAAGGGCGTGCTCACGGCCATGGTTCTCATCGGCGTGCTCACGGCGTTCTGGCGCGCTTCCGGTACGGTCTCCGAGATCGTCCTCGTGGCCTCACCGTTCGTTCAGCCCGCCGCAGCGCCGCTTGCGACGTTCTTCCTCACGGGTGTCATGTCGTTTCTCACGGGCACGTCGTTTGGCACCGCGGCCACCATGGGCGTGGTCTGCATGACCATGGCGCGCTCGATGGGCGCCGATCCGCTCGTCATCGGCGGCGCCATTCTCTCAGGAGCTTATTTTGGCGATCGCGTGAGCCCGATTTCAACAAGTGCGCTGCTGGTGCGCGTGGTGACGGGCACCGATCTCGTCGGCAACTTCAAGGCCATGATGCGCTCGGCCGCACTGCCGTTTGCGGCAGCGGTTGCGGTTTATGCAGCACTCGGCATTTTTGGTGGGCACGTCTCTGCCGGCGCTTCGGGCAGTGGTGCCACCGCGTCTCTTGCTGCATATTTTGACCAAGGGCTCGTGGCGCTCGTGCCGGCCTTGCTCGTTCTGGTGCTGCCTGTGCTCCGCGTGAGCGTCAAGGGCGCGATGAGCGCGAGTATCGTTGCCGCGGCGGCCGTGTGCCTCTTTGTGCGCGGCGTCGATCCGATTGATCTTGTGCACTATGCCATCTGGGGCTTTTCGGCAGGTGAGCCTGCCGTGGCGCATCTTATGGACGGCGGCGGCCTCGTCTCGATGGTCAATGTCGTCGTGATCGTCTGCCTCTCGTCGAGCTATGCGGGAATTTTCAAGGGCACGGGTCTCCTCGAGGGTATTCAGGGACATATCTCGGGCTTGGCCGAGCGCATCACGCCGTTCGGCGCCGTGCTCGCCGTCTCGATTCCGGCTTCGATGGTCGCCTGCAACCAAACGCTCGGCATCATGCTTTCGCACCAGCTGTGCGCGCATGTGGAGCCCGATGCCCGCGCGCTCGCGCTCGATCTTGAGGACACGACCGTGGTCGTCTCGCCGCTCGTGCCCTGGTCCATTGCCTGTTCGGCCGTCGTGACCATGTGCGGCGCCCCGCGTCTTTGCTTTGCTGCCGCGTTCTACCTGTGGTTTATCCCTGTATGGCGTCTTGCCTGCGCCCTCGTGCGCAAGCATCGCGGCGAGCGCGCCGTCGCCCCCGCCCCGGCCAAGGCCAACGCTGCCTAGTCTCTTTGCGGCCGGTCATGATGCCCCGTCCGAGTTCGTGAGGCTTGCGAAAGTCCCGCCGCGTAAGAAGGTGATTTCGGCCTGTTGCGTGGTCCAAAATCGCTACACAAAGTGACAGGGCTTCTTCGTGCGGCGAGAGACGTCGCCGGACATCCAGATGGGCGCTCTCGCTGGGGGGGCGGGCCTTACCGGTTCCGCCGTTTACGGCGCCGTAGGTCGTCGCGGCGGGCGAGGAAATCGGCCGAGCTCAGGCGCACTCCCTTTTTGCGTAGGTGACGTCGCTCCTCGCGCAGCTCCTCGGCCATTTCGTGCGCATGCTCACGGTGCTCGTGGATGATCTCGCGCACATGGTGAGGATGTTCGGCCATCTCGTGGACGGCCTCGACCGGGTGCGCCGCGACTGCCCGCACCGAGAGGCTCGTGATCACGGGGATGACGAGTACGGTGAGGGCTCCTGCGCACACAAGCACACTCGCCATCGCCTCGTCCATGGCGCCCGCGCTCGTGGCCGCCTCGGTGAGGGCAACGATGAGGGGGAGCGCCATCGTGCAGTAGAGCGCGGCGGATATCTTTTCGCCCGTCGGCATGGTGCGCGTCTCGCTGAACGCATGCAGGCTGAGCAGCAGGGGGAGGGCGCGCACGATGAGGAGCAGCGCGACGAACCCGACGAGCAACCCTGGGTTCTCGCCGACGGCCATGAAGTCGATGCCGATGCCCGAGTACACAAAGAACACGGGCACAAAAAGCCCGTTGCCCATGGCCTCCACCTTGTCCATAAGGCGGTGGCCGTGGTCGGCGGGGATGACGTGGCGCAGGATGAAGCCCGCCGCGAAGGCTGCGAGCACGGCGTCGAGGTCGAGCACTGCGGCGAGCGCGAGCAGCGTGCAAAGCAACGCCACCGTTGCGCGCAGGGTCGGCTGCGAGCTGCTCTCCGCGTTCTCATGTAAAAAGCGGGAGAGACGCGAACCCAGGTCGCGAGCGGTCTTTCCCTGGACGGCTACAAGTGTGCAGAACGCGATGAAGGCGACGAGCACGGCCACGTTTGCGCCGAGAGAGCGGCTGGGCGAGAGCAAAAGCGACATTGCCACGACGGGCCAGATCTCGCCCATGGCGCCGTATGACTCGATGACTTTGCCGACGGCGGTGCCTGCGAGCTCGCGGTCGCGCATGATGGGCACGAGCGTGCCGTAGGCCGTGGTCGTGAGTGCGATGGCGAAGGCAGCGCACCCTGTCTGGTCGAGCCCGAGGCCGAGCATCGGCGTCACGATGAGCGCGGCGGCGAAGCTGACGGCCCAGCACACGGAGGCGTGCCGGCCCATCTTTCCGGTGAGTTCTCGCAGGTCGAGTTCGTAGCCGGCCATGAGGAAGAGGAACCCCATGCCGAGGCGACTCACGAGGTCGAGGCCGGGGGTGGAGTGGACGATGCCCAGGCAGCGCGGACCCACGACGACGCCTGCGAGGACAAAGAACACGACCTCGGGGACGGGGCGACCGGGGATGAGACTCGCGACGAACGAGCAGAGTACGACGGCGATCATCATCACCGCGAGCATGCAGAGGTTTGCGACCAAGGCGATCCTTACGTGTTGGGGCCGGGACGGTCTTCTCTTACCCATTTGAGGCGCCGGTGCGGTGAACGGTTTGGTGGGGAGGATTCCATGGCGAGCGGTTTGTCTAGAGCTCGTTTTTTGCGTCAGAGGCCGGTGCGCGAGATAGGGTGGCCAAAACCACTCTGTTCAATACGTGCTGCCGTTCGTCCGGATGGGAGGTCAGCGCGCTTGAGTTTAGGGTATCGTTAACCGCAGTGAATTTCGATCGAACCCATGAGGGGGCGTTTTCGTGAGCGGCGCGCGCGTGACCATGAAAGATATTGCTGCCGAGCTTGGCGTCTCGGTCAACACCGTGCACAAGGCGGTTGCGGGCAAGCCGGGCGTGAGCGAGCAACTCCGCGCACGGATCCTGGCGCGTGCCGAAGAGATGGGCTACCAGCGCAACGCCGCCGCCTCGAACCTCAGGCGCAAGGAGGTGCGCGTGGTCGCGTGCCTGCCGAGCTCCGAGCGCGAGGGCAGCTACTTCTACTCCTACCTATGGCGCGGTTGCGAGCGCTTTGCCGACGAGACGCGCGACATGGGGCTCCAGTTCGAGAGCCTGCCCTTTGCTCCGGGCGGCTACGCGGGGGCGCTCGGCGTGATCGACGCGCGCCTGCAGACAGGGGAGCGCATCGACGGCCTTTTGGCATACGTTCCTACCGACGACCGCGCGTGCGCCCTTCTCGCCCAGATTGCGGAGGCGGGGGTGGCGGTCGAGCTTGTCGACGGCGACAAGGCGCAGGTGCCGCGCCTGGGAGCGAGTATCTCGGATTACACGGCCGCCGGCCGCATCATGGCGGAACAGGCACTGAATCTTTTGCGTTTTGCGCCCGAGGGTTCGCGTGCGCTGCTGCTCGCGGGCGATCCCTACACCGATTCGCACTATCTTACGGCGCGTGCGTTTCATGAGCGCCTGCGCGAGGCTGGCTCGCCCTTTGCTGTCGAGGACCTCACGGGCGCTCACGGACAGGCCAGTGAGCTCACCGCGGCCCTGCGCGAGCGCATCGCGTCCGACAATGCCCCCAGGCTCGTCTGCAGTGTGTTCGCCGTCGGTTCCGAGATCGTGGCCGATACGCTGGTCTCCTGCGGGCGTGCCCGCGAGATCCTGGTCATCGGCAATGACCTGTTCCCCGAGAGCGCGGCGGCCCTTGAGCGCGGGATCTTTACCAACATCGTCTACAAGGATGCGGCGGGCCTGGCCTATCGTGCGGCCAAGACGCTTGGCGATTACCTGCTGTGGGGCAACGCTCCTGCCGAACCCGTGCAAAAGGGTTCGGTCGAGCTGATCTTTGCGAGTAACCTCGATCACTATCGTGCGCTCGCAGGTATCTAGCAAAAAGGAACCCTCCCTCAATTAACCGCTAACAGCTAAGACCCGCCCCCGGTAACTTTCGAGACCTATAATCGACGCTATCGATTGAACTTGAACAGAGCGCAACTCGAGGTGGGGAAAGGCCCCGCCACGGCGCTCAGGACGGGAGCACCAATGAGCGGAAAGCATTCAAAGCCAAAGGCCTCCTTTGGGCCCAACGAGGCGCCGGTCTGGCGCTGGGTCGCCCTCTTCGTTGCGGCCTTTTTGTGCATGGCCGTCGGGACCACGATCGTTCAGGCGCTCTTGCGCGGATGGACCATGACCGGCGCGTACAGCTGGCTGCCGAACATGACGACCACGTTGCTTTCGTTTGCCAGCGGCTTCGCCCTTACCGTGGTGGCCCTGCATCTCATCTGCAAGCAGTCGTTCCGCGACCTTATCCTCGGTGCCGGCAAGGGCGCCGATTGGGTTCAGGTCCGCAAGGTGGCCATCGCCTTTTTGATCGGCTTTGCGCTTGCGATGGCGGAGAGCTATCTGCCGTTCGCCTCCACGGGGGGCACTCTGGAGCTCAACAGCATCGGTGCCGTTCCGATCCTCGTGAACTTTGTCGTCTGCCTCGCACTCGTGTGGATGCAGACCACGTGGGAAGAGATTGTCCACCGTGCCGCGTTCCTACGCGCCGTCTGCAAGGATGACATTCGTCCGACCGTCGCTTCCGTGGGCGTGGGCATCGTCGCCAACCTGATCTTCATGGCATGCCATCTCACGAACCCCGAAGTCACCACTCAGGGCACCTTTGCCCTTGCGGCACTCATGGCCTCGACCTACTTTATCTCGGGCTTTAGCATGTATATCTCGGATGTCGTTTTTGGCAACTGCCTGCCGGGTTGCATCATCCACTGGATGAACAACTTCCTCATCTTTGCGTTCTTCACGCAAAAGAACATCGCACTCGCCTCGGGCGCCCTCTTTACCTCGGATGCCTCGCCTGCGGCCGTGGGCACCTTCGTCGGTACCGTCGTTTTGTACCTGCCGCTTTACGTCCTGCTTTTTGTGGAAGCACGCAAGAAGAAGAGGGTTGCGGCGTAAGGGGCAGCTTCGCAGCTTAAAAAACCGCATAGCGTGGTGCCGGCACCTCGTTGAGGCAGACCGGCGTGTGACGCCTCCCGTTTTCCGATCGATGGAGAACGGGAGGCGTTTTTGTATCCATGGCGCCCGTCGCCTGAAGGCGGCCTGCCGCGCGTGGCGGGCCTCTCTGTTACCGGCACAGCAGATACCAGATTGTTCGTTATCTGCAAGTGCGAATTTGTGCGCATGCCGTTCGCCGGCCGCGAACGACCGCTCGCGCGTGGTCGTTAGGTGAACGTTCACCTATATATTGATAATCGGTTATCGTAGTGAACGTTCACCTAAGACTTTTCAGGCGCTTTTGCGCAGGAGGGACGCACGAGCATGAAGCAATTCATGGACGACAAGGACTTTTTGCTGAGCACGCCCACGGGCGAGGCTCTCTTCCACGACTTTGCCGAGAACATGCCGATCATCGATTACCACTGCCATATCTCTCCGCAGGAGATCTGGGAGGACAAGCGCTTTGAGACCATCACCGAGGTTTGGCTCGGCGGCGACCACTACAAGTGGCGCCTCATGCGCGCCAACGGCGTGGAGGAGCGCTATATCACGGGCGACGCCGACCCGCGCGAGAAGTTCCAGAAGTGGGCCGAGACCCTCGGCCGCTGCGTGGGCAACCCCG
>CAVDZW010000025.1:0-9364 GCA_963613305.1 bacterium | reverse complement strand
CCCTTACGGTGCTTGGTAGTGGCCCACTTAGAGTGTCCGGACATTCGAGTCTCCCATCGATAACGACCTGAACTCGTGCGGCGCGCCGGGCGCGGACCCGCACGGGTGATGTGAACATACGTCGATAGATGATACTCCCAAAGAAGCGGGCGGTACACCCTCTATCGCGAGGTGCCACGCAACGATCATGCGCGGGTGCCCGAGAGCTCCGGACGCAGCGAACGCGGCCAGGTGAGCGTAATCGCCGCCACGAACGGCGAGATAAGTACCACCGGGTAGACATAGCGCATGTAGGTGGCGCCGTTGCAGGGACCGATGAGGCACACGGCGAGCACGCACCAGAGCGGCAGCCAGAGCGCCAAGGCGCGCCACTGGCGCGAGCGCAAAAGGTAGATCGAGGCGATGGCCATGGCCCACACGTAGGTGGCCGAGCAGAGCGTGAGCGAGAGCAAGGGGATGCTCTGGACAGCCACGCGATAGATGTTCACAGCATGCTCAAAGGCCGTGCTGATGGGGCCTTCCATGGGCGCGAAATCAAAGGGCACCATCTTGTTTTCCTTGCGGTTCATGCAGCGCCGCGAGGTGGTTGAGCCGTAAAACAGCACATCCTTCTCGCTCGGATAGAAGTAACCGTAGTAGTTGTTGACCAGCGCCGAGATATAGCACTCCGGGTCCTTCCAGAACATCTCGGCCCACACCTCAAAGTAGGCCTCGATATCCTCTTGCGAGGCGTACTCGTTGTAGTCGGCCTTGACGGCATCGGACTTGTTGGGGTTGTAGCGACGGCCGAGCGTCTTGTAGTTGAGCACACGGTCGATGGCCTCGCGCTCCTTCTTGGTAACAAGCCCGTCGTCGGTTCCGTTCTTGACGCCCGAGTGCTTGCCGTCGTGCTTTTGCACAAAGCGCGCCGTCATCTGAAACGGGATGGAGAGCACCTCGCGGCGCGAACCCGGCGAGATGGCGTGGGCCGGCATGAACACGGCCGAAAACCAAAGATAGACGCCGAGGGTCGCGATCCCGATGAGCGCCGGTGCCCAGGTGCGCAGGCGATACGGCACCGGTACCGGCGCATCTCCGGCCTTGCGAGCGCGCCGGCGGTCGAGAGCGAGCACGCCCCAGCAGATCAGGAGCGGGAGAAGCGCGAGCACGACGCCGCCGTTGCGCAAGAACGCAGTGCCCAGGGACGCGAGGACCATGGCGATCCAATCGCGGCGGGCAAAAGCAACCTCCCCGCCCCGGGACGAGAGCATGAGCTTTGCTACCTGGACCATGAGCACGAGCAGGGCGTCGGCAAAGTACACGTCCTTGGTCATGAGCACGGCGTAGCTCGAGAACATGGGCATGAGCGCCAAAAAGCCGAGCACGCAGGCGCGCGTGGGCAGGCCGGTGCCAAAGTGCCGGAGCTGCGAGACCGCGTAGGCCACGCAAAGCGCCGTGATAAAGAACTGGACGGTGGTATAGATCAAGAGACCAGCGTTTGCGCTGCCGAACACGTCGAGTCCGATCTGCACGCAGGTGCCGATGATCGCCGTGTGCAGCACCGGGTGGTGCGCGTTCAAAAGCACGCTCGCATCGATGAGCTTGAGGTAGCTGCTCGGCCCGTTGGGAAGGTTGAACCACTGCCTGATCTGCGCGCCCGTGTCGCCCATGAAGATACCCGGCGCCATGCCGATGAGCGTGGGCAGCCAGGCAATGCAGAGCAGGGCAAACGGTCCCGCAAACGGGTGCTTGTTGAGCACAAAGTCGACGGCGCGCCACACACGACCAAAACGGCCCTCCGAAAACTCGAGACGCCAGGTGGCGGCCCAGTCGAGCACCTCAAAGGCCAGGTAGACCCCAACATGGCACATGACATACCAGCCCGCGAACTGAATGCACGCCTCGACGACGCGGGCAGGCGTGCCAAAGACGGCCTCGGCGCCGTTAGTGAGGTCGTAGCTCTGCCCCACGACCATGCAGAAGGCGAGGACCAGGGTGGGGACGATCACCGAGGGACGGCGTGAATCGCAACGCCCGAAGAACACGTACCGGAACGGAAAGGTGAGCAGGCACGCGAGCGCCAGGAGCGGGAGCGCGCCGTAGTGGCCGGCAAACGAGAGAAAGATCTCGAGGATGCCGAAGTAAACGCCCGACGCGGTGCTGTCGACCAACATGACGTCGCCGGCCGTCACCGAGAGCGGCTCGGCGGAGCAGGCACAGGTGGCAAAGAGGGCGAGCACGAACGCGATGAACGTCTGCCCGGCCGGGTAGCGCTTGAACCAGAGAGCGCGCGCGGAATCCTTGGCCGCCGTAGCGGTCGCATGATCGGTCTGCAAGAGAACCACCCTGTTATTCGTCGAGGTAGATGCGCTCCTCACGCGAGCGCTTGCGGGAGATGGCGATGAGCGCCGCACCGATGACGACGAGCGGCAGGCTCAGGATCTGCCCCATGGTGATGACGCCGCCAAAGATGTAGCCGAGCTGCGCATCGGGAACACGCACGAACTCGACCAAAAAGCGCACGACGCCGTAGCCGGCGATGAACGTGCCGATAAGCGAGCCCTGCTTGGGGAGCGCGGGGCGGCGGCTCAGGAACTGGAGGATGCAAAAGAGCACGATACCCTCGAGCAATGCCTCGTAGAGCTGTGAGGGATGGCGCGCCACGGTGCCGGCGGTGCCGCCAAAGACCACCCCGAGCGGAAAATCTCCGCAGGGCTTGCCCCAGAGCTCGCCGTTCACGAAGTTGGCGCAGCGGCCCAGGCAGAGCGCGAGCGGGGCACCGCAAGCCGCGAGGTCGGCGATGGTCCACGGGTCGATGCGGAGCAGGCGGCAGGCGATGACGCCGCCGATGACGCCGCCCACAAGACCGCCGTGAAAGCTCATGCCGCCCTTGTTGAGCGCAAAGATCTCGGCCGGGTTGGAGAGATAGTAGCCATCCCCGTAGAACAGCACGTAGAACAGGCGCGCGCCGATGATGAGGCCAAAGACCGCACCGACGACCACGGTCGAGAGGTCGTCGACGGTAAGCTCGAGCCCCCAGCGGCGCTGTGTGCGATACATGACGAGCCCCGTGAGAAACGCGCCCACGATGTAGGCGAGCCCGTACCAGTAGATGGTGATGGGCCCGGCCGAGAACGCGACCGGGCTTAGGCTGTGGTAAAGGTCGTTGAGCACGGCGCGGGCTTAGAACGGGGCGTACTCGTCGTAGAGGTCGCCGGCCTCGCCGTTGTTGACGGCCTCGACGCGCGTGACGCCGGGCACGTGCTCCTTGAGGATGCGCTCGATACCCATGGAGAGGGTGAGCGAGCTCATGGGGCAGCCGGCGCAGGCGCCCTGCAGCTCGAGCTGCACCACGCCCTCATCGTCGACGCCGATGTAGTCCATGTCGCCGCCGTCGGCCTGCAGGTTGGGGCGGATCTCTTCGAGAACTTTCTTGAGCAGCTCTTCGTTAACGGCCACGAGGGCTCCTTTCGCGAATTTCGGTCGGGACCGGTCGAGGTCCCAAATGCTCTGCATGGTACTACAGGCAGAGATACGAGTTGTGTTCTCCTTGCGCAGCGCCGGCCGCGACAAGCGGGCGCGCCACAGACGGGCACGCACGGGCGGGGATTAAGGCCCGCGCTCCCTTTAGGCCTCCACGACCACCTGGCGGTACTTGATGCCGCAGGAGTCGAGGATGCGCCGGCTGATGCGTCCGTCGTCGGTGTCGGCGTACTTGTTCTCCTGGAACACCACCTCACCCACGCCCACCTGCGCGAGGATCTTGGCGCAGTCGTGGCACGGGAACAGCGTGACGTAGACCGTGGAGCCCTCAAGATCCTTGAGTGAGCCGCGGTAGTTGAGCACGGCGTTGGCCTCGGCATGCACCACGTAGTTGTGCTTGTCCTCGAGCGGGTCGTCGGAGGTGCCCCAAGGGAAGTCGTCGTCGTTCAGAGCCGAGGGCGTTCCGTTGTAGCCCACCGAGAGAATGCGCTGGTTGGTGCTCGCTATGCATGCCCCCACCTGCGTGTTGGGGTCCTTGCTGCGGAGCTTGGCCGCAATGGCCACGCGCATAAAGAACTCGTCCCAGGTGATGACGTCCTTGCGTTTACTCGACATGGTCTTGGCCTCCATCGTCGGTGCGGTCGCACATATTGTATCCGAGGGTACCCAGCAGCCCGCCCGTCTATGCGCCCGAGACGCGGCGGCGCGGCGCGTTGAGACGGCTCAGTTGGGCGAGACCGCGCAGGGCGAGGGTCGTATCGACGCAGGCCTCGTGCTTGAGCAGCTGCGCGACCTCGGCCGCGTGCTCGCCCGTGACGACCACGGTCGGCACCGGCGCGGGATCGCTGTCGATCACGCCCTCCCCCGCAAGCTCCCCTTCCACCATGGTGAGCAGGCCGTCGATGCGTGCCACCTCACCAAAGACGACGCCCGCGCGCATGGCCTCGCGCGTTGACTTGCCGATCACGCGCGCGGGGGCCGCGAGGTCGAGCTCGGGCAAGCGCGCCGCGGCCTCGGAGAGCGACCGGGCGCCGAGCGCGAGGCCCGGCGCGATGATGCCGCCGGCAAAGGCACCCTGCGCATCGATTACCTCGATGTTCGTGGTGGTGCCCAAATCGACGACGACCACGGGCACCCCGTACGAGGCGCGCGCGGCCACCGAGTCGGCAATGCGGTCGGGGCCGACCTCGGCCGGATCGTCGTAGCGCATCTTGAGGCCGGTCTTGAGACCGGGGCCGACCGTGCGCGGGCGCCCCGCGCAAACGCGCTCGAGAGCGCGCTCGATCGGCGCGGTCAGGCTCGGCACCACGCACGAGAGGATCGCGTGCGCCGGCAGTGCCGCGTCCGCGTGCACGAGCGCCATCGGCGAGGCGGCGTCGGGCGCACAACCGCAAAAGCCCTCCGCCACGAGCAGGCGCGCCTCATCGGGGGTGAGATGCGCGGGCGTCGTGATCTCCCAAGTCCCGCGCGGCTCCTCATCGCCCTCAGCAAACAGGCCGAATCTCACCGTGGTGTTTCCCACGTCGATAGCGAGTATCGCGTCTGCCAGCGCTTCCATAGCGGCCTCCCTGCACGGGCGGGCCCTGAGTAGCCGCGCCCATCGATCGCATTTTGTGGAGAGTGTAGCGCACGCACCGCCCTATACTGGTGCGCGGTCTTTGGGCTTGCTCGGCCCGGACCTCAGGTAACCCGACTCCTCGCAGGCTGGTTCCGCATGGGCAAAAGCCCGCGCGCGCCGCCCGCACCAGGGGGAGCGGATATACGCAAAGGAGTACATATGAGCAACAGCAACGACCGCGCAGGACTGCGCGGGCAATTGACGCTGCGCGGGTGCGTTATCGGCGTTCTCGGCTGCGTCATCATCACGGCGAGCTCGGCCTACACGGCGCTCAAGATGGGCGCTCTCCCCTGGCCGATCATCTTTGCCGCCGTCATCTCGCTTTTCTTCCTCAAACTGCTCGGTAACGCGAGCCTCAACGAGGCCAACGTGACCCACACCATCATGTCGGCCGGCGCCATGGTCGCAGGCGGCCTTGCCTTCACCATCCCCGGCGCCTGGATGCTCGGTATCGGCGACGGCATCGGCTGGGTCGAGATGTTCGCCGTCGCACTCGCGGGCACGGCGCTCGGACTCGTGTGCACCGCGCTCATCCGCAAGCACTTTATCGTCGACGCCGCGCTCGAGTTCCCCACCGGCAACGCCGCCGCCCAGACGCTGCGCGCCACCGAGGCGGGCGGCAAGACGGGCAAGCAGCTCTTTGGGTCCATGGGCCTTGCCGGCCTCTGGTGCGTGCTGCGCGACGGGCTCGGTGCGATCCCGGCCATGTTCTGCCAGCTCGCCATCCCGGGCGTGAGCTTTGGCATCTACAATTCGCCGATGATGCTCTCGGTGGGATTTCTTGTAGGGTTCGCACCTGTGGCCTTTTGGTTTGCGGGGGCCCTCATCGGCAACTTCGGCATCATCGTGGGCGGCACCGCCGCCGGCCTCGTGACGCTCGACGCCGCCTCGGGCATCGTCAAGTCGCTCGGCATGGGCCTCATGATGGGTTCGGGCGCCGCCGTCGTGCTCAAGGACATCGCGCCCGAGATCGCGGGGATCGTCCACGGCCTCAAGACCAGCACCGGCAACTCCGAGACGGAAAGCGCCGAGTCCATGGTTACCGGCTCACTCAAACTCGATGGCGGCGTGCTCGGCCTCATCACCGCGGCCGCCGCGCTCGTCGTCTGCTTTGCGCTCGGGCTTAGTCCCGTGCCGGCCGTCGTCGTGGTGCTCCTCACCTTTGTGACCACCATCATGAGCGCGCAGAGCTGCGGCCAGACGGGCATCGACCCCATGGAGATCTTCGGTCTCATCGTCATGCTCATCGTGGCCGCGTTCGCGCAGGTCGCGCAGGTGCAGCTCTTCTTTATCGCGGGCGTGGTGGCCGTGGCCTGCGGCCTTGCGGGCGACGTTATGAACGACTTTAAAGCCGGCGCCGTGCTCGGCACGAACCCGCGCGCGCAGTGGCTCGGCCAGGCCATCGGCGGCGTGGTCGGCGCCATCGTGGCGGCCGGCGTCATGATGGCGCTCGTGAGCGCCTACGGGCCCGACGCCTTCGGCCCCGACAAGACCTTTGTCTCGGCGCAGGCGAGCGTGGTCGCCACCATGGTGAGCGGTATCCCGAGCGTACCGGCCTTTGTGCTCGGCCTCGTGGCCGGCGTCACTCTCTACTGGGCGGGTCTCCCCGCCATGATGGTCGGCCTCGGCGTGTACCTGCCGTTCTACATGTCGCTCACGGCGTTCCTCGGCTCCGTCGTCAAGCTCGCCTACGACAAGCTGAGCAACCGCGGCGACGACCCCGAGTACCAGGAGCAGGGCCTCGTGGTGGCAAGCGGCCTTTTGGGCGGCGAGTCGATCGTGGGCGTCGTGCTCGCGTTCATCTCCGTTGCGATGAACCTGCTCGCCTAAAGGCCGAGCGGCATAAATTTGGGCATCGACCTGCGTCGATGCCCAAAACCTGGCGAGTATCTCGTCCTTTAAAAGCGGTCGCGAGCGCCGACCGGCCTAAACCTCGACTTAAGCGAAGTAGAACCCGTCGAAGTCGTACTTGTACACGCGGTAGATGAACTTCTCTGCCGCGAACTCGTACTTAGCAATCTTAAGACCGTAGGCGTCGTACTCCGAGAACACCTTGGCCTGACCGGAGTCGACAAGCGTGTTGCCCGCGTAGCCCACCTTTTGGGCGGAGCTCACGTAGGCCGAGAACGGCACCGCGAACTGCTCGTCGAGCGTGTAGGTGCGCGCGTTCTCGTCGACGGTGAGCAGGCGCGCAAAGGAGTGCGTGCCCTTGCCGTACTCGGTGACCACGGCGGAGCCGAGCTGGCTCCAGTCGAACTTGGGGTAGCTCTCGGCCGAACCGAAGTTGTTGTCGAACATGAGCAGGCGGTAGCTGCCCTCGTCGAGCGAGGCATCGGGGAGATAGGTCACGCTGTGCTGGCCGCCGGCGCTCGCGAAGACGCCCACCTTGGAGAGGAGCTTGTCCTCAAAGCCGGTGCCCTTCCAGAACGACTCGTCGCCCATGAGCCAGTCGACGGTCGGCGTGCCGAACACGTCGGTGAGCTTGATGACCGTGGAGGTCTCGCGCGAGCTCAGGATGATGGTGTCGTTGCCGAGCCACTGAATCGTGTTGATGTGAATCCAGTCGAGGTCGCCATCGGATGCCACCTTGGCCTTGGCCTTGAGGTCGGGGAAGACCTCGCCGAGGTCGACCACGAGCGAGATCTCGCCGGTGGCCACGTCGACCTTGATGACCTTATCCTCGACGTTGTTGCGCTTCTCTTTTTTGCCAGCCTTGCGGTCGATGTCGAGGTCGGCCTCGGAGCCGAGGTCGCTCGCGAGCACGAGCAGGCTGCCGTCGGCGTCGAAGACGTAGTCGTGGTGCAGCTCGTAGTCGCCGGTGTTGTAGACGGCCGTGACCTGGCCGAGATTGTTCACGCGGGCGAGTTTGGTGGTCGAGATGCTGTAGTACATGCCCTCGTCGTCAAAGAGCAGGCGGTGGCTGCGGTAGCCGAGCAGCGGCACCTCGCCGCGGATGTAGCCGTCGTTGTCGTAGTAGTACATGAAGTCGAGCAGGTCGGAGTCGGCACCGAGGATCACGAAGAGGCCGTCGGCAAGCTCAGCGTCAGATTCGCCCGAGGTGCGGCTGAGCGAGGCCTCCTCCTCGCCCTTGAGGGACGAGACGGCGGGCTCGATCTTGACGGTGCGCTCGGAGCCGTCCTCGGCGGTGAGCGTGAGGTTCACGGTGTTGACCTTGCCCGGGATGAGGCCGATCACGCTGAACTCGTGCTCGGTGGCGGCCACGTCGCCACCGGCCGGCGTGCGCGTAAAGTCCGCGTAGCCTGCGCCCTTGCTGCCACGTACCGTGTAGCTCACGCGCACGGCGTCGTCGGTGGTAAAGCGCACGTAGCAGCTGAGCGTGTTGGTGCCGAACGGGTCGACCTTAACAAAGGGGTTCTTCTCGCCGTGGTCGCCCTTGGCATACTCCTCGTCGAGCGACTTGCGAACCTTGACCTGCTTCTCCACGTTGTAGGTGGCCACGAACTCCTCGTGGAGCTTCTTCTGCGCATCGGTGAGCTCAGTCGAGCCCGAGGAGCTACCGGAGGCACCCGAACCGTCCTGCGAGTTCTTGTAGACGACGCCTGCGACCGCGGCCACGGCGGCCACGCCCACAACGCCGGCGCAGACCGCACGGCGCGAGACGCCGCGGGAGCCCTTGGCCTCCTCGCCCGCCGGCTTTTGGCCCTTGGTCTCGTCCGCCTCGTTTACCTGCTGGTTCTCCTCTGCCATCCTGTCTCCTTCGTTACGGCCCAAAGCCGGTTTTGACATATTGAACGGCATACTATCAAACCCCCCTTAGCTTTAACTTAGGCTGGCTTAGGGTTGAGCGCGCAACAGGCGTGGCGGGAGCAACGCGCACAACGACCCGGGCACCGGACGGGCGTCCACCGCTCGCGAGCCGCAGCCACAATGGCCCCTCGGCCATGACCCGCGCGCTGCGCCGGCGGCCGGCGCAAACCCTCGGCTCCAGCCCGGTCGCGCGCTAACAAAAAGGCGCCCCGCCGCGAGTCAGTTCTCGCAGCGGGGCGCCTGTCGGTCGCCTTTGCGGCTGCGCAGGCAAAGCCCGCTTGAGCCTCGCCTACTTAACGCCGCGACCCAAGCGCTCGGCCACGGCCGCCACGGCGTCCTCGCCCACGACCGAGCAGCCGCCCTCGCCGCAGCCCGGGTCCTGCGGGCGCATCTGGCCGGTAACCTCGTCCATGGCAAGCGGGGCCACTTTCTCGAGCTTAAAGCCCTTGCCCGCGCGCAGGTTCTCCTTGGCCACGCTGATCATGAGCTTGATGCGGTTGAGCTGGTTGACCTCCG
>CAVDZW010000024.1:13274-16197 GCA_963613305.1 bacterium | reverse complement strand
GTAGCAGTGGACAATCGTCCCGATGTCGCCCGCTTTAATGTCCTTATCCGGAACGTCCTTAAGGGATTTGACGAGCGTGAGTTCGCTAAGCATTTCTGCCTCCTTTCCTGGTGAGTACGTAAGCAGACGTAAGCCGCGGATCCGATCCGCCTCTCTCCATGATCCAGCCGGTTCTGACTATCGCCGTCTTGCCGTTGTTGCCGAGAATCTTAACGTCGACAGTGTACTTCACGCCAAAAGCTGACTCTCCCGCATCCTTCCATTCACAGGTCTTGACCTGTTCCCTGATTTGCTTTTCGAGGTTGGCGGCGTCTTTTTGGGTGAACCCCAACGCCGACTCGAAGACTCTCGCTTTATTCTTGCCTGTTGGATGTTCAGGGTTCAAAGCGTAGCTCCGCAGCTTTCCGCCAGCATCGATTTTTACGTTGAAGGGATTTGGCTTTGAAACATCCTTCTCGAGTCTCGCCTCGTTCTCGGCTACCTTGGCGGCGTAGGTCTCTTGCATGATGCTGGTCTGGGGATTCCCGTTGGTCCCATAGGCGAGTTTGCCGTTAACGCTTCGCATGGCGGGCCTTCCTATTTACGATGTTGCACTCCCTAAGGACATTGGAAGGAACGACGATGCGGATTCCCTTCTCGCGGGCGTAGGCGAATATGTCGTCGACGGCGGCATTTGTGGAGCAGACGTCGTAGACGACAATGGTTTCGAGGTCCAGCGTATCTACAGTGAGGGCCACGATTTGCTTGAGCGTCTCGCGTTCCACAGGGTCGTTGACGTAACCCTTCGTGCTGAACGCCACGACCGAGCAGTCCTCCAGGCCGTCGAGCGCGTATGGGACGCATTTGGGGGTCGGCACCGTAACGAAGGGGATGACGACCGCGCCGAGCTCCTCCGCAAACCAGATGCCCACGACCCGCGCTTTGAACAGGCGGTAGCTATTCTCGACGTCGCTCACGTCTCCGAATTGAGAGTAATCCGGCGTGAAGAAGATCCTGACACCTGCGAAGCGCTCCCGGTAACGCTGAAGCAAGTCCTTGCGGTTGTAGTAGATCGCGTTGTATAGACCCTCGTAGCCGTCGAACGCCTCGTCGTACTCCCAGAATCCGACGGCCGTGAGCGGCGTCTTGTGGAACTGAGACGGATGGCATGAGAGCGCAATGTAGTCCGGGCAAACCTTGGTGTGGCAGGAAAGCGCGGGCAGGTCGTGCGCGCCCACCGCTCGCGTCAGGTTAGTGTAGCGCAGGAACTCCAAGTTGAGCTTCTTGCGCAGGTCGATATCCGTATAGCCCATGCTCCCGTCGGGCAGGGCGGTCTTCTTGCGGCGCTTCATCGGGACGCCCGGCCGTTGCCGCGGGCGCCCGCATGCTCGCGCCGCGCGCCTTTTAGATGGTGTGCTTCATGAGACATGGTTTTCACCAGTCCTTTCTATCGAATACCGTGAATATTGATGACAGAAAAGGGCTGGCGTGAGATACTTTTCGCTGTCACACGGTGTGGGTATCCCACGCCAACCGATAGCCACCGGGATTGCCGTCCTGGTGGCTATCTTTTTATGGACGTCCAACGAGACCACCTCCCCTCCATTGGGCGTTCTCGAGGAGCCACTTCTCATGGGACCTCCAGGGGCCTCCCTCGCGCCTCCGGGCATTGGCTTGATCGATAGCGAAGGACGCGCAATCCCTGCTGATGCCAAACCGCTCGCTCACCTCGTCAACGCTGGGGTTTCCCATGGCGATGACAAGCGGATGCGGGGCCAGCAGGTAGCCCGAGAAGTAGTCGGCCTCAGCCTCGCGGTTCGGTGTATCCTCCTCGTGCTCGAGCCAGATGTGGCCGGTCTCGTGACCGCCCGAAAATCGAGAGCGATTGAAATTAAAGCCCTGCGTGTCATCGACTACCACCTGGGCACGCAGGTAATCTCGCGAAGTGATGTTGAATGCCTTGTCGCGCGATGCAAGAAGGGCAAGCTGTTTTTCCTCGTCGCTGAGGACTGAATACGGGACCATTTCGACCTGTAATGTCTCCAGAACCGTTCGGATACTGACCGGGTAGGCGCTGAGTCCGTACTCCCCAAGGAGCTCAACTGTGGCGATCTCGATTTGTATCTGCCTTGCTCGTGAGACCAATCGTTCTCCTAACGTTTCGCAAGCGCCGCGATGAGCTCGGCGCGCTGCGCCTCGGTGAGGCTGCTGGCGTTTCGAGCGATGAGGCGGACCGCGTCGTCCGTCTCCTGCTCATCGGCGGTACCGGTGATATCTGCGGGCTTCACTTCCAATGCCTTGGCCAAAGAGGCGACGGTAATTGCACGCGGCACCCGCTCTCCGTTGACGTACCTGCTAACTGCGGCCGGGGTGAGGTTCGTGGCCTCGGCCAGGTCCTTTTGGCTCATGCCTCGTTCCTTCAACAGGGCGCTGAGCCTTGCTCCTATTAGTGCTGCCATGTTGGACTCCCTTTCGTTGGTAATCGGTAATAGTTACCGTCCTCTGGTAAGTCTAGACGTCACAGGGTGGGATAGTCAAGCACACTTTGGTAATTCTCAACCTATTTGTGACCGCCCTGGATGACGGGGCCGGTAAATAGGGCCCGTTCTTGACTGGGGAGGTTGAATTTGATGGCGCTCATCGAGGGCGCTGCGACCTTGACGCGCGCTGGCGATGGCAATGTTGTCGCCGGCGATGGCGGAGCTGGGCAAACCCACGAGTTCAGGGAGGACTCCGATGAGTGAGAAGTTCAAGCTAACGGAAGAAGAGATTGCGACCATCGAGGTGCGGCAGGCGCAAGGCATGCGGAGCAGCAGGTGCGCCTTACGCCTCCGTCTCCCCCATCTGCGACTCGACGAGGGCGCGTACGTACTCGCGGATGCGCTCGAGTGCCTCGTCGTCGGGGTCGTCGGGGTCCGAGACGAGATTGATGAGCCCGTGCGCG
>CAVDZW010000024.1:0-13264 GCA_963613305.1 bacterium | reverse complement strand
GTCGGCAAGGGTGCCCGGCGAGCGCACGGGGCGCCCGAGGCGCCGGCCCTCGGCAGCAATGGCCGCGGCGAGATGCGGCACGAGCAGGTCGCAGAGGCGCACGGAAAGCTCGTCGTGGAGCGAACGGTTGCCTGCCTGGTGAAAGAACTCGTGGTAAGGCAAGAGCTCCTGCTGCGCCATGGCGGCGAGCAGCGCGTCGATCTTTTGCTCAAGGGTGAGATCGGGGTCGTCGAGCGCGCGCACCCCCTCGGCGGCGCAGCGCTCGGCATAGGCCGCAAGCGCCTCCGAAAAGAGCTTTTGCTTGGAATCGAAGTAGTGGTAGGCAAGACCCGGCGTCACGTTGGCCGCGCGGGCGATATCGCGCATGGACGTGGCCGAAAAACCGCGCTCAACGAACAGGCGCATGGCCGTATCGAGCAGCTCCTGGCGGCGCTCGTCGGGCGCCTTGACGCTTCGCGGCTTCTTTTGCATGCGATGCCTCCCTGCATGCGGCGGCGCGCCCCGGTGTAGTGGGCGCGCCGCAGCTCCGGACTCGGTCCGTTTTGTGTACAGACCCCTCTGCACTCGACTAAGCCTAAAACCTGATTGAACAAAGGTCAATAAACGCCGTTCAATAAACCCCTTCGCCCATAAAGGGCGAAGGGGCTGTATGTCGGAAAAATACAATGTCCGGCGAGGCCAGATAGCCGCCGTTCCGCTAGATCGCCGCCGTGCCGCGCTCGCGGGTGCGGATGCGGATGACTTCCTCCACGGGCGTCACCCAGATCTTGCCGTCGCCCACCTCGCCGGTGAACGCGGCATTGCAGATGACCTGCGCGATCAGCTCAACCTGGTCGTCGTTGCAGATGAGGTCGAACTCGACCTTGGGAATCGTGTTCACGAGCATCTCGTTGCCGCGCACGTACTCCTTCCAGCCGTGCTGCGAGCCGCAGCCCTGCACCTGCTTGATCGTCATACCGTTAACGTCGGCGGCAAAGAGGGCCTCCTTGAGCGCCTCGAGCTTCTCGAACCGAACGATGGCCGTTACCTTTTTCATGTTTTGCGTCCTCTCAAATCGCGTGCGTTGCCAAAACCTGAGCGCCCGGAACTAGTCGAGGCCCGAGTAGGCGGGGTATGCGCTCTCGCCGTGCTCAGCGGCATCGAGACCGAGTGCCTCGTCGGACTCGCTCACGCGGAGCTCGCCGCCAAAGATCGCACGGATGGCGAGGATGATCACGGAATCGAGCACGAGCACCACCACGATGGTGAGCAGGATGCCGAGCACCTGGGCGATGAGCAGCGCCGGGTCGCCCGTGTAAAGCAGGCCGCCGTGGCTCGTCCACGAAAGTTCGGGCACGCAGAAGATGCCGGTAAGCACGCCGCCGAGCAGGCCGCCCACGCCGTGACAACCGAACGCGTCGAGGGCGTCGTCATAGCCAAAACGAACCTTGAGATGCGAGATGGCAAAATAGCACACGGGCGAGACGATGAGGCCCATGACGATTGCGGCCCAGGGCTCAACAAAGCCCGCGCCCGGCGTGACCACCACGAGGCCGGCCACAAGGCCGGTGCTTGCGCCCACGAGCGTAGGCTTACCGGTCTTGATGCGCTCCACGAGCATCCACGAGACGAGACCCGCCGCGCTCGCGACCACGGTGTTGAGGATGGCGAGTGTGGCCACGGCATCGGCCGCAAAGGCGGAGCCGCCGTTAAAGCCAAACCACCCGAACCAGAGGAGGCCGGCGCCGAGCGCCACGAACGGCACGTTGTGCGGACGGTAGCTCACCATACCAAAGCCGCGACGACGGCCGAGCACGAGGCAGAGCAAAAGACCGGTGAGACCCGACGAGATGTGCACGACGTCGCCGCCGGCAAAGTCGAGCGCGCCGATAACCTCGCCGATGAGCGAGCCCTCGCCGCCCCAGACCATGTGCGCGAGCGGCGCGTAGACGATGAGCATCCAGGCCGAGATAAAGGCGAGCACCACGCCAAAGCGCACGCGGCCGGCAAGCGAGCCGGTGACGATGGCGCAGGTGATCATGGCAAAGGCCATCTGAAAGGCGATGTCGAGGATCTTGGGATAGCTGCCGCCGTCCTTGACCGTGCCGGCGAGGACATCCGAGACGCTCGGCAGGGCGAGCAGCTGGTCAAAGCCGCCAAAGAACGAGCACGAGCCGTCACCGCCGTAGGCAAACGACCAGCCCGCGACGATCCAGAGCACGCCCACGACGCCGATCACGGCAAAGCACATGAGCATGGTGTTGATGACGTTCTTACGGCGCGAAAGCCCTCCGTAAAAGAACGCCAGGCCCGGTGTCATCAAGAACACGAGCATGGTACAGATAAGCATGAACGCAGTAGAGCCAGAATCTAGCATCTTGTCCCCCTTTGGTTGTTTGCGTTAGGGGGATGGTTGCACTCGCGTGATGCCCGTCTGCGCGCAACGGGGTCTTGTCACAGTCTCGAAGTCGTTTTGTAACCGTTTGAAAACATGCGAAATGGGCTCGAAATAAAGACCCTCTCGTGCTGGACTAGCGACGGAACAGTTTGCGGGCGCGCTCGCGCAGGCCCGTGGCGCGGATGACGCCCTCGTAGCGGTTCATGCGCAGGTGCGGGAACGCGTTGAAAAAGCGCAGGTCGCGGCGGCTCAGGGTGATCTTAGGCACCGGACGCGCGGAGGCGACCGAGCCGGGCAGGCCGGCGCGCACCTTGCCCGCGGCCATGCGCAGGCCGCGCGTGCCGTCGGCTATGAACTGCGGCATCGCAACCTTCTCGCGCAGGGCATCCATGACGGCGTCGGAAAGCTCGGCGAGCCAGCCGTTGACGGCGCGCCCGCGCACGTGGGCCGTGTTCGCCTTGGCCGTGGCGGCCTCGGGCACGCGGTCGAGCATGGCATCGGAAGTCTCGCGGAGCGACTCGTTGATGCGCTCGGCCAGATCGGCACGCGCGAGCTCGAGCTGCTCGGAGAGGCGCCGCCAGCTCGCGAGCGAGGTCGCGGCGTCAATAACGGTAAGGACGGTGAGCATAAGGCCGCAAAGCCCGACGACCATAGGCGGCAGCATGCCGAGAAGCCCGAGCAGAGCCGGCTCGCAGATGCGGCAGATGGCAACCGCCCCGGCGCCGAACATGAGCGCACCGTAGAGGCACACGCGCCCGTTGATGTTAAACGGCAGGTTGGAGTAATCCCAAAAACGCGCGTTGGTGGTGCGCTCGAGCAGGACCCCTACCGTGTACTCAACAACAGAGCAGATGAGGGCGGCTGCCACGAACTGCTGCGGAAGCCCCTCGATGCCGCGCAGGGCAAACCAGCACGCAAGGCCGCCCACCCCGTAGATGGGGCAGCACGGACCGAGCAAAAAGCCGCTGTTGGCAAAGTGTCCGTGGTTGAGCATGGCGCAGACGGTCGACTCCCAGAGCCAGCCAATAAAGCCGTAAAGCAAAAACGAGAGCACGAGCGCCGAGAGCGGGGCCGCGGCGAGCGTCGCCCCGGCAAAGGCAAGGTCGGGGCCCTGAGTGGCGAGCAGCGCGATCAAAGGACTCATGCGGCATCTCCTCCATTCTCTCTGCGTGCGCGCGCACGGCCCGGCATACGCGCCTCGACGGTCTCGGCCAGAGCGCACCACTTGTCGGCCAGGCAGACGATCCACGCCTCACGGCAGGTGGGCGGCACCGGCACCAGCGGGAACATGTGGCGCACGATGATGTTGCGCTCGCGATCGGTGAGGTCAAAGTCCTCCTCCGCACGGGCAAGCGCAAAGAACGGGTGCTTAAAGCCATGGAGGCGATGGCTCGGGTCGGGATCGTGCCAGTCGTAGAGAAAGTAGTCGTGCAGCAGGGCGCCGCGCACGAGCGAAGCGCGGTCGACGCTCACGCCCACGCACCCGAGCGCATCGGCGGCACGCACGCTCGAAGTGGCGACCGCGATCACGTGGTCGTGCACGCTCACGCTGCCGTGCTGGATGAACATGCGCGTGAGGCCAAAGCGGCCGTCGCGCTCGAGGGCGCGCGCCACGTCGAGCACCTCGGCCCTGGCCCGCTCGCGAGCCGTCCCGCGTCTGGTCCCGCGCTTGCGCTCCACCGGCATCTGTCCGCCTTTCCCCGTATCGAATCGTTCATTGTATCCGTCCATGCTAACAGTCGTGCGGCAGGCGCGCGCAGGCACGCCCCCGCTCCCCATGCGACCGCTCGCGGACCCTCGCAAAGCGAACACATTTGAGCACGAGGTGCACAAACCCCCGCACAACGCGGGCGTTATCCGAGCAATACAGCCCCCTGCCGCCGATTTGCCCGATGCGCGGCAGGCGGCGGGGCGCGGAATGTGCGAAACTGTTGAGCGCTATAGCCGGAGCATGGGGCCCGGCGACGAACGACGGAGCCGAAAACCAAGATGTACCTGACGAGCACGACCACACCCGAGGACGTCAAAGCCCTCGACGCCAGCCAGCTCCCCGAGCTGTGCCGCGAGGTGCGCCAGGTCATCATCGACGAGTCGGCCGCAAACGGCGGGCACATCGCCCCCAACCTCGCCGTGGTCGAACTTACCGTCGCGCTCCACCGCGTGTTCAGCTCCCCCACCGACAAGATCGTCTTTGACGTCTCGCACCAATGCTATGCGCACAAGCTCCTCACCGGGCGCGCGCAGGCGTTTTTGAACCCTACCCGCCACGGGGTGGTCTCGGGCTTTTCCAACCCGGACGAGTCGGAGCACGACCTCTTTGCCATGGGGCACACCTCCACCTCGGTGAGCCTTGCATGCGGCCTCGCCAAAGCACGCGACCTTGCGGGTGAGAAGCACGACGTGGTGGCCGTGATCGGCGACGGCTCGCTCTCGGGTGGCCTGGCGTTTGAGGGCCTCAGCAACGCGGCCGAGCTCGACAGCGGGCTCATCATCGTCGTCAACGACAACGAGCAGTCCATCGCCGAGAACCACGGCGGCCTCTACGGCAACCTCGCCGAGCTGCGCGCCACCAAGGGCACGGCCCAGAACAACTTCTTTTGCACGCTCGGGCTCGACTACCGCTATCTGGAAGACGGCAACGATGTGCTCGCGCTCGTGGCGGCGCTCGAGGAACTGCGTGGCTGCACACGCCCGACCGTCCTGCATATCCACACCGTCAAGGGCCTGGGCCTGAGCTTTGCCGAGGCCGACCCCGAGTCGTGGCACCACGTGGGGCCTTTTGACGTCGCCACCGGCAAGCGCGCCTGCAAACGCGGGGCTACCGACGTCGGCCCCGATTACGCAAAGATCACGGGCAAGATTCTGCTCGAGCACATGAAATCGGACCGAAGCGTCGTCGGCATCTCGGCTGCCACGCCCTACATCATGGGGTTCACGCCCGAGATGCGCGCCGAGGCCGGCGATCAATTCGTCGACCCGGGCATTGCCGAGGAGCACGCCGTCACCTACGCGGCCGCGCTCGCGACGGCCGGGGCCAAGCCCGTCTTTGGCGTGTACGGCACGTTTTTGCAGCGCGCCTACGACGAGCTTTGGCACGACCTTTGCCTGAACGACGCGCCGGCAACGCTCCTCGTGTTCGGCAGCTCGGCCGCGGCAAACACCGACCAGACGCACCTCAGCTACTTCGATATCTCCATGCTGGGCGGCCTCCCCAACCTGCGCTATCTCGCACCCGTGTGCGTGGAGGAGTACGAGTCGATGCTCGAATGGGCCATCGACCACCGCGAGCACCCGGTTGCCATCCGCGTTCCCGCGGCCGGCGCCATCCTGCGCCCCGACCTTGCCCCCGCGGCCAACTCGGACTGGAGCACTTGCAGCCACCAAACCGTGCGCGCCGGTGCAGACGTTGCCATCCTCGCGCTCGGCAGCGCTTTTGAGCTGGGCGAGAAGGTCGCCGAAACGCTCGCCGCGGAGCACGGCCTTGAGCCGACGCTCATCAATCCGCGCTTTGCCTCCGAGCTCGACGCTCCCGCGCTCAACTCGCTTGCGGCCGACCACCGCGCCGTTATCACGATCGAGGACGGGATCCTCGAGGGCGGTTGGGGCGAGAAGGTCGCAGCCCATCTTGCGCCCACGGCCCTGCGCTGCCGCGCATTCGGCATCGCCAAGGGATTCCCCGACCGCATCGGCGCCGAGGAGCTCTTTGCCCGCAACGGCATGACGCCCGAGAACATGGCCGCCGTGGCCATGAAAATGCTCGGTTAAGCCAGCGCTCAGCAATCGCGCAGCCGATCTGGACCCTGCGAGCCAAAACCGAGAACAGCCTCACCTCTCAAAACAAGGGTGCACCGCAACCCGGTTGCGCTACTCAAACCAAAAGCAAATCGGCGTTGCGTTGCGCAGCGAGAACCCGCAGCGCAACGCCGCATCTCCCCGCAAACAGACAAACAAAGCCCCGCCTCACCAACCTGAATGCAGGCAAGCAAGACGGGGCCTCGTCATCCGATGCAAAATCGCCAGGTATTTAGCGATACGACGCCTCAAGGATCGCGGTCACATCGGCCTCGCTGAGCTCCACCGGGTCGTGCGCAAAGAGCGCATCGTTAGTGGTAATGGCGTTGTGCGCGATCTGGGGCAGCTCGGAGCGCTCGATCCCCCACTCGCTCATGGCGAGGTCCTCCATATGGCATTCGCGCATGAGGCGCTCGAGCTCCACGATAAAGTCCGCGGGTTCCGTGGCCTGCGCGTTACCCATAAGGCGCGCCATCTCGATATAGCGGTCGTCGCACGCGTGCACGTCGATCATGTGCTGATGGTAGGCTCGCGCGATCATGATGAGGCCGGCGCCGTGCGGCAGATCGTGATGGTGCGCGCTCATACCGTGCTCGGTGCCATGGCACCCGCAACAGCCGACGCACACCATCGCGTAACCGCCGAGGGTGTTGGCAAAGGCGAGTTGGGTGCGCGCCTCGAGGTTGGAGCCGTCGTTCACGCAGGCCGTGAGCGAGGCGGCCGCGTTGCGGATGCCCTCGCGGCAGACCATGTCGCCCATCGGCGTGTGCGAGTTGGCGATAAAGCACTCAACGCTATGAAAGAGCGCATCGAAACCCTGGAACGCCGTGAGGCGCGCCGGGACCGTGAGCATGAGCTCGGGGTCGACCACCGAGAGACGTGGGAACAGGCGCGGATCGCCCAGGCGGAGCTTCTCGTCGGTCTCCTCGCACGAGATGATGCCGCCGGCGTCGGCCTCCGAACCCGTGCCCGCCGTGGTGGTCACGCACACGAGCGGCAGCGGGTCGCACGGTATGGGCAGGCCCTTGGCCGTGCCGCCGTGCATGTAATCCCAGATGTCGCCCGCGACCTCGACGCCGCCCTCCGCCGTGTGCGGATTGGCCGCCACGGTGCAGATGGCCTTGCAGCCGTCCATGACCGAGCCGCCGCCGAGCGCGAGCACAAAGTCGCAGCCCTCGGTGCGCGCGAGCCAGCCGCCCTCGTTCACCGTCTGGCGCAGCGGGTTGGGCTCGATGCGGTCAAAGAGCACATGGCTCACGCCGGCGCGGTCGAGCTCCGCCTCCACGCGGGCAAGATAGCCGTTTGCCTTGACGGACGTGCCGCCCGTGGTCACCAGGAGCGCACGCGTGCCGGGAAGTTTTTGGTCCCCCAGCTCGGCGAGCTTGCCCGGCCCGAACAGCACGCGCGTGGGCGCAAAGAACGAGTAACCCCTCATATGCAAAGATCCCCTCTCGATCTGCATCATCGAATTCAACTCGCCCATCGTAGTACAGAACCCGGGGCGCCGACCGACCGCTCCCGGGCGCGCGAGTTTTTTACACCACCCGGCTAAAGTGCCACTAGAATAGGGAACGTGCGCGCGGCCTCGCCTGTCACGCGCAGCCCGAAGAAGCCACCGTACGAAAGTCCGCCATGCTCAAGAGCACGCCCATCGGAACGAACTCGACGTCGACGTTCATCAGCTACGTCGACGTTCCCACCCACATGCGCCCGCTCATCTTGATCGCGCCGCGCTGGGAAGAGGGCACACGCGTGGGCAACGAGCAGCTGGCCCCCAACGAGGTGATTGCCCAGTGCTTTGTGGACGCGATCCTTGCCGCCGGCGGCCTGCCGCTCCAGATGGCGCTCACCGACGACATGGACGTGATCGAGCGCTATGTGCAGATGGCCGACGGCGTGGCGATTCCGGGCGGTCCCGACGTGAACCCCCGGCGCTGGGGTGAGACGGACGTCTACGACCCCACACTCTGCTGCGAGATCCGCGACTCGTTTGAGTTCAAGCTGGTCGATGCAGTCCTGCGCGCCGACAAGCCGCTGCTCACCACTTGCCGCGGCACCCAGCTTTTGAACGTCGCCTGCGGCGGCACGCTCTGCATGGACGTGCCGAGCCTGGGCGCCCGCGAGGGCCTCACCCAATGGCGCCACACCGATATCCTCACGCAGCCCTGCCATCCCGTGGAAGTCGAGGAAGGGTCGCTGCTCTGGCATGCCCTCGGCGGCGCCTCGCTCGTGCAAACCAACTCCGCGCACCACTGCTGCGTGGACAAACTCGGCGAGCGCACGCGCCTAGTGGCCCGCGCGACCGACGGCGTACCCGAGGCCATCGAGGTCGAGGGCCAGTCGTTCTGCGTGGGCGTGCAGTGGCACCCGGAGTACACCTGGGAGTTCGTCGAGACGGACTTCAACCTGTGGTGCGCCTTTATCTCGGCTGCCGGCGCCCGTCACGCCGAGGCCGACTCGATGGAATCCGCCGGGCTTTAGCGGCCCGTCCTGAGGGAGAGATACATGTCTACGTTTTTGAACGCGAGCCCGATCTTCGGGCCGGTCCGCAGCCGCCGCCTGGGCCTCTCGCTCGGCGTGAACCTCATGCCCGCGAGCGGCAAGATCTGCACCTTCGACTGCATCTACTGCGAGAACGGCTTTAACGGCGAGCGCCGCACGAGCGAGAGCTACAACAGCGCCGAGACCGTCCTTGCCGCGCTCGAAGAGAAGCTCCGCGAGATGGCGGCCGCAGGCGAGCTCCCCGACGTCATCACCTTTGCCGGCAACGGCGAGCCCACCGCCGCGCCCGCGTTCCCCGCCGCCATCGAGGGTGCCGTGCGCCTGCGCGACGAGATCGCGCCCGCGGCCAAGATCGCCGTGCTCTCGAACGGCACCCATGCCGCGCGCCCGGCCGTGCACGACGCGCTCATGAAAGTCGACGACAACATCCTCAAGCTCGACACCGTGGACCCCGACTTCATTAAGCTCATCGACCAGCCCGTCGGCGCCTACGACGTGGAGCGGCAGATCGAGACCTTTGCGAGCTTTGGGGGCCACGTGATCGTGCAGACGATGTTCCTCACCGGCTCCTACCAGGGAAAATCGCTCGATAACACAGGTGATGAGTACGTTGAGCCCTGGCTCGCCGCGCTCGAGCGCATCCGTCCGCAATCGGCCACGATCTACACCGTGGCACGCGATACGCCGGCCACCGGTCTCGCCAAGGCCGCGCCCGAGGTCCTCGACGGCATCGCCGCGCGCGTGGAGGCACTCGGCATCCCCTGCCAGGTAAGCTACTAAGCGGCCTCGCGCTGCCTCGTGCGGCAACGCCCCAACAGGGCGGGTGCCAACACAAAAGACGCCACTTCTCTCACCAGAAACAGCCGCGTCACCCCAAGCGCCAACCGTATCTCGGCGGCCGGAGCCTTTATTACAACTATTGCAACTCGAATATGTCGCTCACGACATATTCAGCACGCGTGCTATACTCGGCCTACCCAACCCCACAACTGAAGATGGAAGTGATTTTTTGACGCTCGCACACGAGACCGATACCCGCCGCACCGATTTGCCCGAGGGTCCCGCCAACCGCACCGCGGCAGAAGCCCTCGAGATCATCGTCAGCCTGAGCACGCATCCCGCACCCGACCTCGATACGGTCGGCGGTAGCGGTGCGAACCACCTCGCGACGCGCTACTTCTACCTCGCCGTGGGCGTCATCATCAACTCGTTTGCCATCTCGCTCATCACCAAGTGCGCGCTTGGCACCTCGCCCATCTCGAGCGTGGCCTACGTGCTGAGCCTTGCCATCCCGAGCCTCAGCTTTGGTCTGCTCTCATTCATCATCAACACCGTGCTCATCCTTTTGCAGATCGTACTGCTCCGTCGCGATTTTCAGCCCGTGCAGCTGCTCCAGATGGTCGTGAACATCGTGTTCAGCTATGCCATCGACGTCAGCATGGCGCTCCTCTCGTTCTACTCGCCCGAGGGCATCGTCCTCCAGGCGCTCGGCGTGCTCTTCGGCTGCGCCGTCCTCGCCTTTGGCGTGTGCGTGGAGGTTGCCCCGCAGGTCATCACCGTGCCCGGCGAGGGCGTCGTGCGTGCCATCGCCCAGGTGAGCGGCAAGCGCTTCGGTACCATCAAGGTGTTCTTTGACGTGACGCTCGTCGCGATCGCCCTCGTGCTCTCGTTCGTCTTCTTTGGCGAGATCCGCGGTCTCGGCCTCGGCACCATCATCTCGGCGCTCATGGTCGGGCGCTTCTGCAACTTCTTCAACACGTACTTCAAGCCGCTCAACAAGATCCGCGCGCTCACGCGCTAGCGCCGCTGTGTCATACTGACTGCGGACGAAAGGAAGTTAGCCATGTTTGACAATGGTCCCGAACTCGGCCGCAACGACGTTTGCTGGTGCGGGAGCGGCAAAAAGTACAAGAAGTGTCACGCGGCCTTTGACGAAAAGCTCCAGCGCGCCTGGGACGAGGGCGGCGAGGTCCTCCCCCGTACGCTCTACAAAAGCGCCGACGACATCGCGGGCATCAAGCGCTCCGCTGCGATCAACATCGGCGTGCTCGATCACGTGGGCGAGCGCATTCGCCCGGGCGTGACCACCGAAGAGATTGATCGCTGGATCTACGACTACACCGTGGAGCACGGCGGTATTCCGGCCGACCTCGGCTACGAGGGCTACCCCAAGAGCGTCTGCACGAGCATCAACAACGTGGTGTGCCACGGCATCCCGAGCGAGTCGGACGTGCTCCAAGAGGGCGACATCGTGAACGTCGACTGTTCCACTATCCTCGACGGCTATTTTTCGGACAGCTCGCGCATGTTCTGCGTGGGTGCGGTCTCGCCCGAGCGCCAAAAGCTCGTGGACGTCACGCGCGAGAGCGTGCAGCGCGGCCTTGAAGCCGTTAAGCCCTGGCGAACCCTCCGCGACGTGGCCGCGGCCGTGCAGGCGCATGTGGAGGAGAACGGCTTTTCGGTGGTGCGCGAGTTCGGCGGCCACGGCATCGGCAAGGAGTTCCACGAGGACCCGTTCGTAGGCTTTACCGTCGACGCACCCGATGTGGACACGCTCCTCGTGCCGGGCATGTGCTTTACCATCGAGCCGATGGTAAACGCCGGCAAGCCGCAGATCTTCATCGACGAAGCGAACGGCTGGATCGTGCACACCAAGGACGGCTCCGACTCGGCCCAGTGGGAGGTCCAGCTTGTGGTGACCGAGGACGGCTACGAGCTTTTGAGCTGGTAGCGAGGCACGCGGCGGATTAATCTGCCGCATGAAGCTGAGGATCAGCTCTGCCGCCGCAAGCGTCAAGCGAGTCCGCAGCCAAAACGTACCGACCACCGACAGCAAAACGAGCCCCGAACGGAAAGAGATCCGTTCGGGGCTCGTTGCGTTTAAGGTTGCCCCGGGCGTGTCGCGCGAGGCAAAGCGTTCATGGGCACCGACCTATCGGGGCCGACGCGAGGGCCCGTCGACTTCGTCCAGACCCAAACGAGGCCGCTCCGCACAACTGGCGCGCGGCGTCAGCTCGCCTACACGCGCACGATGGGGGCAAAGCCCTTCATGAGCTTCTTGGTCTGGCCGTTGCGGTCGAACTTGACCTCGATCATATCGCCCGAGGCCGAGATGACCGTGCCAGTGCCAAAGGTCTTGTGGCTCACCTTGTCGCCGGCGGCAAAAGACTCGGCCGCGCGCGCAGCATCGGGCTTGCGCTGCTCCACCTTGTGCGCCGTCTTTTTGGGACGCGGCTCCTGCGCGCTGAACGTGCCCGGCATGCGCCCGGCGTCGGGGCTCACCCCGCGATGGCGCTCGGCCCCATAGGTGGTGCCGCCAAAGAAGTCGTCGAACGACGAACCGCCACGCGCCGAGGAGCCGCCCGTGGAGCGTGTATGCGAGCCGAACACGCGCCCGCCGTACATGTCGGACCCGCGACCCGACCCGAACGTGCCATGGCGGTCGCCGCGCTTTTCCCAGCCGGTACCCTCAAAGCCTGCCGAGCCGATGCCCGAGAACTCGATGTCCTCGCCCGGAATCTCGTTCACAAAGCGCGAACGCGGGTTGGCCTGCGTGGAGCCGTACGTGCGGCGCGTGGCCGCATAGGTGAGGAACAGGCGCTTGCGCGCACGCGTGATGGCAACATATGCCAGGCGTCGCTCCTCCTCGAGCTTGGCGCCGTCGCTCTCGTTGCCGCCAAAGCCCGCCACATGCGGGAAGATCCCCTCCTCGAGGCCTGCCACGAACACCGACGGGAACTCCAGGCCCTTGGCCGAGTGCACGGTCATCATGGTGATGGCATGCGTGTCACCCGCGAGCGAGTCGAGGTCGGAGCGCAGGGCGAGCCACTCCATGAGCGCCGGCAGCGCCTTGCAGGCGAGCGGTCCGTAGGTGCGCTCGATCTCTTCGGCGCGGATAGCGCCCTCACGCGAGGTGTCCGCAGCGGCGGAGCCACCGGCCACGGCGCTCGCGCCCGCAGCACCCGCCGCACTGCCCAGGGTCGCGCCGGCAGCCATGCGGTTGTTGGCGATAGCGGCCATGAGCGCCGCCTGCGGGGAGCTCGCGGGGGCAGCGAGCGAATCGAGCGGATTCGGCTGCGCGCTCGCGTCGCGCGGGTCGCGCGGGGCCGACGCAGGGGCGGGAGCGCCCGCCTCGGCAGCACCCTCGCCACCTGAGGGAACGTCCTCAATGCCGGCGGCACGCAGCTCGGCCAAGCTCTCGAGCGTGCCCTCGATATCGTCGTGCGTCTCCTCGAACTCGGCCGCGACGCCCAGGAATTCTTGGATGTTCTCGGCACGACTCTCGGACTCCATGGTGCCCTCGGCGCGGAACGCCTGCACGATGCCCGTCTTGTCGACGATCATCTCCACGACGTCCTTGAGCTCGCCGTCCATGCGGCGCCCCTCACGTACGATTCCCACAAACGACGAGAGGCCGTTTCGTACCTTGGCCGAGAACATGCCCGTCTCGGCAATGCCCAGCTCGCAGGCCTGAAAGAACGAGCAGTGGTTCTCGCGGGCGAGCGTCTCGAGCTTTTGGATGGAGGTGGAGCCGATGCCGCGGCGCGGCGTGTTGATGACGCGCTTGACGCTCATCTCGTCGGCCGGGTTCAC
>CAVDZW010000023.1:3602-11621 GCA_963613305.1 bacterium | reverse complement strand
ACCGTGGCCAACTTCTTCTGGAACAAGGGCGGCTGGATCCAGAACCGCGCCTTCACCCTGGCCATCTGGTGCATGTTCGCGCAGGTGTTCCCCTACTTCCAGGAAGAGTCCATCTTTGTGACGCACTCCAACCTCAACCCCAACGCTGCGCTCTGCGTGTCGATCGTGGCGCTCGTGGCGAACGTGGCCGCGATCATCTACATCGTCTACCGCGCCAAGAAGCTCGGCCGCAACCCCTACAAGCAGGACGTCTTTGAGGGGACCAAGGATTGGGAGCAGGCGACCGCCCGTCGCGGCGCCGTGGATTACGCCCACCAGGCCTAAGCACGCATAACTAAGAACCCATAGCTGCGAGCTGCATAGCTACGAACAGCGGCCGGCCCCGGGATTTGTTCCGGAGCCGGCCGCTTTTTCTTGGGTTCGTCCACTGTTAAAGAAGAGCCGCGAGCATCTAGTTCCAGGGGTCGGGCGAAAAGAGCGGCTCAGGCTCGGGGCGACGGTCGGAATAGGGGTCGTAGCCGTCGTCGTCCTCGTTCTCGGCGCGAATGAACGGGTCGCTCGGCTTGGGCGCGGTCTTGGTGTCGCGCGCGGTGGCGGGCGTCTGCTTGTCTTTGGGATCTTGGTCCATAACGGCCTCCTCTTGCGTTCCGCCACATCCTAGCACGCGCCTCGCACTTGCGGCTTTTTGGGATTAAACGAGCGCGTCTGGGCGATAATGGGTCTTGTACCTGCATGTAGATAACCACGGGGAGTCTTTTATGTCCAGCAACCGCAAGTGGCTCAAGATCTGCAGCTTTGCGCAGTTTATCCTGGCCATCGCAGCCTTTATCGTCGCAGTCATCGCCGTACAGAGCGCAACCGACCTGCCCGCCGACGCTACTCCAGTCAAGATCGCACTCGTCTGGAGCGACAAGGTGCTCTACGCGGCCCTCGGCATCCTGAGCATCGTCGATTCGGTCATGGGCATCCGCGGCGCCAACCGCCCGAGCACGCTCGGCAGCCACCGCATCATCGCCGTGCTTGCCGCACTCGTCGGCATCGCTGGTTGCGTGGTCACGGGCACCGACACGGCCTTTGTGGCCCTGCCGGCCGTCGGCGCAATCGTGAGTATTGTCGCCGCCGTGCTCGATACCAAGGTGCGCAAGGAGCTCGACCGCTAACGAACCCGCACGACAAAGCCTTGCAAGAAAACCGCCTCTGCCAAAACTCCGGCAGAGGCGGTCTTTTTGAGTGCTCAGCCTTACACAAACACGTACTTCTCGAGGCGGTTCATGGCCTCGCGCAGGCGCTCAAACGGCAAGGCCACGTTCACGCGAATGTGGCTGGCCCCATGGAACGGACGGCCGTCCTGCCAGAGAACGCCCACCTCAAAACCGCGGCGCAGCAGCTCATCAAGGTCGATACCGCGCGCCTCGCAGTAACCGGCGCAATCCACAAAGAGCATGTAGGTGCCCTCGGGCTCGCGCACGCTCACGCCCTCAAACGCACGGAAGCGCTCGCAGGCATAGCGTACATTCTCGGTGAGGACCTCGCGCAGCTCGTCCACCCATGCGGCGCCTTCCTCGCTATATGCACCGACGAGTGCATGCATGGAGAGCACGTTCATGCCGTTGTAGTGAGTGGCACCGGCCTCGGCAACCATACGGCGGCGAAGCGAATCGTTATAGACCACGTGGTAGCTCCCCACAAGGCCCGCTAGGTTGAACGTCTTGGAGGGCGCATAAAGCGCGATCGTGCGCCGGCGCGCGTCATCCGAGACGCTCTGCGTCGGCGTGTGGCGATGCTCCCCAAGGGTGAGGTCGCTCCAGATCTCGTCCGAGATCACCGTCACGTCGAGGCGGCGCGCCATGTCCATGAGCGCCTCGATCTCGGCGCGCTCCCACACGCGACCGGCGGGGTTGTGCGGCGAGCAGAACACGAGCGCACGGATATCGTTCGCGCGGATCTTCTCTTCCATATCAACGAGGTCGAGGCGCAGCACGTTCTGCTCGTCGGGCACAAGCTCGCTCGTGACGATGCGATAGCCCGCGTCCTCGATGGCATGCGTGAACCCGATGTAGGTCGGCGCGTTCACGAGTACCTTGTCGCCGCGCGCGCAGACTGCCCCAAGAGCGCTCACCAGGCCGCCGAGCACGCCGTTCTCGTAGCCGATGTGCTTGGGCTCAAGACCCTCCACCCCGTTACGCTCGGCCTGCCAGCGAATGATCGACTCAAAGTATGCATCGCTCGGGTCGAAGTAGCCGTAGAGCGGGTGCTCGATGCGCTTGGCAATCGCCGCCGTCACCGACGGGGCCGTGGCAAAGTTCATGTCGGCCACCCACATGGGGATGACGTCAAATCCCTCTTTGGGCGCCCACTCGGGCTTTTTGGCTATCACGTCGAACGCCAGCGCGTCCTTGCCGGCACGGTCGTGCACGGTCGAAAAATCAAACGGCATCGGGGTCTCCTCGGGCTCGCTTAGACCTAACAGCGAACATGATACGACGCACCGCCGCGCACAGGCGGGCAGACGCAAAAAGGGCGCGGCGGCCCCGTTTGGAACCGCCGCGCCCCTCGGCGCGTTTATGTTGAGCCGAAACCCGTGGCTGCAAATGTTCCCGTGAAGGTCCGGAAGAAGGCAGCCGGGGCCAAAAGCGCTCGGAAATTCAAACCCCAAACCAAAGGCCCTATCAGCATTCGGCCATGCGAGCGCATTCAATCCGAAGACGCGCTCGCGCTCAACCGTCCGCGGCCCGACCGCTACCGTTACGCCTCATCGGGCACCTCGTAGGTCGCCGCCGCATCGTCCTCGCTCGTCACGACCAGGTTGTTGTCCACGTCCACGTCGAGGTTGATGCGGTCGCCCTCGCGCACCTCGCCGTCGATGATGGCCACCGCGATGGCGTCGACCACCTCGCGCTGAACCAGGCGCTTGAGCGGGCGCGCGCCGTAGGTCGGGTCGAGACCACCCACCGCAAGCATCTGCTTGGCTGCGGGCGTGATCTCGAGCGTCATGCGCTCCTTGGCCAGGCGCTCGCGCACGTCAGCAAGCTGGATATCGACGATCTTCTCGATCTGCGCCATGCCGAGCGGCTGGAACACCACGATGTCGTCGATACGGTTGAGAAACTCAGGACGGAACGTCTTGGCCATGGCGTCGTCGATTTGGCGGCGCATCTCCTCGTCGTCCTTGCCCGCGAGCTCGGCGATCGCACTCGAGCCCACGTTGCTCGTCATGATGATGATCGTGTTCTTAAAGCTCACCTGGCGACCCTGACCGTCGGTGAGGCGCCCGTCGTCGAGCACCTGCAACAGCACGTTGAACACGTCGGGGTGCGCCTTCTCCATCTCGTCGAGCAGAATGACGGAATACGGGCGTCTGCGCACGGCCTCGGTGAGCTGGCCACCCTCGTCGTAGCCCACGTATCCCGGGGGCGCACCGATGAGGCGCTGCACGCTGAACTTCTCCATGTACTCCGACATGTCGATACGCACGAGCGCGCGCTCATCATCGAACAGGCACTCGGCGAGCGCCTTGGCGAGCTCGGTCTTGCCCACGCCGGTCGGCCCCAAGAAGAAGAAGCTGCCGATGGGTTTATCGGGGTCGGAGAGCCCGGCGCGGCTGCGGCGCACGGCGGCGGCCACGGCCGACACGGCCTCGTCCTGACCGATCACGCGCTTGTGCAATTCGCCCTCGAGGCCCTTGAGCTTGTCGAGCTCGCCCTGCATCATCTTGGCCACGGGTACGCCGGTCCAGGCGCTCACGACCTCGGCTATCTCGTCGGAGGTAACCTGCTCGTTGAGTGCGTTCTCGCCCTCTTTCTGCTCGTTGAGCGACGCCTCGGCAGCCTCAATCTGTTGCGTAAGACCCGGGATCACGCTAAAGCGTAGCTCCGAGGCACGCGCAAGGTCGCCGTCGCGCGTGGCGCGCTCCTCCTCGCTCTTGGCGTCGTCGAGCTTGCTCTTGAGCTCCTGCACGTGGTCGATGGCGTTCTTTTGGTTGAGCCAACCGGCCTTCTCAACGTTGAGCTTTTCCTGCACCTCGGCGATCTCTTGGCGCAGCGCCTCCAAGCGCTCCTTGGAGGGCTCGTCGGTCTCCTTCATGAGCGCCTGTTCCTCGATCTGGAGCTGCGTGAGCTGACGCGTGGTGGCGTCGATCTCGACCGGCATCGAGTCGAGCTCCATGCGCAGGCGGCTCGCCGCCTCGTCCACGAGGTCGATTGCCTTGTCGGGCAAAAAGCGGTCGGAGATGTAGCGGTCCGAGAGGTCGGCCGCGGCCACGAGCGCGCCGTCGGTGATGTGCACGCCATGGAAGATCTCGTACTTTTCCTTGAGTCCGCGCAGGATGGAGATGGTGTCCTCCACCGTGGGCTCGCTCACCATCACGGTCTGGAAACGACGCGCGAGCGCCGCGTCCTTTTCGATGTACTTGCGATACTCGTCGAGCGTGGTGGCGCCGATGGCGTGGAGCTCGCCGCGCGCGAGGGCGGGCTTGAGGATGTTGCCCGCATCCATGGAGCCCTCGCCGGCGCCCGCGCCCACGATGGTATGGAGCTCGTCGATAAAGAGGATGACCTTGCCGTCGGCCTTCTCGACCTCTTTGAGCACGGCCTTGAGGCGGTCCTCGAACTCACCGCGGTACTTGGCGCCGGCCACGAGCGCGCTCATATCGAGCTCGATGAGGTCGCGGTCGCGCAGAGTGCTCGGCACGTCGCCTGCCACGATGCGCTGGGCGATGCCCTCGACGATGGCGGTCTTGCCCACGCCCGGCTCGCCGATGAGCACGGGGTTGTTCTTGGTGCGGCGGCTGAGCACCTGGATGGTGCGGCGGATCTCGTCGGTACGGCCGATCACCGGGTCGAGCTTGCCCGCGCGGGCGAGGTCGCAGATGTTGCGGCCGTACTGCTCGAGCGCCTCGAACTGCGGCTTACCGTCGGCTGAGGTCACGCGGTCGTCGCCACGAAGCTCCTGATACACCTGCTCCACGCGGTCTTTGGTGGCGCCGGCGTCCTTGAGGATGCGGCCGGCCTCGTCCTTGCTCTCGGCAAGCGCCATGAGCAGGTGCTCGGTGGTCACAAAGCTGTCCTCCATCTTGGAGGCCTTCTTTTCGGCGGCATTGAGCACGCGCACCAGCTCGTTTGAGAACCCGATCTGCCCGGCATCGCCCGAAACCTTGGGTGCCGCCTCGACGGCCTTCTGCACGCTCGCCGCGAGCTGTGCCGGGTCGGCCCCGATACGCTCGATGATCACGCCGATGTTGCGCTCCGACGCCGCGAGCAGCGCCGAGAGCAGGTGGATCGGCTCCACGCTCCCCGCCTGGGCATCGGAGGCGATACCCATGGCCGTCTGCAGCGCCTCGCGCGCCGTCATGGCCAGCTTATCGATTCTCATACCATCACCTCTCTTGGGTGTTGCCGCGCGCAAACGCAGCAGCCGCCCTACGGGGCGGCACGTTTCTGTTCGAGAGGTATTATTGCCAGCTCGCACGCCGGCTATACACAAATCTAAGTCTCTCTGTATAAGATTTTCTAAGTCGCGCGGGGCGGCAGCAGAGAATCACGGCACCATCCGCGCAAGCAAAATAGTTGCTAGCCGAGCGCCGCCGTAAGGGCATCGACCGTGGCCGCGTACTGCTCGCGCACCGGAACAGCCAGCTCGTCGGCGCCTTCGAGCGAGCCGCCGCGCAACGACTCGGTGAGGACCGAGGCCGGCTCGTAGACGTTCGTTAAGCCGAGGTTCTGCGCCACGCCCTTAAGCGTATGAGCCGCGCGAAAGGCCGCCTCGACGTTGCCGGCGGCAAGCGCTGCCTCGAGCTGCTCCATGCTCGGGTCCTCAAGGAACTTGCCCGCAAAACGCGCGACCATGTCGTCGCTGTCCATCAGGCGGTGAAACACGTCGTCGTAGTCGGCGCCGACGCTCTGGTATGCCTCGCGTAGAGTGGTCATCTCAAAACCTTTCGGAACAAACGGTCAAACGGGAGCGGACAGAAGCCGCATCGGAACATGCCCGGCTAGACGCCCTCGCCCGCCTCAGGATCTAAATGAATCAAAGAGATGGGGGGGGGTTAACTCCAGAATCGAGCGCATCGCGAATACGGTCTTTTATCGTCAGCAGGCACTCGACAAGCAGCGGGTTGAACTGCCCGCACTCGCCGTCAACGATCATCTGGATGGCCTTCTCGTGCGGAATCGCGGCCTTGTACGCGCGCTCGCTCGTAAGGGCATCGTAGGCGTCGGCCAGGCTCACGACCTGCGCCTCAATGGGAATCTCGTCGCCCGTCAGGCCGTCGGGATAGCCGCTGCCGTCCCAGCGCTCGTGGTGCCAGCGGCAGATGGTGCGCGCCGTGGCGATGATGCCGTTGTCGTCGTAGCGGTCCATCTTGTCGAGCATGTCGGCGCCCAACGTGGTGTGCGTCTTCATGATCTCGAACTCTTCGGACGTGAGCTTGCCCGGCTTGTTGAGGATCCCGTCGGGAATGGCCATCTTGCCCACGTCGTGCAGGGCGCTCGCCATCGAGATCATGCGGCGCTCGCGCGCGCCCAGCCGGTAGCGATCGGTCTTTTGCACCAGGACCTCAAGAAGCAGGCCCGTGATAACGTCAAGATGCCGCACGTGGGAGCCGCTCTCGCCGTTACGCAGCTCCATGGCGCCCGCGAGCAAGTCGATGAGCAGGCGCGAATCCTTCTCGCGCTCCTCGTACTGCTCCGAGAGCAGGTTGGTGAGGCGGCGCTGGCGCGCGTAGAGGCGGATGGTGTTGCTCACGCGGTGGCGCACCACGCGCATGTCAAACGGGCGCGGCACATAATCGCTCGCCCCCATCTCGAAGGAGCGCAGCACCACGTCCTCGTCCTTTTCGGACGAGATCATGACCACGGGGACGTCCTCGATCCAACCCTCCTCGGACATGCGGGCGAGCACATCAAAGCCGCTCATGCCCGGCATGACGATATCGAGCAGCACCACCGAGATGTCGGTGCCGTAGAGACGCAGGAGCTCGATGCCATGCTCGCCGTCCTCGGCCTCGATGATGTCGTAGCTGTCCTCGAGCATCTGCGAGAGGCTCCAGCGGTTGGAGCTCGAGTCGTCCACGATGAGCACGAGCGGCTTGTCGTGCGCGGGCAGGTTGCTGTGCTCGCTATCGGTGATGACACGGCCACGCTTGAGTTTGGCCTCGTACATCAGGCGATCGGCATGACGCACGGCCGTCTCGATGGCCTCGCCATCGGTCACGGTGCCGCCCACGCTCACGGTAAGGTGCATGCGCGGATGGGTGGGAACCACGGTCCGCGAGACCGCCGAAGACACCTCGCGCAGACGCTGACCCAAGATGTCGGCGCTGATCCCCGGCATGATGATCAAAAACTCGTCGCCGCCGGTGCGCACGATGAGGTCGCCTTCGCGCACGGCGCCCTTCATAGAGGCGGCGGCCGCTTGCAGCGCCTCGTCGCCCACATGGTGTCCGTGCGTGTCATTCACGAGCTTAAAGTCGTCGAGGTCGAGTACGGCCACACCGGCCTCGATATGCTCGCGGCGCAGGTTTTCCTCGTAGTAGCGGCGGTTGTACACGCCGGTAAGGACATCGCGGTAGAGCAGGTCGCGCTTATCGGCCTCATCAACAAGGGGGTTAAACGGCTGCGCATAGAGGATCACGCGCGGCTCGCCATCGACCTCCACATAGCGGGCCGTAGCCATGTGGTGCGAATCGCCCATGCGAAGCATCTTGGTGGCGTCGGTGTGGTTGGCGAACACTTCCTCGCACACGATGCGCATGCAGGGGCACTCCGAACCGCAGAGCAGGCAGAACGACTCGTCCTTGACGGACTCCTCGTCGAGCAGGCGCACTACCGGGTAGAGATCGCGGTAGCGACTGAGCTCGGCCTCGGCCTCGGGCAGTGTGAGGCTTACCGGGAGCACTTCGATGGGCTCGTCCTCGCGACGGCCGCCCGGTGCCTTAACGGCAGCCTCGGCAGCGTGCGCAGCCGAGTCGCACTCGACCCCACCCACGCAGCCGTCGACCGGCAGGCTTACCTCGTTTTCAGC
>CAVDZW010000023.1:0-3592 GCA_963613305.1 bacterium | reverse complement strand
TTCAGCGGAGCTCTTTGGCATCGAGCACCTCCGTATTCCCCATTCCGCACGCCTGCTTCTGCAGGCAGGCGTCGTTGCAGCATACGGACCTATCGTAACCCTCATAAAACCGTTTGCACATCAGCTTTTACCGACGCCCCGAATTCATTGGGCAGAGGGGCCTTCCAACAGCGTGCCGGTCGTGCTCGCGCGCAACAAGATCTGCGGCCCCAGGGCAATAACCGACGCAGGTGATGGGCATGAGTTGCAGCGGCGATACGAAAAGCGGGGCACCCGCCAATGCGAGCGCCCCGTTCAAATTTGCTGTTATGGCCTGTCGGTGCATCGCCGGTGCGGCGCACTGCGCCCGTGCCTACTCCGCGGCGGCCTTGAACTTGTTGTAGTTGATGAGGCAGCCGGCCTTGACGATGGCGCGCTCCTCGGGCGTCATGTCGGCCACGTAGAGCTTGATCTGCTCGACCGTGCCATCCGCGCGCACCACAAAGGCCGCGATATCGGAGAGGTCGCCGTCGATCGCCGTGCGAATGCCGGGAACGAACACGTAGTCTCCCACCTCGAACGTCGGCTCGGCCTCCATCTGGAACGGCACCATGCCCCAGTTCATCACATTGGAGCGATAGCGCTTGGTGGCATACTCGCTCACGATGTTGGCCAGACCGCCGATCACGCGCTGGCAGCTCGCCGCCTGCTCGCGCGCCGAGCCGTCGCCGGGCTTTTTGGCATAGATCATGCTGCCGAACTCAGTTGCCTTGGAATCGGCCGCAACGCCGGCCTTGGCCAGCGCCTCAAACACGCCCGCAAGCTCGGAATCGAGTGCAGCAAGATCGCCTGCGGCCTCGCCGGCAACGCGACGCTTCTCCACCGCGTCGACCTCTTTGGAGCGGTCCACATAGGCAGGGTCGCGGCGGCTGAGCGTGAACTCGGCAAGCCCCAGCGGGTTGGAGCGGAACGAGGAGGTCTCGCCCGAGGGAATGAGCTCGTCGGTGGTGGTAACGGGATCCATGATCTTGGAGCACACCTTGAGGAGAATATCGTCGCCGAGCGGCTCCATCGCAGGCCACGGCTTGATGTTGGGGCCCTCCACCAAATCAGACGCGGTATCGGCCTTGCCAAAGCCCCAGTACACGCGCTTATCGTAAGGCGCGCTGTCAAAGGTGTACTCGCAGGACTCGTCCCAGGTCTCCTCGGGCAGCTCGGTCGCCGCCGTGAGGATGCCGCCTGCGGCCGCCGTGGCCGCAATGGAACGCGCGTCCATAAGCGCCACGCCGCTGAGCTGGCCGTTTCCCGGCTTGGAGCCCTCGCGGTTGGGGAAGTTGCGCGTGGTGTGGCGGATGGAGAGCCCGTTGTTGGCCGGCGTGTCGCCCGCGCCAAAGCAGGGGCCGCAGAACGCCGTGCGCACGATGGCGCCGGCCTCCATGAGGTCGTAGATGTAGCCGCGACGCGTGAGTTCAAGCGCCACGGGCTGGCTCGTGGGATACACTGCCAGGCTGAACTCGCCGCAGCCGGTGTTGGCGCCCTTGAGCACGCGCGCGGCCTGCACCACGCTGTCGTAGTTGCCGCCCGAGCAGCCGGCGATCACGCCCTGCTGCACGCGCAGGCGGCCGTTCTCGATTTTGTCGACAAGGCTCAGCCCCACGGTGCCATCACCGATCTTGGCGGCCTCGAGCTCCACCTCGTGCAGGATATCCTCGAGATTCTCGTTGAGCTCGTCGATGGTAAAGCCGTTGGAGGGGTGGAACGGCAGCGCGATCATGGGCTTGATGCTCGAGAGATCGACCTCGACGCAGCCGTCGTAGTAGGCGACGTCTGCGGGCTTGAGCTCGCGATACTCGTCGCCGCGCCCATGCATGGTGAGGAACGCATGCGTGTCCTCGTCGGTAGCCCAGATGGAGGAAAGGCAGGTGGTCTCGGTGGTCATGACGTCCACGCCGTTGCGGTAGTCGGTCGTCATGCTCGCAATGCCCGGGCCCACGAACTCCATGACCTTGTTCTTTACGTAGCCCTTGGCAAAGACCTCGCGGATGATGGCGAGCGCCACGTCGTGCGGGCCCACGCCGGGACGCGGGGCACCGGTGAGATAGATGGCCACAACACCGGGATAAGCCACGTCGTAGGTATCCTGCAGCAGCTGCTTGGCCAGCTCGCCGCCGCCCTCGCCGATGGCCATGGTGCCGAGCGCGCCGTAGCGCGTGTGCGAGTCGGAGCCGAGGATCATCTTGCCGCAGCCGGCAAAGTTCTCGCGCATAAAGGAGTGGATGACGGCGATGTGCGGGGGCACAAAGATGCCGCCGTACTTTTTAGCGGCCGAAAGACCGAATACGTGGTCGTCCTCGTTGATGGTGCCGCCCACCGCGCAAAGCGAGTTATGGCAGTTGGTGAGCACGTAGGGCAGCGGGAACTTTTCCATGCCCGAGGCGCGCGCCGTCTGGATGATGCCGACGAAGGTGATGTCGTGGCTCGCCATGGCATCAAAGCGAATCTTGAGCGCCGAGGCATCGCCGCTCGTGTTATGCGCCTGCAAAATGGAATAGGCGATGGTGCCGCGCTTGGCCTCCTCGGGCGTCTGCGCAATCCCGGCCGCCGCGGCCTCGGCGGCCGGCACGACCTCAGAGCCGTTCCTTAGGTAGACGCCGCCGTCATGGAGCTTGACCATGCTCTCCCCCACTCTGCCCGGACCCGGGCCAAACCTCTGGTTAGTGTGCACTGGGTCGACATTGTCCTACACCAGCATTGCCAAGAGGTTACGAATGGGCATCTTCACTTTATCTTACTAAAGCATGCCTATTCTCCCAGCAGGCCGCGGAGCACCTGCTTGGGGTCGGCCGAGCCGTCGCGCGGGGCGAGCGCGGTGATCTTCTTCTGCATCTTGTACTCGTGCAGCTCGTCCTCGAGCTGGCGCACGCGGGCGCGGAGCTTCTCGTTCTCGCTCTCGCGCTCCTCGGCGCGTTCCTTCATGTCGAGGATGCGCACCACGCCGGCGAGATTGATGCCCTCGTCGGTGAGCTGATTGATGAGCTCCAGGCGCTCGATGTCGGCGCGCGAGTACAGGCGCGTGTTGCCGCCCGAGCGCTGGGGGTTCACCAGGCCCTTCGATTCGTACACGCGCAGGGTCTGCGGATGCATGCCGGTGAGTTCGGCCGCCACGCTGATCATGTACAGCGGTTTGTTCCTGTTGTCCTCGGCCATCCTCAGACCCTTCTCTCGTTGCGGCCCCAGGGCCGCTCGTTAATACGTCGCCTTGTACTGCTCGAGTTTATCGCGGTAGCTGCGCGCGTCGCCGTCGCGCAGGTTCTCGAGCAGGGCGCGCTCCTCGTCGCTGAGGCCGGTGGGGACCTCCACCTTGACCTCAACGAGCAGGGCGCCGGTGCGCCCGCGCCGTTTGACGTCGGGAGCGCCCATCTCCTTAAAGCGGAACTTCTTACCCGACTGCGTGCCCGCCGGGATCTTGAGGCGCACGGTCTTGCCGCCCGGCGTGGGGACGTCGACCGTGCAGCCGAGCGCCGCCTCGAACACCGAGATCGGCACCTCCATGTTCACGTCGGCGCCCTTGCGCTTGAATAGCGGGTGCTCCTCAACATGCGTGGTCACGAGC
>CAVDZW010000022.1:0-11742 GCA_963613305.1 bacterium | reverse complement strand
TCTTCGCCAACGCCACCGACGAGGCCATCATCGCCAAGGTCAAGGAGCTCCTCGGCCTCTAAGGCTTGCTTGAGTCGAGTCACAGCATTTCGCTGAGAACGCCGTCCGTCCCGATGCAGCTTCGGGGCGGGCGGTTTTTTGTGACCTGCATTCTTTTGGTCGCAAGCCCCAAAATGCAAGCTAGATATCCCTCGCTGCGTGGCAACCCGTGAGTCCGCTCTTCTGGCTCACCGGCCTCATGCCCAGCATGTGGGGCGCCTGCGGCCAGCGAACCCATCGCGCCCGGCGGCCCAACAAAGCAAGCCCGCCGGCACCATTTGCGATACCGGCGGGCGCTTTGCCGCAAAACTAGATGTCCATTGCGGCGTGATAACCCTCATAGACGGCGTTGGTGATGGTGCTCACCCGTCCGGCATCGCCGATCACGCGAACGAACGGCGCCGAGTCCCGTAGGCTCGCAGCCACGTCGGCGCGGGGCTTCTGTCCGAGGGCGCAGATCACGGTATCCGCGGCGATTTGCACCCGTTCGCCGGCGGCATCCTCGCATACGACGCCCTGGGCATCCACCCCGACGCAGCGAAGACCCGTCCGCGCATCCACATGCTGCGCGACCTGCTCGAGCAGCAACGGACGATGGCGCACGTTGGCATCGGGCGCCATCGCGTCGCGCATCTCGACGAGTACGACCTTCTTACCGAGCTTGCCCAGGTGAATAGCGAGCTCACAGCCCGCGAGACCGCCACCCAAGACCACGACCTTCTCCCCCACCTCATCCGCGCGCAAATAGTAATCGGTGGCAAGGATTACGCCCGGGTCGTCAAGACCCGGAATAGGTGGCACGAGCGGCGTCGAACCCACGGCGACAATCAGAGCGTCGGGCGCCCACTCAGCCACGAAATCGGGTGTGACCTCGGCGTTGCAGCGAAGCTCGGCACCGGCCTCAACGGCCAGGCGCGCGTAGGTACCGGCCAGCTCGTACATCTCGCGCTTGAATGGAATGGCCTGCTCGCCCTTGAGCACGCCGCCGAGCTCGGCATCCTTCTCGCAAAGCAGTACCTCGTGCCCGCGACGAGCGGCGGTATAGGCCGCAAACAAGCCGCCGGGGCCACCGCCCGCGATCAGCACGCGGCGCGCATGCGCAGCGGGAACTGGCGCCACCTCGAGGCCCTCGTCCTCACGGCCGATCAGCGGGTTTACCGTACAGCGACGGGTCGACGTAGCGGCGCGCTCAGCCATGCAGGTAAAGCAGCGCAAGCAGCGCACGATCTTCTCGTCCTGTCCGCTCACGACCTTGCGCGGCAACTCGGGATCGGCCAGAAGGGCACGCGCCATGTAGACCACATCAGCCCTACCCGAGGCCACGATCTCTTCCATCTGCGCCGGGTCATTAAGACCACCGATAGTGGCAACAGGCACGCTAACATGCTTCTTTATCTCTGCCGCAAGATGGACGTTACGACCGTGATCCTCGAACATCGAGGGGTGCGTGAGGCCAAAACCACGCTGGTAGGTTCCCGCCGAGACGTGCAGCAGGTCAATGCGACTCTCGAGCTGCTGGGCGATGGCCACGCCCTCGTCCAGGTCGTAGCCGCCCTCAAACAGCTCCGAGCCGCTCATACGGAATTCGATCGGAAAGCGCGGACCCACCGCGGCGCGGACCGCGTCGAGCACCTCACAGGCAAAGCGGCAACGGTTCTCCAGACTGCCGCCATACTCGTCCTCGCGGTGGTTGAAGTACGGCGAGAGGAACTGGTTGATGAGCCAACCATGCCCGCCATGAATCATGAGCATACGGAACCCGGCGCGCTTGGCGAGAGCCGCCACGTGCCCATAGGCCGCGGCGATCTCGTGGAGCTGCTCGACCGAGAGCGCGCGGACCTCCACACCGTCGGGGCGCACAGTAGCGGACGGCCCCCACTGGCACAGGTCGTGCTGGCGATCTTTATCGGTCATGTAGGTGCCCGCGTACATACCGGAATGTGAAAGCTCGAGGCTCGCCACCGCACCGTGGCGATTGATGGCATCGGCTGCATAGGTGGCCGACGCCAACGAGTTCAGGATGGACTCGTCGAGGTGATAGGCGTGGCTACCGTCGGTGGCGGGATGGACCATGCACTCCGAGACGGTGACGGCCGCCGCACCGCCGCGGGCGCGCAGCTCATAAAAGGCGCGCGATTTGGGGCCGATACAACCGTCGTTGGTGATGTCGGTACCGCCCATAGGAGCCGAGAACATGCGGTTGGCAAAGGTCTGTCCGGCGATCGTAATAGGTGAGCTGAGATGCGGATACTTGGGAACAAAGGCAGGGCGGGGCATGCAGGTCCTCTCTCTTGGAATCGATGTGAGAGTAATCCCTGCTTATAGATATGTCAATAATGACATGTTGTACTTTACGTTTTATAGCAGCACATCGTCTGCGGATAAACACCCGCGTCCTTCAACCGATACGCAGCGCTCATCACGGCTCACTGATAGACTGCTATAGAAGAGATAACAATCGGGAGGGATTTATGAAAACCATCGATATGTCGCGCAGGACGCTTTTGGCCGGGGCGGGCACCGTGCTTGCAAGCCTGACGGTTCCGCTCGCAGGGCCGTGTGCTCAGGCATTTGCCGTCAAGGCATCGCCCACCAAAACATCGCAGAAAAAGATCGTCATCATCGGAACCAATGACGTCCACGGGTCGCTCGAGAACCCGACGACAAAGCTCGGCTACGCCGCCCTCGCGGACTATGCCGCGACCAAGCGCAAAAAGCTTGGCACCGACCGCGTGACGCTCGTGGATGCGGGCGACATCGTGCAGGGCAACCCGACGGCGAGCCTCACCAAGGGCGACATCCCCGCACAAGCCGTGGCCTCGTGCGGCTACGACGTCATCGTGCCCGGCAACCACGAGTTCGACTACGGCATCGACCGGCTCCGCGAGCTGGCGGCCACCGAGGGCGCCGCCTACACCTGCTGCAACTTTACCGACGCGAACGGCGCCTGTGTCTTTGAGCCCTATCACATCGTGGAATACCCGGCCGACGGCGAGCCGATCCGCGTTGCCTACGTAGGCGTCACCACGCCCACGAGCCGTGGCTCCTCTGCCACCTTTAAAAACGAGGACGGCGAGTTCATCTACGACTTTGCCATCGACGAGACCGGAGACGCGCTCTATGCAGCCGTTCAGGCGGCCGTCGACGATGCACGCAACACCGGCGCCGCCGATTACGTCGTGCTTCTCGCCCACCTCGGCCAGAGCTGGAGTCCTAAGATCTGGCGAAGCGACACCTTGGTCAAAAAGACCAACGGCATCGACGCCGTCTTTGACGCCCACACGCACCAAGCTTACGTGCAGGCCGTCAAGAACAAGGACGGTCACAAGATCCCCGTCGTGCAGGCGGGGTCAAAGTTCCTGGCCTTCTCGACGATCGAGATCGACCCCTCGGCAAAAACGGCAAAGGCGTCTGTGGTCGCCACCGGCGTGACCGGCAAGCTCGTCGATACCTGGAAAGGCTCGGACAAGGACGTCGCGTCCCTCATGGACGAGCTCGATGCGCAGGTCGACCAGATGGCGGGCGAAGAGATCGGCGCTTCGAAAGTTAAGCTAAAGGCCCTCGCCAAGGACGGCTCGCAGGCAACGTGGCTCGGCGAGACGAACCTCGGTGACCTGGTGGCCGACGCCATCCTGGACGCCGCGAACAGGGCCGGCGTTTCGTGCGACATCGCCCTCTACGACGGCTTTGGCATCTGCGCGGACATCCCGCGCGGCACCGTCACGCGCCGTCAGATCCTCGACGCGCTCGCCTGCAACCGCCAGATCTTTGCGCTCGAGGTCACAGGGCAGCACCTCCTCGACGTGCTCGAGGTCGCCTGCGCCCTTCTGCCCGAGCCCGAGGCGCGCCTGTTGCAGGTCTCGGACGGCTTTAGCTACGCCGTGTGCACCGACATCGAGACGCCCCTGAACGTATCGCCGAAAAACATCGGCTTTATGAGCATCGACGGCAAGCGACGCGTCAAAAACGCCAAGCTCAACGGCAAGAAGATCGATGCCGATGGGCGCTACACCATCGCCATGCCCAAGGGCATGCTGGTGAGCGGCGGCTGGAGCATGCCCGTGCCCGAAAACGCCGAGGCAGCAGTTGCCGTCGGCCTCGACAACGAGTGCCTGCTCACCTACGTGCAGGAGACGCTCGCGGGCACCATCGGCAAAAAGTACGCCAACGCCGAAGGCGCCGGCCGCATCCGCGTGATCAGCCACAAGAACACCAAGAAGAACTAGCCAGAGAACGATGATGTCCGCGGTTCCAATCGGCAAACCGCGGACATCATCGACGCAGCAATCGCCGCCGGCACCGTCCAGAAAAAACTGAAGGCCAAAACGGGGAAAACTAGCCCAAAGCCCAACAACGTGGACTGGCACTTCCCCATTAAGAATGAGGCGGCCCTCTTCCTGTTTACCAATGGCGTCAGCGCGCCTCATCAACAATCTGCTTGCAAGCTGTTGCCAGCAGATCAAATTCCTCGGTTACCGCCGTCCAAACCATCCTGCGGTCAACGTTTCCGTAATCATGGGCAAGATAGTTCCTCATTCCAGAAATGCCTCGCCAGTCAATCTCGGGATGCAGGCCCTTAGCCCTCTCCGACAATTTTCCAGCCTCTTCGGTGACCCTGGGCACGCACATCAGCAACGCATCTGCAAGAATCCTTGTCTCCATATCATCCTGCAGCAGAAAACGCTCTTTTGTAATGCCATACGCCTCGATTCGACCGAACGTCTCTTCAATCGCATCGAGCACCTCTTGAGCACGCAGAAAATCCGACTTACGCGCGTTCATAAATCGTCACCCCTTCATGCTCTATAGCGGCGGCAACATCCTTACGAAGCCCCTCCGCCGTCAACACGTCGACTTGCTTGCCCGTTGCCTCGCGAATCTCATCCGCGAACGATGAGAGCGCGAACAGACCCATCTGCTTCTCCTCATCCAGCCGCACTCGCAAGTCGATATCGCTTTGCGGGCTCGCCTCCCCACGCGCATACGAGCCGAACAGAATGACCGATTTAATACCAGCGCGCTTTTCCGCAGCAGAGACCACGGCATGGGCAATCGCCCGTTTCGATAGTACGCCACCATTCTTCTCATCTGTCGAAAGCGAAGGAACGAATGGCAGAGACTTCTCCCTGAGCATCTGTCGCACAAACATGTTCACGGCAACGGACGCGCTCATGCCAAGCTCCTCGCAAAGCTCGGCAAACGATTCTTTGACGTCGGAATCCACTCGTACGCTCAGCACCGATGCAGCCATATTTTCCTCCTGTATGACGTTGTTTATACAGTATCACACCTGATTCAAACTAACTTACCCTAAGGCCGCCGGAACTCATGGACCGCAAAACACAGCTACCCGCGTCCTTACGTAGACGCTCCAGCCACCCACTGCGGCCCAGTCCCGCAAAGCCCTCCTCGAGAAGGCCCATAAGGCCTCGAGGAGGGCTTTCTCGTTGCAGTTGTGAACCGCTTGAGAATAAGGCCTCTAGTTTCTTTTACTAAAGGCGGGCAAAATCGGCGTCCTAGCCTAACGCCTCGCAAACCTCAAAAAGCACCGGAATGCTCGGCGCGGCGCCGGGACGCGAGACGGCGATCGAGCTTGCCTGTGCGGCCATGCGAAGCGCTGCCGCAACGTCTTCCGTGCGCAGGTACTCGGCCAAGAAATAGCCCGTGAACGTGTCGCCCGCGCCTGTCGTGTCCACGACCTCGCACGGCACGGCCGGCTGCTCAAAGCGCTCGCCGCCAAAGATCGCCCGCGCGCCCTCGGAACCGAGCGTGAGCACCACGTTGGCACCCGGGAACAGCCGCTCGAACTCATCGAGCATCTTGACCGGATCGCTCGTGCCCGTGAGCTGCTCGCCCTCGACCTCGTTCACGAAGAAGAGCCACACGCGACTAAGGTCGCACGCATCGATGCGCTCGTCGAACGGGCTCGGGTTGAGGACGACGCGCATGCCGCGCGCGCATGCCGCCTCGACGATCTGCGGCAGCATGTTGACCTCGTTTTGCAGCACGACGATGTCGCCCGCGCCAAAGCCCGCAAACGCCTCGTCGATCGCGTCCCGCGTCACCGCACGGTTGGCGCCGCCAAAAAGCACGATGGAGTTCTGGCCCGAGCAATCGACCTGAATGATCGCGTGGCCCGTGCGAACATCGAGCACGCGAACACGGCCGACGTCAACGCCGGAGGACCGGCAGACATCGAGCAGCATGCCGCCATCCTCGCCCACAGCCCCGGCATGGGTCACGTCGGCGCCGGCGCGCGCAAGGGCAATCGACTGGTTAAGTCCCTTGCCGCCGCAATTCGTCTGCACCTCGGCGGCATCGATGGTCTCGCCCGGCTGCACGATATGGTCAACACGGTAGACGAAATCGAGATTAAGCGAACCGAAATTGAGCACCTTGGTATCGGGCATACGGACCTCCCCATCGAGCATACGGACATTAGTTCCATGATGCCCCCGAGCACGTTCCGCTTGCAAGGGTCACAGTTCCGGAGGCCATGTCCACGTTCAGCGGGGACCAGCGGGCCTAATGCGTCGGCCCAGCATGGAACGCTGAATTCTTGCAAGCGCTGCACAGCAAAAAACGGAGCGGTCACCACCGACCCTAGCGAGCGCGGCGCACCAGGCGCGCGTGCGCAAAACCGATGAGGACGCCCGCGATCGCCGGCACGACCCAGCCGAGACCCACATCGGCAAGGGGTAGCGCGTCGACGGGCAGCCAAAGCGCGGGAGCGCATGCGTCGCGCAGCGCACAGGCAACGCTCACCACACCGGCAGCGCCGACCGTCCACGGCCACACCTGCGGGTACGCGTCGCACACACGATGAAAGAGCCCCAGCACCGCAAGCACGATCGCCATCGGATACAGAGCGCCGAGGAGCGGTACCGAAAAAGCCAGGATCGCGTTGAGGCCGAAGTTCGAAAGCACGCACGAGAACGCGGCGAACGCGAATGCCCATGCGCGATACGGCACGCGTGCAAAAGGTCCGCGCGCATCGGCGTTAGCGGCACCGTACGTCTCGGCAAAATACGTGCCGCAGCACGTGATGAGACCGATGCACACGTTGAGGCACGCAAGCAGGAAGATGGCCGCAACGACGACCGTGCCCACCATACCAAAGTGCAGCTCGGCCGATTTGGCAAGAACCGCAGCACCGTTCGCGGCGTCGGGTACCACGTTGCCCAGGCTCGCACCCACCCATGCAAGGCCGCAATAGATCAGGGCCATGAGCAAGCCGGCAATCAGGCCCGCACGTGAGACTTCGCGCGCGATGCCGCCCGGCTCCGTCACGCCCAGACCGCGGATGCTCTCGGCAATCACCAGGCCAAACGTCAGCGAAGCCAAAAGGTCCATCGACTGATAACCCGTGAGCGCGCCTTGGATGACCGCGTTGGCGTCGTAGGGAGAGCGCGCCGGCGCAACCTCACCCGAAGGGTCAAGAATCGCCGAGGCAACGACCAGCACAATGAGCACGATGAGCAGGGGCCCGGTCACACGGCCGAGCAGGCGCGTGATGCTACCGGGGTGCATCGCCAGAAAATAGGCCACCGCAAAGAACGCGAGGGAGAACACAAGAAGTGCCGCCGAGCTGGACACGCCTTGCGGCAGCAGAGGCGCAATCATCTCGAACGCCGTGGTGCTCGTACGCGGAATGGCGAGGCAGGGGCCGATCGAGAGATAGACCGCCCCCACAAAGAGGCTTGCGAACCGGGGGTGCACGCGGCCGGCGAGCTCACGCGCGGTGCCGGCGAGCGCCACCGCGATGATACCGGCAACCGGAAGCCCGATGGCGGTGATCAAAAAGCCGACCATGGCAGGCACGCTCTTATCGCCCGCCAAAAGGCCGAGCAACGGCGGCAAGATGAGGTTGCCCGCGCCAAAGAACATCGAGAACAGCGCCACGCCCACCGTGAGCGACTGCCTAGGGTTAAGGCCGGATTCCTTCTGGGTCACATCGTTCACGCGGGGCACCTCCGTCTCGCGGTTTACAGCTCTGAGGCATCTTATCTTATGCAGCCGAACCCCTGCGCGGGCCATGCCCAAACGGCCAGCCGTCGACAAAAAGAGCCGACCCGTAAAGGGCCGGCTCTATAGCTACCAAACAAGAGGGTTCAGCCATGCGGGCAGAAGACCATTCCCACGCTGCATGGGCGCCCACGAATCCAGACGAGCACCCCGTCGCACAAAGGAGCGGTCGCCTTATGCGATGCCGAGGTACTCCTTGATGCCCGCAACCGCCTGCTTGGCGCCGGCAACGGCATGCACCACCGTAAGCGGGCCGTTGACGACATCGCCCGCGGCAAAGACGCCGCGCACACTCGTCATGCCGTCCTCGCCGACCTCGAGCAGCCCCCGGCCGTCAACCTCAAGGCCGTCGGTCGTAAGCACGAGCTTGTCCTTGGGCGTCTGCGAGGCGGCGATGATCACCGTGTCGGCCTGGGCATGGTCGAGCCCCTCCTCGTAGCCACAGACCTTGCCCTCCTCGTCAAAGACCGCCGTCTTGAACACCGGGCCTTGCTCGTCGATGGCGCAGATGGCCTTGCCGCACACGATCTCGGCACCATCGAGCTCAGCAAGCTCCACCTCCTCCGAGATAGCGGAGATGTGCCTTGAGCGCGCATAGATCTTTACGCGGCGGGCACCGTAGCGCAGAGCCGAGCGCGCCACGTCCATGGCCACGTTGCCGGCACCGATAACGGCCACGTCCTCCCCCACCGCAAAGCTCGTCGGATCCACCAGGTAGTCGATTCCGTAGAGCACGTTGCCGCGCGCCTCGCCCGGAATCCCGAGCTTGCGGGCACGCCACGTGCCGGTGCCCACGAACACGGCGTCGTAGCCGTCGCGCAAAAGGTCGTCGATATGGAGCGCGCCGCCGATGGTCGTCGACGGGCGCACGCGCACGCCGAGTTCGCACATCACGTGGCGGTAGCGTTGCACGAGCGAGCGCGGCAGGCGGAACTCGGGAATACCGTACTCGAGCACGCCGCCGATCTCGGCGCGCTGCTCAAAGACGGTCACGCCGCAACCGGCCTGTGCGAGTTGGATCGCCGCGGTGATACCCGCCGGACCCGAGCCGATGACCGCAACCTGCTTGCCGCACGGCTCCGGCTTCTCGAACACCGTGCGCTCGAGATAGGTCGACGAGATGTAGCTCTCGATCGCCGAAAAATGAATGGGTGAGCCCTTGCGGCCCTGCACGCACGAGCCCTCGCACTGCCCCGAATGATTGCAGACGAGCGCGCAGACGGCGCTCATAGGGTTGTTCGAAAAGAGCAGCTCGCCCGCCTCGTCGAGCTTGCGCTCGCGAAAGAGGTCGATAACCTGCGGAATCGACGTCGAGACCGGGCAGCCCTTGATCTGGCAGAACGCGCGTTTGCACCCAAGGCAGCGATTTGCCTCCTCAATGATATGAATGGCCATGGCTGTATCCCCTCTGAGTAAAACTTTGATTCGAATGCTCAAAAAGCCGGACGCACGCAGGGCGCATCCGGCTGAACGGGCGCCGCCGCAGCTCTTGCGACGGCGCCTTTGGCGTTGATAAAACGCCTGCTAGCCCATGGCGATCAGGGCTGCGCGCGAGGCCACCATGGTCTCCGGCGTGCTGTTCTCCATGACGCAGAAGATGCCCGGGCGCATCTTGGCGGCCCACTCGGCGACCGGCGCCATGTCGAAATTACCAGTGGTGGCAGGCCCGTGGCACACAAGGCGCTTGCCCGTGCCGTCGCACCACTCCGGCGCGTCCTCGTTCTCGGCAATGGAGAAGTCCTTGGCATGGAGCACGCGGATGGCGTCACCGTTGAGCTCGAGCATGCGGTGCACCACGTCTTGCGCCTCCCCCGCCACTGACGGATGCAGAAGCGAAACCGCATCGTAGATCACGCCAAGCGCGGGCGAATCAACGCGGTCGAGCACCGCGCGGCAGCGCCCGGGAGTGCAGACGACCTCGTTCCAGCCCGGCTCGATGAGCATGGGCACGCCCTCGTCCTCGGCCATCTCGCACACGCGCGCGAGATTTTGGCAGAACGCGTCGAGCGCCTCGTCCGAAAAGCGGTCTTCGGCGATCGCGTTGCCCGCATTGGGGCGCCCTGTCTCGGTGCCGACGGGGCAGCCACCGAGGAGCTTGGCAAAACGCAGGCAGGCCTCGTACTCAGCGAGGTTCTCGGCAAGCTGCGCGGCATCGGGCGTGGCCAGGTTCTTGTAGCAGCCGAGCACGGCCACCTCGACCCCGGCTTCGTCGAGCACGGTGCGCAGGCGCTCCGCCAGCTCGGGCGTAAGGCCCGTCCGGTCGATGCCGAGGCTCGCAAAGAGCACCTTGCTCGGGAGCTGCAAGCAGGTAAAGCCGAGCTCCCCCGCCATGCTAATGCGCTCCCAAACGGTGCCCTCAGGCAGGTCGTGCAGGCGCACGCCCACGCTGAGTGCAGGAACGGGACGGGAGGCCGCAGCCTCGCTCGCCCCGCCGCAGCAACAACAGCCGCCCACGCCTAGCCCAGCTCCGTCGCGGACTTGTCGGCGTTGACGCCCGGGGTGTAGCCGCCAAACGGATCGGAGATGGGGCAGCAGCCGGCCGGGCTCTTGGGGTCGCACGTGCCCGCAAGCTTGTCGTGGTGCATGGTCTCGATGTAGGCGAGCACGAGCGGGGCCACGCCCTTGGCGTCATTCTTGACGATGGGCTCGCTCATGTAATAACCGAAGGTGCCCTCGCGGTGCGTGGTGTTGCCGAGGCCCGCCACCAGGCAGATGTTGTCGAGCGCGAGCTGACCGTCCTTCTCGGAGAGGCAGGTGCGGCAGATGCCGTCGAACGCACGGCGGCCGGCCTCGTAGTAGCGCTCACCGAGCACGCCCAGGCGCACGCCCTTCATGATGGCGTTGGCAAAGATCGCGCTGCCGGACTCCTCCAGGTAGTTGGGGGCGATGTTGGGCAGGTTGATGACCTGGTGCCACATGCCGGTCTTCTCGTCCTGGTAGGGCAGCATGGAGTCGATGAGGTCGACGAACATCTCGCGCAGGCCGTCCTTCTCGGCGGACATCGAGGGCGGCATGAGCTCCCAGGTGTCGATAAGGGCCATGGCGAACCAGCCCTCGGCGCGCAGCCAGAAGTTCTGCGAGAGGCCCGTCACCGGGTCGCACCAGAACTGCTTCTTGGAAGAGTCGTAGGCGTGGTAGTACAGGCCGTTCTTCTCGTTGCGCATGAGGTCGCGGACGACCTGGAACATGTGGAAGGAGTCCGAGCACGCGCGGCGGTTGTGGAAGGACAGCTCGTACTGCATGTAGAAGGGCTGGGCCATGTACATGCCGTCGAGCCAGATCTGGTTGGGGTAGACGGCCTTGTGCCAGAAGACGCCCTCCTTGGTGCGGGGCTGGCGCTCGAGCTGGCTATAGATCGTGTCCATGGCCAGGCGGTACTTCTCCTTGCCGGTGATCTCGTAGAGGCGATAGAGGGTCTTGCCGGCGTTGACGTTGTCGAGGTTGTACTCGAGCGGGTCGTAGTGCTTGATGGCGCCGTCGTCCTGGACGAAGAAGTCGATGTAGCTGTCGGCGAACTCCAGGTAGCGGTCCTCGCCGGTGATCTCGTTGAGCTCGATCAGGGCCTTGATCATGCAGCCGTCGATGTAGTTCCAGGTGTTCTCCTTGCCGGCGCGGATCTTCTCGATGTTCCACGCGGGCGCCTGCGGCGTGGAGTTCTCCACGAGCTGGGCGATGTAG
>CAVDZW010000021.1:0-11677 GCA_963613305.1 bacterium | reverse complement strand
GATCCTGGCCGATCTCGGCACGCTCGAGAAGCAGCTGCCCAAGCTCGAGAAGGAATCCAAGCGCGACAAAGAGCTCGCGCCCAAGTACGAGGTCGCCAAGCGCCTCGTGGCCTGGCTGAACGACGGCAATCGCGCGGCCACTATGGAGATGACGCCCGAGGAGCGCGCCGCAGCCAAGGGGCTCTTCCTCCTCACCATGAAGCCGATCCTCTATGTGGCGAACGTCGACGAGGACATGCTCAACGACGAGCTCGCACCCATCGATGGCGTGACCCCGCTGCCCATCTGCGCCAAGGTGGAGGCCGAGCTCTCTGAGCTCGATCCTGCCGACGCCGCCGAGTACCTCGAGAGCCTCGGCCTCGAGCAGCCCGGCCTCGATGTGCTCGCGCAGGCGGCCTACAAGCTGCTGGGTCTTCAGAGCTTCTTTACCGCCGGCGAGATGGAGGTCAAGGCTTGGACGGTGCGCCAGGGCGCCACGGCTCCGCAGGCGGCCGGCGTGATCCACACCGACTTTGAGCGCGGCTTCATCAAGGCCGAGGTCATCGGCTACGACGACTATGTGGAGCTCGGCGGTGAGCAGGGGGCCAAGGCTGCCGGCAAGCTCCGCATCGAGGGCAAGGAGTATGTCATGGCCGACGGCGACGTGGTGCACTTCCGCTTTAACGTGTAGGCCCTGTTGCAAGAGCTCTGCCCGCCCGCCTGCGCCCGCAATCGGCGCGGGCGGGTTTCTTTTTGCGCGAGCGAGCAGGTCTCTTTTTTTGAGGGCGCTCGGGCTTTTGCGTTAGGCCCTCGTCCGCATGCGTACGCGTGCCCCGTTGGGGTAGAACAAGGTGCAAGTGAATGCGCCGGCCGTGCCGGCAAGAGATAGGAGCAGCTATGACCGCCGAAGAAAAGGTATCGAACGCCGGCAAGGTCGCGATCATCCTCGAGGGCGGCAGCTTTAGGGGCCAGTTCACGTGTGGCGTGATCGACGTGCTGCTCGAGCACGGTGTGGAAGGGATCTCGGCCTGCTACGGTGTGTCCGCCGGCGCCCTCAACGGCCTCAACTACAAGTCCAAGCAGATCGGGCGCGGCTGCCGCGTGAACCTCGCCTTCTGCAACGACGGGCGCTATGTGGGCGCTCGCTCGCTCGCCACGACGGGAAGCATCGTCGGCTACGACTTTTTGCTCAACGACGTGCAGGACAAGCTCGACCCCTTTGACAACAACGCCTTTTTGGCCAACCCGCTGCGCCTGTTCGTGACGGTGACCGATGTGGTCTTCGGTACGGCCGATTATCTCGAGGTACGCGACCCCGTGCTCGATATCGACTACGTGCGCGCCTCGACCTCGCTGCCGCTCGTCACGCCCTCGGTCGATACGAACGGGCACCGCTACGTCGACGGCGGTGTGGCCGATTCGGTACCGGTTGAGCATGTGCTCGAGGAGGCCGGCTTCGATCGTGCGATCGTGGTGCTCACCCAGGACCGCTCCTATGTAAAGGAGCCTTACGAGTTCACCACCCCGGCGCGTGCCGCCTATGCCGAATACCCGTACCTGCTGCAGGCGCTCGAGACGAGGCATGAGCGCTACAACGAGCAGCGTGCGCGCATCTGGGGTTATGAGGACGAGGGGCGTGTGCTCGTGGTGGCGCCGCAAAAGCCCGTGGAGGTCGGGCATGTTGAGCACGACGCGGCCAAGCTTTTGGACCTCTACATTCAGGGACGCCAGGAGGCCGAGCACCTGCTGCCGAAGATCCGGGAGTTCGTGAGCCGCTAGCGAGCGAGCGCATTGCGCGTTGCGTGTCGGCGCGCAGGCGTTCGCCGGGTCGCGCCTTTGCGGCCGTGCGGACGAATCCTCAAGGCACGTGTTCGCAAACGAATTGACGCTCCGAGTTGGGTGCCAGCCCGCGTTCGCGTGGAACTCGTGTCGAACATGTGCAGATGAATCCCGGGCATCGAGAAAGTTCTTTGAAACCCTCGGTGCCCGGGGTACTATTGACGGGTTACTTGCAGAGCCCCGTGAATCTCTGTAACAACACGTACTATCCATGGAGGAGTCTAAGTGATTTCGAAATCGACTCACTACGCCAAGCAGGGCGAGGTCCAGCGCAACTGGGTTCTCGTCGATGCCGACGGTGCCGTTCTGGGCCGTCTTGCCACCCAGATCGCCATGATCCTGCGCGGCAAGAACAAGCCCCAGTTCACGCCCAACAGCGACTGCGGTGACTTCGTTGTCGTCATCAACGCCGATAAGGTCCAGCTTACCGGCAACAAGGCCGACAGCAAGGTTTACTACCGTCACTCCGGCTACAACGGCGGTCTCAAGGCCGAGAGCTTCCGCGCGGCTATGGAGAAGCATCCTGAGCAGGTCATCGAGCGCGCCGTCCGCGGCATGCTCCCCAAGACCACTCTCGGACGCAAGCAGATGACCAAGCTCAAGGTCTATGCTGGCGCCGAGCATCCGCATGCTGCCCAGAACCCCACGAAGATTGAGCTGGAGGCTTAAAGATGGCTGATAACACCGTCGTTTACCAGGGCACCGGCCGCCGCAAGAACGCCGTCGCCCGTGTCCGTCTCGTCCCCGGCACCGGCAAGGTGACCATCAACAAGCGCGACGCCGAGCAGTATTTCGGCCGCAAGCAGCTCGTTGAGTCCGTTCTTGCCCCCTTCAAGGTGACCGACACCGCCGGTCAGTTCGACGTCATCGCTCTTTGCGACGGCGGCGGCATCTCCGGTCAGTCCGGCGCCCTTCGTCTGGGCATCGCTCGCGCTCTTCTGAACGCTGGCGATTACCGTGCCGACCTCAAGAAGGCCGGTTTCCTCACGCGCGATGCGCGCGTCGTCGAGCGCAAGAAGGCCGGTCTCAAGAAGGCTCGCCGCGCTCCCCAGTTCTCCAAGCGCTAAGCTTACTTCTTCTCCGGAAGATACAATCAAAAGCGGGGTCTACCGAATCGTCGGTGGCTCCGCTTTTTTGGGTTCATAGCAAAAAGGAGTCGAACATGCCCCAGAACATCTTTGGTACCGACGGCGTGCGCGGTGTGGCGAACGCCGATCTGAACTGCGATCTTGCCTTTAGGCTCGGTCGTGCGGCGACCAAGTTTTTGGGTCCCGATATCTGCGTGGGTCGCGACACCCGTCTTTCGGGCACCATGCTCGAGAGCGCCCTCACTGCCGGCATCATGGCCGAGGGTGGCCGTCCGCACTGCTGTGGCGTGATTCCCACGCCGGCCGTGGCGCTGCTCACGGTGGAGTCCGAGCTCGATGGCGGCATCGTCATCTCGGCCTCGCACAATCCGCCCGAGTTTAACGGCATCAAGTTCTTCTCTGCCAAGGGCATGAAGCTCCCCGACGCGCTCGAGGAAGAGATCTCGGCCTGGGTGATGTCCGACGAGGCGCTCTCGGCAGACGCGCTTCCGACCGGTGCGGGCGTGGGTCATATCGTCAAGATGAAGGATGCGCGCGAGCGCTACATCGATCACGCGGTCGCTACGCTCGACGGCGTCTCGCTTGAGGGACTCGTCGTGGCCGTCGATTGCGGCCACGGTGCATCTTGTGCCACCACGCCGGCCGCGCTCCAGCGCCTGGGCGCCACGGTGCATGCCATCAACACCGACTACAACGGTTGCGACATCAACGTCGAGTGCGGCTCTACGCATCTCGAGCCGCTCCGCGAGCTCGTTGAGCGCACGGGCGCCGACCTGGGCCTTGCGCACGACGGCGACGCCGACCGCGTGCTCTTCGTCGATGCCGAGGGCAACGAGATCGACGGCGACTACATCCTCGCTATCTGCGGCTCCGATCTTGCCGCTCGCGGCAAGCTCGCCAACTCCGAGCTCGTCTCGACTGTCATGTGCAACCTTGGCTTCTCCACGGCGATGAAGCGCTCCGGCTTCGATGTGGTGCAGACGGCCGTGGGCGACCGTTACGTGCTCGAGCGCATGATCGCCGACGGCGCCGTGCTCGGCGGCGAGCAGTCGGGCCACATCATCTTCCTTGAGCACAACACCACCGGTGACGGCCTGGTTACGGCTCTGCAGCTCCTCTCGGTTGTCAAGCGCACCGGGCGCTCCCTGGCCGATCTTGCCGGCTGCATGAGCAAGTTCCCGCAGGTGCTCGTGAATGTGCACTCCGAGAACAAGGCCGGTCTCGACGACTGCGAGCCCGTGTGGGAGGCCGTGCGTGCCGCCGAGGCGGAACTTGGCGATCGCGGCCGTATTCTCGTGCGCCCTTCCGGTACCGAGCCTTTGGTGCGCGTGATGGCTGAGGCCGAGACCATCGAGCTCACCCAGTCCGTGGTCGACCGAATCGTGGCGGTCGTGGAGCGCGAGCTCCCCTAGGTGTTAGAATGAGCCGTGCAAACAACTGTGTGAACATCCTAGGGGGATCATGTTCAAAAGTGTTTTGAGGTCGATCGGTAGGCATGGTCGGAGCGCAACGCTTCTGGCTCCGCTTGCCGGTGCCGTCATTCCGCTCTCGGACGTGAACGACCAGACTTTTGCCGCCGGTCTTCTGGGTCAGGGCGTGGCGATCGTGCCTACGGGCAACAAGGTCGTTGCCCCGGCAAACTGCAAGATCAGCGCTATCTTTCCCACCGGTCATGCGGTGGCGCTCGCGACCGAAGACGGGCTCGATGTGCTTATTCATGTGGGCCTCGAGACCGTCAAGCTCGACGGCAAGTACTTTACGGTGCATGTGTCCGTGGGCGACGAGGTCGCTCAGGGCGAGACGATCATCGAATTCGACCGCGAGGCCATCGCGGGCGAGGGCTATGACGTGACGGCGCCTATCATCGTGTGCAATTCCGTTGAGTTCTCGAGCATCAAGGGCAACGTCGGATCTGAGGTTGCCGAACTCGATCAGCTGATCGTCGCCAAAGAGCGCTAGATCGCACTGACATATCAAGGTGGTTCAAAATCGAGAACCACCCCAAAACATCGCGGGCTTCTCTTGCTTGAGGGAAGCCCGCGATGGCATTATGGGAGTGCCGGAGCAAACGCTCGCGGCCGGCGTGGACGGGCAGGGGCCTCGACGCGTTCGGACATAACGACATTCTTCAAGCGACCTCGCCCTGGTGGCCGCCGACACGTTGGGTCGGCTCTGAGGAGCCGCAAGCGCAGGCAGAGGCCGTGCGATCGAGAAAGGATGCGTTATGAAGATCATCAAGGCAAAAGATTACGACGATATGAGCCGCAAGTCCGCGAACATCATCTCGGCCAAGGTCATTCTGGAGCCCGACTGCGTGCTCGGCCTTGCGACCGGCTCCACGCCGATCGGTGCCTATCGTCAGCTCGCCAAGTGGTGCGATAAGGGTGACGTGGACTTTTCGGAGGTCAAGACCTATAACCTCGATGAGTACCGTGGCCTCTCGCACGACGACCCACAGAGCTACCACTACTTCATGCGCGAGAACTTCTTCGATCACATCAATATCAAGCTCGAGAACACGCATGTGCCCGACGGCTCGAACCCCGACGCTGAGGCCGCATGCAGCGAGTACGATAAAATCGTGGCCGAGGCCGGCTATCCCGACCTGCAGTTGCTTGGCATCGGTAACAACGGGCATATCGGCTTTAACGAGCCGGATGACCATTTTTCGGCCGGTACGCATTGCGTGAACCTCACCCAGAGCACCATTGAGGCCAACAGCAGGCTCTTCGATAAGATCGAGGATGTGCCGCGCCAGGCCTACACCATGGGCACCCAGACCATCATGTACGCGCGCATGATTCTTATCATCGCGAGTGGCGCGGCCAAGGCAAAGGCGGTGCACGACATGTGCTACGGCCCCGTGACGCCCGAGTGCCCGGCCTCGATTCTGCAGCTGCACACCAACTGTGTGGTTGTGGCCGACGAGGAGGCGCTCTCGCTCTGCGAGTAGGCTGACGGTCTGAATATTGCGCATATGGCGCGCGTTGCTCGCGGCGTTGTGCGATATCGTGCGCTTGGCATGGATGTGCGCGCAGATGGGAACTCTCGAGTAGGGCGCCTTGTTTGCGAGCGAGCCTGTTTGCGATTTCAATCGCGACGGTCTGCCGCTGGCCACTTTTGGCGATGCGCAAATAAATCGAACTGACTCTTAGGGTCTTGGCTTCGGCTGGGACCCTATTTTTAGCACGGGAAGAGGCGAGCTTCCAAAATTATTGGAACCCCCTTATAACAAATACTCGTATGGTGTTGATAATAAAGGGCTATACCAGTGCCATCTGTTGCGAACCTTACTCGGGCTGGTGGAAAACTGCAATTCGAGAACTAACACATTATTTATTGACGCTAATTTGTAAAACCGCAGGCGGCGGCTTTAGTCGGGCAATGTATCGCGAATAAAAATGACAAAGCAAAGTCTCTATACTCAGGGTGAGGAGCTTGCCTTGTGCATAGGAACAGAAGGTTAAATGCACAAAGGGGTAGCAATAATCGAGCAAAAGAATGCTGGGGGGCATTCTGCTCGATCCTTGTTCGAACTTGGAATGACATGCCTTTTCTCACATCGGTCCGCAAGGGCGGGACTCCTCGTACCGTACGTTCGTGCCAAGGATTTTGGAGGACAGGCCGTGGAACAGATGCTGCCAAAAGAGCTGCCGGCGACGATAGAGGACATACGCGCCGCGCGCGCGGACCCTTTGCCGATGGGCGTCACGTTTACCGTGCAACGCAGAAAGCTTGTTCGCGATCTGGTCGCGCAGGGAAGACGCGCCGGAATCGTTGTGATCTATGCGCCCCGCGGGTTCGGCAAGACGGCGCTCGCACTTCAATATGCCGAGGAGATTCGAACGGACCCCGCTCGCGGGTGGGCGCAGATGGTCGAAGCGGAGGGAGCGCTTGTTGAGGAGCTGATGGTTCAGCTCGAGGAGTTGGAACAGACGGCACCGGAGGCCATGCGCCCTTTCGTGGCGATCGAGAACGTTCCGTGCTTCTCGGCAACCGAGACGTCCGCATTCGTCGAAAAGCTGAGGGAGCTGCGTGCCCGCGGTTTTGAGTTTCTTCTCACTTGCGAACCGTCGAACAAGGAGCTTGTGCGCGCTTTGGGCGACTCGGTCAAGGTCAATGCGCAAAAGCTTAAGGTGCAGCCGCGGGAGTATTCCGACTGGGCGCGTGTCTACACCATCTCGAGCCAGCTCGACGTCTATGCGCTCACACAGGGAATTCCGTCGTTGGTGGCGGCCCTGCAGGCCTCGGTCGAGAAAGGAGAGAGGGTATCTGAGCTGCTTGAGTCGGGTATCGTCGACGTCTACGGGGGCATGCTCGTAGATATGTCGGAATCGAACCGACGTCTTCTCAAGCTCGCCTGCCTCATGATTCTGGTGGGCGAGGGTCGTGTGAGCGAGCTTGAGCGGTGCGGGGTGCGGGTGCAAGCCGATGATCTCGCCGCGCTTGTGCGCGATTACCCGGCGTTTGGCTACGATGCAGCGGAACGGACATTTTGCTGTCTTGGTTCGGAGGGCGATGCGCGTGCGCGGGTTCGCGAGATGGCGCTTGCGGTCTGTCCGGGTCTTGAGGCACGGGCGGCACGCGTACATCTGCGAGCGGGAAGATGCGACTGCGCGGTGGCGTTGGCGGAACGCTTTATGGACGAGCGCGGCGCGCGCGAGCTCATTGCGCAGTTCCCACTCAAGATCGTGCTCGCGGGCCATGCTTCGTTTGTGACTGCGGCGGCCGAGGCGCTCATGGGCTCGGGGGAGGACTTTGCAGGAAGCCTTGGTTTGCTCGCTGCCTATCATGCGGCATGCTTGGTCTCCGGAGGCCTCAGGGCGGCTCGGGCGTCGGCGCGGCTTTTGCGCATGCAGGCTGCGCGAATCTCCCATGAGGTGAGCGCACGGGACTGGCAGGAGCTTGTGGCTCTGAACGCGGCCTGGCCGAATTGCCGCGGCATCGAGCTTCCGCAGGTTGAGTATCCGCGTGGGGGAGAAGGGCTTTCCGCGGCGGCGCGAGCGCTCCGGGCGCATGCGCGCGCCGAGCGCGAGCTTGTGGGCGGTGCCGGGATAACGGAGGCGCTCGACGGCTTGCGCGCGAACGTGTGCAGCGCAAACGAGCTCGATATACCGCAACTGCTCTTGATGATGGACCGGCTTCTCGCGGATGTGCTCGATGGCAGCTTTGAGGGCATCGACGAGTGCGACCGGGTGTTTGCGGAATACGAACCGATTTTGCGTCGGCGACGTCTTTCGTCCTTACTTGACCGTCTGCGCATGGTCGTCTCGATGCGGCGGCTCTTTTCTTGCGCGCCGGTGGTCGACGAGCGGGCGTTCGTCGATGCGGGCAACGCTGCGATTAGGACCTCCGATACCGATATGCAGCTGTTTTGCATGTTGCTCGAGGGGTGGAGCGCGGTCTCAATGGGGCAGGCAGTGAATGCGCGGTTTCGTGCTCAGCAGGTGCTCAAGCTCGCAAGTGATGAAGCTCTGTTCCTGCGCGATTGTGCTGAGTTGCTCGAGAAGACGGCGATGCTCATGGCGACCTCGCGCGTGGCGGTCAAAGAGGAGGCGGAGCTGCTCGATTTGGGCGAGGGGAGTCTGAGGCCGGCTGCTGCTTGGTGCGTGGCGCTCCATCTATCGCAGGCGCGCTACGATTCTGAACTCTCGGCCTGGTATTCCATTCACAAGCGCGAGCTGCTCGACGCGCGGGTGCGGGTGTTCGCACGCAAGGCCATGCACGATCTCGGTACTGGGGCCGATGCTTTGCGCCGGCTCATGACGAACGAGGTTCGCGAACGCTATTCCCTTGAGGGGGATGCCAAGACGCCCTCGCCACTCGAGATGATGCTCGAGAGCCAAGAGGCGCCTGAGCTCGGCGTGGTGAGCCTGAGCCTGTTTGGCGGGTTCACGGCAGAGCGCAACGGGCATGTGGTCACGGATGCGCGCTGGCAGCGCAAGAAATGCACCGTGCTCGCCGCGCGCTTGGCGTTGGCACAGGGTTCGTTCGTGACCCGTAAGGTGCTGACCGAGGAGCTTTGGCCCAAGGCGGTATACACGCGGGCGCGCGAATATCTGTACGTTTCGCTTTCGTCGCTCCGTGGCGCGCTCGGACAGGTTGCCGGCGGTCCGTGCTACGTGCTCGTCCAAGGTGATGGCGTGGCGCTCAACATGGAATATGTAACTTCGGACGTGGGGCAGTTCGAGCGGCTGGCGCGGACGATCCTGCTCAAAAAGTCCGGCGTGTCGTCTCCGCAGCTGGTGGAGCTCTGTCTCAAGATGGAACAACTCTACCGCGGCCCGCTCTTTGTGCCGAACAACGGCGATGCTGCCTACTTTGTGCGCATGCGACGCCGTTTGCAGAACAAATTTGTCGACTGCATGGTGCGCGGCATCAATGCGGCGATCGAGGAGGGCGATATCTCCTCGGCGGCATGGCTGGTGGAGGCTGCGCTCAAGCAGGAACCGACGCGCGAGGACCTGATTCGTGCCGCCATGATGGTCTATGACCTGGGAGGACGCCGTCGTGAGGTAGTCGAGCTCTACTCCTCGCACCTGAACGTGCTCGAGAGCGAGGTTCAAGGGTTGCCCGATCCCGAGACGCGCAAAAGCTACGAAGCCATTATCGAGCGCGTCAAACAGCGGGGCCTGCTGTGATGGGGCAGTTCGGTTGTGGCGAACATGATACGGCGCGATTCGGTCTCGTCACTGATCGGTGCCTGAGGATATCTGCCGCTTTGCCTGAGTGAATCCTGCTGTTCGGGTGGTGTGCGGTCTGCTGTCCTCTTCTGCACGGGTTCTGGGTGCTGCGTAAAGGCACTCTTTCGAGGGGCATTTTGTTGCGCCCGCACTACTCGATGCGACATCTAAAAAAGAACCGAGCGCTCCGTAAGGAGGCTCGGCTCTTTGTCGGGTTGCGATGGAAGACGCGCGACGGTGGGGTTTAGACCAGCTTGATCTTCTCGATGTCGTCGCGCTTGCTCTCGCGGTAGATCGAGAACTTGCGGCCGATGACCTGCACGATCTCGGCATGGCAGCGCTCAGCGAGCTCCTCGGCGGCCTCGCGGGCCGTGAGGGCGGAGCCGTCGAGAACAGAGCACTTAATGAGCTCGTGCGCCTCGAGGCTCTCGTTGGTCTGCTCGACGACGCCGTCGTTGACGTCGGCCTTGCCGATGATGACCACGGGATTGAGGTGGTGGGCCAAGCTGCGGAGCTGCCTGACCTGGCGTCCGGTCAATGCCATGTGAACTCGCTTTCTGCGCGTGCGCGGGGTTTGGTGCTGTGCGTTTTGAACTCTGCAACGATAGCGCAGGCAGGAGCTCTGCGTGCTGCATGCGCCGACAGTTCGCAAAGAATGCGGATTGCAGGTGTGCGTGGGGCGCTGATGCTATCCTTGTGCCCTATTTGATTGCGAGGGCATATGGACGAGCGTGAACATAAAGGGGTGCAAGCTCCGATCAACGCCTCGCGTGCTGCCCTCGAGGCTGCGCACACGCGCGATGCCGACCGCGCTCATGCAGCGCGGCTCGCGGCGTCGGGAACGTCCCATACGGCCGCGCGCTCTCCGCGCCTGCGACGTGAACAGGAGCAGCAACGCTCATCCTTTCGCATCAAGCCGCTCGCGGTTCTATTGGGCTGCGGCCTGGCCCTGCTCTGCATCGTTGTTTTGGGTGGAGCGCTCCGTTCCGCCTTTCTTTATGAAGAGACGCCGGCCGAGGTGGCTGAGCGCGAACTGGCCGAAACGCCGAGTGCGGCCGATGCGGAGTTTTGCTCTACGAAGCTTGCCGATACCTGCCGTCTGCAGGATTCTACGTATCGGCTGGAGCGCGCGGGCGCCGGGCGCTACCGGTTTGTGTGCATGACGGGCGCTGGGGCCGGGGTCGATGCGGATGGCAAAGCGGAATCTTCCAGCACGTCGGAGACAGTACTTGCCGAGGGCAAGGGCAAGCCGGTCGGTTTTGCGCTTGTACGCGGCACGTTTTATCTTTTGGTGCAACGCGGGGATTCCTGGCATGTGGTGAGCATGGTTGTCGGGGACGGCTCGCTCCCGGTCGCACTTGCCAAGGGGCGGGGCCGCGCAAAGGGCCTCAAGGTCGAAGATGGCGAGGTTTTCGTGCGCCTCAAGGGAGGTTCGCTCACAAAGGTCGAGACCGACTAAGGCCGACGGTTCACTCAACGAGAAGCTCGCGATTAAAGTGCGAGAGGATGGTGTCTTCCGCTTGGCCTTTTGCGCTCGGGTGTCATGAGGTCCGAGCGACTTGGGCTTTGAATTGCAGGCACCTGGTCAAATCGGTCCAGACGCGTTCGCGCTCCGGCCTGCTCACGTTCTCCCATAATCGGGCAGTTAGCGCCCCGGCCCTCGCTTCCAAAAGAAAAGACCGACCGGCGTGGGACTTTTCCTTGCCGATCGGTCTTGAGGTCCGGGCGCTCGCCGAGCGCTACAGGTATTTGAGATAACTCACGTAGCTCTGTGCGCTCGAAGGGACGGCAAGCGTGAGGTCTTGCCCAGCCATCTCCACCGATACATAGGACGGATCACTGTAGGTGGTGACCGTCGCCGCCGTTCCCTGATAGGTGGTCGAGAACGAACCGGTCTCCTGCGCGTCGGAGGGCAGCGTCGTCACGCTCCACGACGAGATGTCGAGCTGGTCGATCATGTCATTCACAGTCGACTCGGGCAGCCCCGTGGCCGCGGCGATCGAGGAGGCCTTGGCACGCAGCGAGCTCTCGAGCTTGCCCTTGATGCCCGAGGCGTCGATGGCGGAGTTCACGGCGCTCGTCTTGAGC
>CAVDZW010000020.1:0-8774 GCA_963613305.1 bacterium | reverse complement strand
TCAACGGCGTCCTTGAGGATACCCACGAGCTCGTCCATCGAGAACTTTCGCGCCCATCCCAGGTGGTTCTTGACCTGCCACGACTGCATGCCCAGCTCATGGGCAAGACTACTCCCCTGGCCCCGCGCATCGAGCGCCTTGGCGCAGATCAGCTCACGGACCCGTCCGCAAAGCAGCGTGAACAACCATACGTAGTTCTTCTCGGGCATGAGCTCAAAGAGCTGCAGCGACTTGTGCATGTTGCGGGCCGAGACCGCGTTAAGCAGGTCCCAGGGCTGTACTTCCGCGGTGCGCACAACCAGCTCTTCCACATCCGCGAGACGAATGTGCGTCGTCGAGCGCTGCTCGGCGATACGCGCGAGTTCGTTATCGAGCATGCGCGTGTTCTCGCCCGCGCGCGAGACAAGCTCCTCGGCCGCATCGGAGTCGATCTTGAGCCCGCGCTTTGCCGCCATAGAGGCAACGACCTTGGGAACCTCCCAACGTTTTTTGACGGAGCAGTCGATGATGGCTTTGGCATCGATCTTGGCGATCGCCTTGTAGAGGCGCGTGTTTTTAGCGAGCGAGCCCGCGATAACAAGGCACACAGTGGTCTCGCAGGGAGCGGCCAAGTATTCCACGAGAGGCTCGCTCAAGGCCTTTGCCAGGCGGTCGCAGTTCTCCAAGATGACGAGTCTGAAGTCCGACCCGAGCGGATAGGTGTTGAGCGAACTTATGACCTGCTCGATATCCTCAACCTTCGACATATCGTGCTGATCGAAGTTGAAGTCGGCCATACCGGTCGCATCGAGGCGCGCCTTGAGCTTTTTGACGGCGGCATCGCGCTTGACCTCGTCGGTACCGACGATCAGATATGCGGGCAACAAAGCTTGAGCCACGAGGAACCCCTTCCTAAACGAGCTACATGGTATACCATGGCGCCTTACGCATCGGTGCCCGAAGCCTCAATCGAATACCCCACCCCCTCAGGACGAATCGTCACGTCGCCCGCATCGATCGTGCAGAAGAATTTCGACCCCGCCGCTTCGAGCGCCTCTCGACACTCCTTTGACGGATGCCCGTAGGAATTGCCCTCACCTGCACTCGCAATCGCCACCTCGGGAGCAAGAACCTCAAGGACCTCCGCGTCAACTGAAACCTTGGATCCGTGATGGCCCACCTTAAGCACGTCGATATCTCCCACAAGCTCCGCATAGTCATGCTCCTGATCCTTTTCGGTATCACCCGTAAGGAGCATCGAGAAAACACCTGCGCCATCGTCCCGCTCGATCAAAAGGCAGAGTGACTCCCCGTTCTCCTCACCCGCCACAGCCCCGTGGGGCCAGATCTTGCGCAAGCAAAACGAGCCGACATGCACGGTATCGCCATCAGACATCTCCTCGATCTCGGAGCCGCAGGCCTCCCTGAACCCACTCGGCGCCGACGCCGAAGCGCCCTCGTTCACGACCACTTTTTGCGCTCGCACCGACTTCACCAGGTGCGGGAAGCCACCCCAATGGTCCGCATCCCAATGCGTGATAAAAACCGCATCGAGCGCATACACGTTGTTGCGAAAGAGCGCCTCTTCGATTGCATCGTCAACCCCAGCATCAACGAGCACCGCCTGCGACCCCTCCCTGATAAGGATCGCGTCGGCCTGCCCGACATCCAAGACCGTGATCGAAGCAGGAGCAAAATAGCTCCACCGCACCACGTGCCCAATGGCGAGTGCAAGCAAAAAGCCAAAGCAACCACCTAAAAGATGCGGGCGAACCCGCGGCCACCAGAGATAGAGTCCGAGACTCGCAAGAACGATTGCCGAGCCTGCAGCGCGCATCCCCTCCGTGCTGACACATGCGAACGGAATTCCGCTCATGAGCCTGATCCAAAACAGCAAAAGTCGAGCGATGCCGCATGGAGCCACAAAGGCAGCCCCGAGCGCAGGAGCCAAAACCGCCGCGATGCCGATAGCAATCGAGAGCACCAAAAGAGAACTGACCAACGGCACGGCCACGATGTTGGCAAAAGGCCCGATGAGCGCGAGAAGGCCAAACGTAGGAACGGTCACGGGAGCAGTGCCGACCTGAGCGACGACCGAAACCGAGAGCCCGCTCGCAAGAACGCGCGGAACCTGCATGCACTCTAGAGCGTACGAAACATAATCACCGAAGAGAAGGATTGCGCCCACACTCAGCGCCGAAAGCTGAAACCCGAGGTCAAACACAACCGACGGATCCACCGCGACCATGATCAGCACCGCGATCGCAAGGTTCGAGATGGCATGTTTGCGCCGATCACTGACATTTGCCACGCAAGCCGACAAGTTCATGACCAGCGACCTCACCGCCGAGAGCGAAAAGCCGGCAAGAAACGCGTAAGACCCCATACCTACACAGACGAGAGCGCTACGTCGACGAAGCGAGAGGGACATCGAATCTGACACGCGCAGGAGAAGCGCCGAAACGACAGCTAGATGGGTCCCCGAGACCGCCATGAGATGAGAGGTGCCCGTCCTCGAAAAGAGATCTTTGAGCCCGAACTCCTTGAACTCGGTCGTGCGCCCACAGAGCACACCGGCAACAATGCTTGCCGCCTCTGACTCGGCAGGCGAGATCGCGGCCAATAGCCTTTGTCGGATGGTCGCAAACGGCGAGAAGCCCTCCGTTTGATTTCGATCAAGCACTTTAACGACCCGAACGGTAGCAACATCCCCCGAAAAGTACCTGCTTCTCCCCCAGTCACTCTCGTCGAGGGGTGACATGCGCCCGACGAGCTTTAAGCTCTGGCCCCGCTCAAGCTTTTCGGAAGAGGTCAGGAGCATTCGAGCAGAAGATGCAGACGTTCGCGCAACAGCGGAGACCATATAGCCGGTTGAAGTCGGGGTCGGATCCCCATCGACATCGAACGTGAGCGCGCTCGCGGGAAGACTCTCGAACTCAAGGACCGAAGCGGCTGCGCGCTGCGCCCAAAGACCCGCAGAAAGAGCTGCCACAAAGCAACCGACACCGGCCCAGAACGCCCATTTAGCCACCACGCCTCCGCGAAAAGCGCAGGAGGCGAGGACGCAAACAAGGCCGGCAACAACCAGCACAGCAGCAGAGGCACGAGCCGCGCTACCGCCCTTCAAGATGTCCGTCCATGACATCCTGAGCACAATCGCGCTCACAGCAATGCTCGCAAGTGCGCCTGCCGCGATGGGTGAAATATAGGGGCGCGGCGGCGGATCTTCTGCCGGGAAGCTCATATCGTGATTCCGCTCTTCATGTTTGCAAACTTTTTTTCGCCGATCCCCGACACACGCATAAGGTCCTCGATTGACGAGAAGGGGCCGTTTTGGGTGCGATCGTCGATAATCGATTGCGCCGTCGAAGGCCCCACGCCCGGCAATGTATCGAGCTCGTCGAGGCCGGCCGTGTTGATATTCACAAGCCCGCTCGCAGCGCCCGAAGAACCGGAGCCCGTGCCTGCGGAGGAGCTGCCAGAAGATCCCGTGCCGTCGGTAGCGTCGACAGCAGAGCCGCCCGCCGCGGCAGTCTCCCCCATTCTGGGCACATAGACCTTGGCGCCGTCCTCGACTTTGGAAGCCCTATTGATCGACGATATATCGGCATCTTCCGAAAGACCGCCAGCAGCCTGGATGGCATCGTCAACACGCGCGCCGGACTCAAGACGAACGACCTGCGGAGACGCCACAGCCCCGCCCACATCGACGACGACCACCTCAGTAGAGTTGGCCTTCTCCTTAGTCCCCTTCTTGTCCGTCTTATCAAGTGAGCCGGAGGCGGCAGACGACTTCTTCTCAATCATGAGGCTCTCGGACCTTCCGGCGCCCACGACGCCCAAACCCGCAACCGCGACAGCAATGCAGAGCAGAACGACCCCGGCAACGACCCTCGGACCGCCTTTGCCGGACACAGCCACGAACAACCGCTCGAACCAACCGGTCTTTTTGATTTGCGCCATAATGCCACCTCCCGCTTCAATCCTCACCGAAAACAGCGAAAACAAGCAGATGCCGCGAACACCAAAACGCACCGTCTAACAAATCGACCGTTCGAACCTTACCCTGCAGGACACAAATGCGACCCATCAGCCATCAACAAAAAACCCGGATGCAAGCACATCCGGGCAGGTTACAAAGGCTATTTAGCGAGGCAATAGCTCATCATGGCGCTCACGCATCATGCGCGGCGGCTTGTAGTTGACGCTCTCAAAATCGATGTATTCCACCGACTGCACGAGCTCATCGATCATGGCCTCATGGTCGAACATATTCCAAGCCTCGGCAACGGCATCGGGCTTCGCATGTGTCTCGGGTTTTTTAGGCATAAACAGCGTGCAGCAATCCGGCGCAGTCTCGGTCGAGATATCGAACGTGCCGATCTGCTCGGCGCGGGCGATGATCTCTTGCTTATCCGACCCGATCAGGGGACGGAACACCGGAATCGAAACGGCCTCGTTCACCGCCATGATGTTCTCGAGCGTCTGCGAGGCCACTTGTCCCAGCGACTCTCCCGTCACGATCGCACGGGCGCCCTCGATCTTAGCGATCCGTTCGGCCACGGAATACATCACGCGACGATACATGATCACGCGCAGGTTGCTTGGGCACTTGATCGAGATCTCGCGCTGGCAGTCGCCGAAAGGCACCACGTACAGGCGCCCGATATTGATGGCCGGCTGGAACGCACGGATGATATCCTGCACCAAGTACTCACTGGTGTCGGCGGTCTGCGGACGCCCCGAAAAATGCACGGGAACGCATACCGCACCACGCCGCGCGAGCATCCAGGTGGCCACCGGCGAATCGATACCCGACGAAAGCAGGGTAACGACCTTGCCGGCAGAACCCACCGGCAAGCCGCCGACACCGCGTTCGGTTCGCGCGTACACGTAGACCGAACCCTGAACCACGAGCACGTAGACCGTGGCGTCCGGATCGTGCATCTTTACCTTTTTGTCGGGAAACTCCTCGCAGAGCACCTCGCCCACCTGGCGGTTGAGCTCGATCGACGTCAGCTCGTAGTCGGTGTTCGAGCGCTTGGCGTGCACCTTGAAGGTCTCGAACTCGCCGAACTCACGCAGAGCGTACACGGCCGCACGGCAGTACTCCGCCGCATCGCGGTTGGTGTGATACGCAAGCGACACGCGGGCAACCCCCGGCACACGCAAGATCACCGGAACCGCCTCGTCGGCCTCCCCACTCTTAGAGAAGGTGACGAGGATGTAGCCAGAGATGCGCGTCACAGTTGCCAAGGAAAAGGCGGCCAAGGCCGCCTTGATGTTGTCCATGAGGACATGCTCGAAAAACGAGCGGTTTTTGCCCTTGAGCCCTACCTCATGGTAGTGCACAAGGCAGACCCTGCTTGCCATCTACTCAGCCGAAGCCTTGCGGCCGAGGGCGGCCTCATAGCTCTCGTGGTCGTACGAGATGTCGCCGTCGACGATCTCGTTCATGGCCATCGAGATGGTGTCGGTGCCCGAAAGCGCAACGGTGATATCGTCGATATCCTGGACAGCGAGCACGCGATTGTGCTGACCGCGCAGCATGCTGTTGATGTCGCAGGCGCGCTTGGACGCCAGCGAAGCGAGGAGGAAGCGGTTGTTGTCGGTCTTCTCAAGAAGATCGTCGATTCGAGGTTTAACGACAGACATGCCTCAGTTCCTTTCGTGGTTCTCGATAACGCTGAGCAGCTCGGCCGTCGCGCGATCAAGATCGTCGTTCACTACTACGTCGTCGTATCGGTCGGCCAGCTCGAGCTCGTGCTCCGCGTTGGCCATACGAAGCTCCAGGCTTTCCGGGGTCTCGCTGCCGCGACCGACGAGCCGCGCGCGAAGGATCTCGAGCGAGGGGGGCTTGATGAAGATAAGCACGGCGTCCGGAATCTTGTCCTTGACCTGCAAGGCGCCTTGAACGTCGATCTCAAGTATCAGTGACGTGCCCGAGGCGAGCTTGGACTCGACCTCGCTCACAAGCGTGCCGTAGCAGTTGCCGTGAACCTCGGCCCACTCAACGAACTTGCCCTCATCCACACGGCTGGCGAACTCCTCTTTGCTAAGAAAGTGGTAGCTCACACCGTCGATCTCGCCCTCACGTGGGGATCGCGTGGTAGCGGAAACCGTCAGGCCCAGGTTAGGACGCTCATCGCGCACGCGCGCGACAAGCGTCCCTTTCCCTGCACCTGACGGTCCGGAAATAACGAAGAGCTTTGACTTCGAGGAGCCCACTACTTGGAGAGCTGCTCGAGGAGCTGCTCGCGCTGGCGAACGCCCAGGCCCTGAACACGGCGAGTGGCCGAAATGCCGAGCTCGTCCATGATCTTGGCGGCCTTAGCCTTGCCGTAACCCGGGAGCGACTCGATGAGGGTGGACACCTTCATGCGCGAGGCGATGGGATCGTCGGAGTTGAGGACGGACTCAAGGGACTTCTCGCCCTTCTTGATCTGCTCGCGGAGCTCAGCACGTGCGTGACGGGCTGCAGCGGCCTTCTCGAGAGCCGCCTTGCGCTGCTCGTCGGTAAGCTGAGGGAGTGCCATGTGAACCTCCAAGATTCGTTTGACCAATTATTGGCATATTAGCACGTAAACCGTGCAATTGAGCCTTTTAACAGCAACCTAGGGTAGTCGATAGAATCGCAAAGTGCAAGCTATCGGCGCAAAAAGGCGCGGCCATCCGTCGTAATCCACAGAAAGTTGCGAATAAAACACGAACGACCGCGCAAAAATATGTTAATTAAGCCAGTTCGACCAGCTCAGAGACGATGTTCTCAAATGCAGCGAGCGGATCTTCGGCACCCGTGACAGGACGCCCGACGACGATATGGCTCGCACCGCGGCGAATCGCCTCAGCAGGGGTGGCCACGCGCGTCTGGTCGCCCAGGGCGGCGCCGGCAGGACGCACGCCGGGAGTGACGATCAGCGCATCGGGACCGAGCAGTTCGCGCATGGCCTCGGCCTCCATCGGAGAGCAAACGATACCGTCCGTGCCGCCCGCAACGCCGAGCTTGGCCAAACGCGCGGCCTCGTCGGCCACGGCGCTATCGATACCGATCTCGGTAAGCGAGTCCTGGCTCATGCTCGTAAGCACCGTGATGGCCACGAGCTTGGTGCGCTCATCGCGCTGCTCAGCGGCCTCCTCGGCGCCCTCACGGCAGGCCGCGAGCATGGCGCCCGAGCCCATTCCGTGCACCGAGAGCAGGTCGGCGCCAGTCAGCGAGGCGGAGCGGGCGGCACCGCGCACCTGATGCGGAATGTCATAGAACTTGAGGTCGAGGAACACCTTGAACCCGAGCTCCTTAAAGGCACGCACGATCTCGGGACCCTCTGAATAGAAGAGCGTCATGCCGACCTTGAGCCAACGGGCGTGACCAGAGAGTTTTTCGGCAAGATCGAGCGCGGTCGTGCGGTCGCAGTCGAGCGCGACGATCACGCGGTCGCGTGCATCGGCCTCTAGCATTCGAAGGCCCCCCTCAGCTCGTTGATGTCCGAGACACCCTGCGACTCGGCCCAGGCCTCGAGCTCCCGTGCGATCTTGAGGCTCGCGCACGGATCGACGAAATTGGCCATGCCGACCGACACACAGGTGGCGCCGGCGAGAATGAACTCGGCAGCGTCCTCACCCGTCATGACGCCGCCGACGCCGTTGATCGGCAGATCGACGGCCTGAGCAACCTCCCACACCATGCGCACGGCGATGGGATGGCAGAGCGGACCCGAAAGACCGCCCTTGGGCTTGGTGATGCGGCTCTTGCGCGTGTGCACGTCAATCGACATGCCCTGGATGGAGTTGATGACGGAGAGACCGTCAGCACCCGCGTCCTCGAGGGCTTTGGCGATCTCGACCACGTTGACCGGGGCCATCTTGACGAAGAGCGGCTTGTCGGTGACCTTGCGGCAGGCACGCATGACGCCGCTCGCGCCCTCAGGGGTCGACCCCATGGCGGCACCGCCCGCGGCGATGTTGGGGCAGCTCACGTTGATCTCAAAGCCGGCAGCCCAGGGGCAGAGTTCGTCAAAGAGCTCGAGTGCGCGCACATACTCCTCGGTGGAGTGACCCGCGACCTGGCAGATGACCTGGCAGCCGTCCTTGGAGAGCTGATCGAGCCAGGGACCCGACTCCTCCGCGAAAGCGCGCACGCCCGGGTTCTGCAGGCCCACGGAATTGAGCATGCCGCCCGGAACCTCGGCCATGCGCGGCGCGGGGTTACCCGGCCACGGCTCAGCGGCGCAGCCCTTGGTGGTGATGGCACCGAGCTTGCTCACGTCAAAGAAGTTCTGGAACTGCCAGCCGTAGCCGAAGGTGCCGGCTGCGGTGTTGATGGGGTTCTGCATCTTGACGCCGCCGAAATCGACGGCCATGTTCACCTTGCTCATTTAGAACACCACCACCTTGGTTGCATCGAACACGGGACCGCACATGCAGGCGCCCTTCATGCCGTCGACGGTCTCGACGTTGCAGGTGTTGCACGCGCCAAAGCCGCAGCTCATCATACGCTCGAGGGAAACCTCGCAGGTAACGCCCGCCTTGGCGGCGAGCTCGGCCACACCCTGCATCATGACGGCGGGGCCGCAGGTGGCAACGTAGTCGTAGCCCCCAGCGGCAAGCAGGCGTTCGGCGGGGGCGGTGGTAAAGCCGCTCTCGCCCGCCGTTCCATCGTCGGTGCAGACGGTCACGGAGGAGGCGCCGAGCTCGGCGAACTCCTCGACCCCCACGAGCTTGTCAGCCGTTGCCGCGCCCACAACGACGTCGAACGCGCACCCGGAGGCAGCGCACGCGCGCGCCGCGCAAAGCACCGG
>CAVDZW010000019.1:0-15019 GCA_963613305.1 bacterium | reverse complement strand
GGTGACCACGACCGTGACGACGTCGGCCAGCGCCCTCGCCGGCACCGGCGACCGCACGCCGTTTGTCGTCGGCCTCCTCGCCGCCCTCGGCCTCCTCGCCGCCGTCGCCGGCGTCCTGGGCAGGCGCAAGAAGAGGTAGGGAACCGAAACCCGCACCCTGCCCTCCAGGGGCCCGACCGTCCGGTCGGGTCCCTTTCCTTACGTGGACGTCGCCCGGAAACGTCGCCTGCATCCTGCGACGCGTCTGGGATTCCAAAAAAGACGGTTTCCGGTAGCCTGGACGGGATTCCTTTTGTATACCGGCACGGTCCCATTTCCCTACCTGCGGGAGCGCGGGCGAAAAATCGCGGCTACCCTGGAATTTCGGTCCAGGGTACCGGAAACCGACTTTTTCGAGTGCGGACGGGGTTGCGGGGGGCTTTTTCGGCACCGCCGTCCCTGGGCCTCGTGGCCACTTGGCCTCGCCGTCGTCCGTCGGCGGCCCCAGAAGCGTCGCCGACCCACGATCTGTATCGCTTTTGCGCCTTCTGAAAAAACAAACTCCCGATTGGTATTGGTTTTGCCCTTTCCGGAGAATCCAGACCCCGATCGGTATGGGTTTTGAGCTGAACATCGAGTAGAACCCCGCTTCATTGCGGCAAAACCGCAGGTCGCGGTCATTTGAAAACGCCGTCTACTCGAGCGCCGGCCGAAAACCGATACCGATCGGGCTTCGCTTTCGGGATCGGACGCCAAACCGATACCGATCGGGGTCCCGTTTCGAGAAGGGGCCGCAGCCTGCGCAGGCCGGGGCGCCGTGCGTTGGCACCGGCCCAATTCACCAAGACGCTGGCCGGGAAACCCGCACGTCGAGACGGCGCCCCTTGCGATTCGCCCGCCCGGGCCCTCGCGCCCACGGCGCTCAAGTAAACGCGGTCGCGCGGATTGCTTCTCGGTCAACATCAGCAATGTCGCCACAAGTCGCGGCGAGCACCGCTCGCCCCGCGACGCCATGACCGCCCACCGTGCGCCTGACCGATCCGCACGGGCATGTCGCCGCCAGCCCGCCGGGGGTTTCCGATCAAAAACATCCCGCAGGCAAGGAAGCGGCCGGCCGCCCAGCGTTCCGAAGGAACGGGGCGGACGGCCGCTTCCATTTGCCGAGGACGTTTTTGGGCGGAAACCCCCCGCCGGGCGTCAGGTTCGTCGAAGCCCCGAGAAGAATCCGACGGGTGACAGGTCGAGCGACCTCCCAAGCAGACCCCGCCGCGCGCCGGCCCCAAAAGAGTCCCGATCTGCGCTAGGCCCGATTGCGGTTGTGAATCAGGCACGTATAAGGGAGTGACCTCTCCAAAAACTGGATCGCCCGGTCGTAGTCGCGTGCAAAAAAGCAGCTGTAGAGCGCGTCGAGCACGTACTGCACGGCAATGTGGCTCGCGTACTGCGTGATACGATGCTGCAGGCTCTCGCGGTCGCTTACCAAAAGGTAGGCGGCAAAGCCGGGGTGCAACTGCTTGCAGTAGGGCGTGCCGATGACGATCACGGGGGTCTTGCGCTCCGAGAGGAGCGGCAGCACGGTCTTGAGGTTGTCGGCGAGCCCCGAGTACGAGATCACGATGCCCACGTGCGTGCTCGTAGAGGCCATGGCCGTGCGCACCTGCGACTCAAAGTTTTCGTAACAGGTGGCGGTCTTGCCGGCCGAGAGCAGACGGTCGCGGAACATCTGCGCCGGGTAGAGGTTGTGCGACTGCGTGTAGATGTCGACCTGCGTGGCGCGCTCGATGAGTTCGGCCGCGCGATTCATGTCGTCGATGTCGATCATCGCGCGCGTCTCGCGCAGGGTGACCTCGTAGAGCTCCTCGATTTGCGGCATGATCTCGGAGGCCACGGCACCGGCTGCGATGGGAAAGTTGATGTCGACAGAGCTCTCGTGCTCTTCGCTCGTGGCCAGGCGCGTGAGCTCGACCTTGAGGTCCTTGAACCCCTCGAGCCCGAGCTTTTTGCAAAAGCGATGGATGCTCGCCACCGACACGTTGGCCTCGGCGGCAAATTCCTTGATCGAGAGCTTGCGGATGGACTCGCCGAGTCCGAGGGCGGTGAGCCCGAGCTGCTGCTCGGTGGGGGTGAGGCCTTCGGCCCGGCGGATCTTGCGCTTGATGTCCAAGGTGTCCCCTCTCTCTGAGCATGAGCGCTTGCGATTGTACCCAACCGCGTGACCCCCGCGCGCGCCGGAATCGGACGCCGTCCACGTGCGGCTCATCTACCGCTCGCCGCCGGTGAACGGTAGGAAAATTCGGTTAAACGGTCTTCCAACAATATCGAAAAGAGACGAATTCTTATATTGTGTAAGCTACGTGAAGAATTCGTCCGCATCATCTCCGCAGGTAAACAAGGGTGTTCGTCATTTTAGGAAAACTGCTTTCCAAAAAAGGCGGAAGGGTACCCGATGGAGTTTGGAAGACTACTTTCCTAAACTTTTTCGTGCAGGAAAGGAGGGACGAATGGTCGAGGACGACAGTCAGATCGTGCGCTACGTGTTGGCAAACCCCGCTATCTCATCGGCGGACCTTGCCGCGCATTTCGACGTGAGCGAGCGCACCATCCGCACGTACGTCAAGCGCGCCAACGAGCGCCTCGACGGATTCGCCCGCCTGGTCAAAAAGAATCGCGGCGGCTACTCGGTCGAGGTGACCGACGGCCCGGCGCTCAGCGCATGGCTCGAGTCGATGCATATGAACATCGCCCGCGGCAACATGCAGCCCGAGGACCGCGTGGCCTACCTCCTCAACGACCTGCTCGACCGCACCGACTGGGTAACGGTCGACGAGCTCTGCCGCGCCCTCTGCGTCTCGCGCCCCACTGTTTCGGGCGACCTCAAGCGCGTTGAGGAGCGCCTGGAGGAGTTCGGCCTCAAGATCGAGAAGCGTCCGCACTACGGCATTCGCGTGGTGGGCGAGGAGCTCTCGCGCCGTCTTTGCCTTGCAAGCTCCGTCGTGGAGTCGCTTGCGCGCGAGGAAGCCGCAACCGGTAAGAACCTGCCCGAGCGCGCCGGCAAGGCCGACAGCGCCTCGACCTGCGCCTGTCGCATCACCCCGCTCGACAAGATCGCAAAGATCGTCGACGCCGCCGTCGACGAGTTCAACTTCCAGATCAATTCGCTCACCTACCAGAACCTGCTCGTCCACATCTCCATCGCGCTCATGCGCATCGAGGAGGGCAACTACGTTCCCGTCGACCTGGGCGCCAGCGCCTGCATCTGCGACGAGCGCGTGGCCGACGTGGCGGCCGGCATTGCCGAGCGCATCAAGAGCGAGCTCGGCGTGGAGCTGCCCGAGAGCGAGCAGAGCTACATCGCCATCCACCTCGCCGGCAAAGAGATGATCGCCGACAGCGACGCCCCGGCCACGGCCGAGGGCGAGAGCGCCGAGGGTGAGTCCGCCGGGCTCGTCATCTCGGAGGAGGTCTGGGACGTGGTGTCCCAGATGCTCGAGGTCGTGTGGAAATCGTTCCGTTACGACTTCAGGGACGACCTTGAGCTGCGCATGAACCTCGCGCGCCATATCGTGCCGCTCTCCGTTCGCCTGCGCTATCACCTGCATATCGACAACCCGATCCTCACCGACATCCGCCGCCGCTACCCGCTCGCCTATTCCATGGCGCTCGATAGCTCCGCAGTGCTTGCCGAGCACTACGGCGCCACGCTCTCCGAGAACGAGGTCGGCTTCATCGCCATGGCCTTTGCCCTCTCGCTCGAGCGCCACCGCACCGAGCTGCCCAAAAAGAACATCCTCGTGGTGTGCGCCTCGGGCCGCGGCTCCGCGCGCATGCTCGAGTACCGCTACCGTCAGGAGTTCGGCGCCTACGTCGACAGCATCCAGACCTGCGACGTGGCCCATGTCTCCAAGGCCGACTTCTCCAAGATCGACTACGTGTTCACCACCGTTCCTTTGCGCGAGGCCCTGCCCGTGCCGGTCCGCCAGATCGAGTTCTTCTTTGACGAGGCGGAGGTGCGCGAGGTGCGCCGCCTGCTCAGCACGAGCGAGCCCGACGCGCTCGACCCGACCTTTGCCGCGCGCTTTTCAAAGGAACTCTTTTTTGCCCACCGGACCTTTGCGAGCAAAAAGGAGGCGCTCGTCTTTCTGTGCAAGCAGATGGAGGGGACGGGCCACGTGGCCGAGAACTTCTCGGAGCTCGTCATGCGGCGTGAGGAATGCGTGGCCACGAGCTTTGGCAACGAGGTAGCCATGCCGCATCCGCTCGAGCCCGTCTGCGACCACTCCTTTGTGGCCGTGGCCCTGCTCGATGAGCCGCTCGACTGGGGACGCGGCAGCGTCAAGGCAATCTTTATGGTCGCCACCTCCACCGAGGACAACGAGCAGCTCGGCGGTATGTTCAACGTGCTCGCCGAGGCGTTCAACGACGCCGAGGGGCTCGCGGCGCTCATAGCAAACCAGAGCTACGACGCGCTCATGGACCTCTTTACCGCGCATGCCCGCGCACGGGCCGGAACCGACCGGCATTCAGCTTAAGGCACCTCGCCGGCCGCTTTGCGACCGGTGCAGATAGCAAGGAAGAACAAGACAGCAGAAAGAAAACGAGAGGAGGAAACGACATGGCAGAGGAAACCCAGGATACCGAGATGATCTCGTTTGGTCTCATCGCCGCCGCCGGCCAGGCGCGCAGCTGCGCGTTCCAGGCTCTCGAGGCCGCCAAGGAGGGCGACTTCGAGAAGGCTGACGAGCTGATGGGCGAGGCCGAGAAGGGTGGTCTCGACGCACATGAGCAGCAGACTCAGCTGCTCGTGCAGGAGGCCAACGGCAACCACGTCCCCGTCGACGTGATGCTCGTCCACGCACAGGATCATCTGATGACCTCGATGCTCGCTCGCGAGCTGATCTCCGAGATCATCGAGCTTCGTCGCGAGCTCGCGGCAAAGTAGCCCACGGCAGCGCGGGGCGGGCATAGGCCCGCTCCCGCCGGCGGTGCCGCAAATCCGCCACCACGTTACCTGCCGGAGAAACTCCGGCACCAAAGATGGGAGTTACCAATGAAGGTTCTGCTCGTTTGCGCAGGCGGTATGTCCACCAGCATGCTCATGAAGAAGATGGAGAAGTACGCTGCCGAGAAGGGCATCGCCGACTTCTCGATCGACGCCACCGGTGTGGGCGACCTCAAGAAGGCCGCTGACGCCGAGATCCTCCTCCTCGGGCCCCAGATCTCCTATCAGGAGAAGAACGTCCGCAAGAAGGTCGGCGACGACAAGCCGGTGGCCGTGATCCCCATGGCCGACTACGGTCGCGGCAATTGCGAGAACATCTTCAAGCTCATCGACGAGACCCTCGCCTAAGTGCCGAGGCCTCTGTTTGCAAGATAGGTGAGCTGAACCATGGCTAAGAACAAGAAGAAGGCCAAAAGGCACGTGCCCACGCCCGACGAGGTGCAGAGGCGCCGCAAGATCATGTCGGACGAGGAGTGGGAGCGCCGCGAGGAGAACGAGCGCAAGCTCAAGCTCCGCAACGCCAAGAACACCCGCTTTATGTTCGTCCGCTATGCGTCGAGCGCGATGGTGTTCATCAACCTCTACTGGGCGGCCCTGATCGTGATCTCGGGGTTCACCCCGGCGATCGCGGTGCCGGTCATCCAGATGCTCGGTTTTATCGTGGCCGTGCTCGAGTGCGTCCAGATCCTCCACAGGAGCACGGACTACCTCAAGAAGACCTTCTACATTGCCTGCGCGTCGATCGTGATCGACTTGGCCGTGGTCGGTGTCACCTTCTTGCTCGGGAAGGACATCTTCTTCCCGTTCTTTGCGACCGGAACGGTGGGCGCGGCCGTCGTGCTCGCCTGCCTCGTAGTTAAGCTGGTGATCGTGCGCAAGGTGCTGCGCGTGCGCGACGGTCACGACAAGGCTTACGACCGGTATATCGAACTACTATCGGAATAAGGGAGTCTAATATGTTCGATTTCCTGGAGAAGTACATCATGGGTCCCATGATGAAGTTCTCGCAGCTTCGCTTTGTCCGCGCCATTACCCAGGCCGGCATGTCGACGATCGCCTTCACGATCGTCGGCTCCATGTTCCTCGTTATCTCGGTTCTGCCTCAGGCGTTCCCCGTGCTCACGGGCATCTGGGCCGCGTCCTTCGACCACATCACCCCGCTCTACATGGCGGCCTACAACGCGTCGATGGGCGTCATCTCGGTGTACTTCCTCATCGTGACCACGTATGAGTACGCCAAGATCATCGCCGAGGAGGACGAGGTCAACATCAACCCCGTCACCGCCGTGGGCATGGGCTTCTTCGCCCTGTTCATGCTGATGTGCGAGTACACGTTCAAGGACGGCACCTTCGCTCTGGCTTCCGATCCTGAGAACGGCATCTTCAACGGCTATGCCTCCGGTTCCGGCGGCCTCGCCGACCTCGCTGCCATCGGTATCTTCACCGCGTTCATCGTCGCTTGGTTCGTCACCAAGATCTACGAGCTCTGCGTTAAGAAGAACATCGTCATCAAGATGCCCGAGTCCGTTCCCGAGGGCGTTTCGCGTGCCTTCACCGCACTCGTGCCTGGCGGCATGATCGCCATCATCTGCATGGTCGTCAACGGCGTGCTCACCGTGCTCGGCACCAACATCTACGACCTCATCGCCATCCCCTTCGGCTTCGTGGTCAACCTCACTGGTACCCTCCCGGGCCTCCTCGTGATCTACTTCCTGATCCACGCCCTCTGGCTCGTCGGTATCCACGGTGCCACCATCGTGACCTCGCCGCTCACCGCCATCACCCTTGCCAACGTTGCCACCAACGTCAACGGCGGCTGCCAGGTGTTCGCGGGCGAGTTCAACAACGCCTTCGTTACCGTCGGTGGTTCCGGCGGCACGCTTGGCCTCTGCCTCTTTATGTGCTTCCTTGCTAAGTCCGACCAGCTCAAGTACCTCGGCCGTTCCGCCATGGTCCCGGGTCTCTTCAACATCAACGAGCCCCTGCTGTTCGGTATCCCCATCGTCTACAACCCCAACCTGGCCATTCCGTTCTTCCTGGCTCCCATGGCCGAGGTCGTCATCGCCTTCTGCGCCATCACCTTCGGCATCGTGCCGCCCGTGATCGTCCAGATGGCTTGGCCGACCCCCGTCGGCATCGGCGGCTTCCTGTCCTGCGGTGGCGACATCCGCGGCGCCATCCTCGCTGTCGTCTGCGCTGCCGTCTCTGCGGCCATCTACTTCCCGTTCTTCAAGGCTTACGACTCCAAGCTGCTTGCTGAGGAGCAGGCTGCTGCGGCCGAGGCTGAGTAAGCACCGGATCTAGACCCGAGCGGTGTCGCAGCCCCGCTCGACCCCGAGGGCCCGCGCCCCGCAATGCGCGGAGTGCGGGCCTTCTTCTTGGCGTATCCGGCGCTCTTCCGGATACGCCCCCTGCTCGCGTTCCCCGCGCTCGGAGCGGCGCGAACGCGAGCAGGGGGCGGCACACACGACCGTCCCGAGACGCGATGCGAAAGAGAGGATATGCGCATGGCTTTTCCTGAAGGATTCCTGTGGGGTGGTGCCGTTGCGGCCCACCAGCTCGAGGGCGGCTTCGATTGCGACGGCAAGGGTCTCTCGTGCATGGACGTGACCACCTCGGGTGACCAGACGCACCTGCGCAGGTTCACCGGCGAGGAGATTCCCGGCGAGAACTACCCCAACCGCGAGGCGATCGATTTCTACCACCGCTACGAGGGCGATATCGCGCTCATGGCCGAGATGGGCTTTAAGTGCTTCCGCACGTCCATCGCCTGGAGCCGCATCTTCCCGAACGGCGACGACGAGCAGCCCAACGAGGGTGGCCTGGCGTTTTACGACCGTCTGTTCGACTGCTGCCTCTCGCACGGCATTGAGCCCGTCATCACGCTCAGCCACTTCGAGATGCCGCTCAACCTCGTGAACAAGTACGGCGGCTGGCGCGATCGCCGCTGCATCGACTTCTTCGTGAAGTTCGCCACCACCTGCTTTGAGCGCTACAAGGACAAGGTCACCTACTGGATGACCTTTAACGAGATCAACAACCAGGCCAACTACGACGAGGATTACGCACTCCTCGCCGACTCGGGCATCGTGGCCCGCGAGGGCGAGAACCGTGAGCTCGTCATGTACCAGGCCGCTCACTACGAGCTGGTCGCAAGCGCCAAGGCCGTGGCCATCGGTCATGCCATCAACCCCGACTTCGAGATCGGCGCCATGATCGCCATGTGCCCGATCTACCCGGCGAGCTGCAAGCCCGAGGACATCCTCATGGCGCAGAAGGCCATGGAGCGCCGCTATTACTACGCCGACGTGCACGTGCGCGGCGACTACCCGGCCAACATCGTTGCCCTGTGGGACCGCAAGGGCTACGAGCTCGATATCACGGCCGAGGACATGATCTCGATCGCCAACGGCTGCGTCGACTACATCGGCTTCAGCTACTACATGAGCTTTGCCGCCGCCTACCAGGGTGCCGACGTTAACCCGCACTACGAGTACCTCGAGAGTCGCGACCTGGTGAGCAACCCTAACCTCAAGAAGAGCGACTGGGGCTGGCAGATCGACCCGGTGGGCCTGCGCTACGCGCTCAACTGGTTCACCGACATGTACGACATCCCGCTGTTCATCGTCGAGAACGGCTTTGGCGCCTACGACAAGGTCGAGGAGGACGGCTCGATCCACGATCCGTACCGCGTTGACTACCTGCGCGCGCACATCGAGCAGATGAAGATCGCCGTCGAGGAGGACGGCGTGGACCTCATGGGCTACACGCCCTGGGGCTGCATCGACCTCGTTTCGGCCGGCACGGGCCAGATGGACAAGCGCTACGGCTTCATCTACGTGGACAAGAACGATGCCGGCGAGGGCACGCTCGAGCGTTCGCGTAAGGACAGCTTTGCGTGGTACAAGCACGTGATCGAGACCAACGGCGAGGAGCTGTAGGTTTTGATCGGCACCGCCGCCGGCCCGTCCTGCGCCGGGTGCGACGGCGAGGTGTCGAGAAGTGTCAGCCAGGGGCGGCGAGGCCTCTGAGCTGGCGAAAATAAGTATCAGATACGGCGGTGGCCCTTGTGAGGGGGTCTCCGCCGTTTGATACTCAACCTGTTTGATTGGGCATGGTGCCCCGGTCGCGCCAGGCGGGCGGCCTGGGTGGCAGGCCCGTTTTTTGCGGGCGCGCGGGGGCTGCGCGCCGATTTGTTCCGGATAAACGGCATCGAGGGAGAGACGTGAAGCAACTACAGCTGCGCTACAGCGCGCTCCAGGGATTCAACTTTGTGGCCACTTGCGCCGCCTGCGCATTCGTCGCGATCCTTTTGCAGTACAAGGGCTTCGACAACACGCTCATCGGCGTGACCACGGCCGGTGCCTGCGTGTTCTCGATCTTTTTGGGCCCGATTCTCTCGGCACTCCTGCAGCGGATTTCTTCCCTCACCATCCCGCGCGTGTTCGACATCACCTTTGCAATCATGTGCGTCACCTTTGTGGCGATCGCCTACCTGCCGCTGCCCGATGTCGTGATCATGCTCGTGTACGTGTTCGTCTACGCCATGCTCATGTGCACGCCGCCGCTGCTCTCGCAGGTTGCCATGGGTTACGTGCGCCGTGGTCAGCAGCTCAACTTTGGCCTGGCGCGCGGCACGGGCTCCATCGCCTATGCCATCACCGCCGTTGGGGTGAGCAGCCTCGTCGAGTGGTTCAACCCGCTCGTGATCGCACCGGTGTTTGTGGCGAGCTCGGCCGTCACACTCTGGCTCATCCACAACCTTCCGGGCTACACCGAGGAGACCGCTCCGGCTGCTTCCGAGAGCGAGAAGGATAGCGCCGGCGGCGCGAGTGCCGCTGGCGAGGCCGAGCAGAAGCCCGTCGGCTTTGCGGGCTTTGTGTTCCGCTACCGACTCCTCATGTTCGTTCTGTTCGGCTTCTGCCTCAACTTCATCGCGTCTTCGTCGCTCTCGACCTATCTCATTAACATCGCCCAGAACCTCGGCGGCGACACGGCGACCCTCGGCATCGGCACGTTCTTTATGGCGGCAAGCGAGCTGCCCATGATGACGATCATGCCCAAGCTTCGTCGCAAGCTCGGCACGGGCGGCCTCTTCATGCTGGTGGGCGTGGCCTACATCATCCGCAACAGCCTCATCTGCCTGGCCCCGAACATTCCCGTGCTCTTTGTGGGCCTCATGTTCCAGGGTCTTTCGTACGGCATCCTGATGTCGCTCATCGCCTATTACGTTTCGGAGGAGTGCGGCGTGGCCGACGAGATGCTCGGCCAGACGTTCATCGCCGTCATGACCACGGGCATCGGCTCGTCGGTCGGCAACTTTGCGGGCGGTATCCTGCAGGATTCGCTCGGTCTTGGCGCCATGCTCGGCTTTGCGCTCGTGGTGACGTTTGCGGGCTCGGCGGTGCTCCTGGTGGCCGGCGTGATCCAGCGCCGTCGCGATGGTGTCAAAAAGTTTCAGCCTCGGGCGGCCTAGCGCGCTCGCGCTCGAAAAGAAGTATCCAAAACGCCCTGCCGCCTTGTTTGGCAGGGTTGACCAGCGAATACTGTAAGCATAAGCAAGAAGGGGCGCTCAGACGCTTCCCATCTCGGCCGAGTCGCCTCTTCTTGCCTGGGCTATAGATTTTAGCGCGGCACTCGGCCGTGCTCGTTGCCATAGAAAAGGAGAATCACATGGCAAACATCGAGTTCCCCAAGGACTTTTTCTGGGGCGGCGCCACCGCCGCCAACCAGTTCGAGGGCGCCTGGAACGTCGACGGCCGCGGCCCCTCGGTCGACGACCACTTCATGGGCGGCTCCTACGAGAAGCCCCGCGAGATCACCGTCGACATCGACCCCAACAAGCTCTACCCCAACCACGACGGCATCGACTTCTACCACCACTACGAGGAGGACATCGCGCTGTTCGCCGAGATGGGCTTCAACATGTTCCGCATGTCCATCTCCTGGAGCCGCATCTTCCCGAACGGCGACGACGCCGAGCCCAACGAGGCCGGCCTCGCCTTCTACGACCGCGTCTTCGACTGCTGCAAGAAGCACGGCATCGAGCCGCTCGTGACCATGTCCCACTACGAGATGCCCTATCACCTCGTCGAGAAGTACAACGGCTGGGCCTCCCGCGAGCTCATCGGCTTCTTCGAGAAGTACTGCCAGACCGTCTTTGAGCGCTATCAGGACAAGGTCAAGTACTGGCTCACCTTTAACGAGATCAACTGCGGCACCCAGGACATGGGCAACCTCTTTGAGACTTCGATGATCCAGGGCTTTGAGGGCCCGGCCTCTGCCGTGCACACCACCGTGCAGCAGCGCATGCAGGCCCTGCACCATCAGTTCGTGGCGAGCGGCCGCGTGGTGCGCTATGCCCACGAGCACTTCCCGCAGTTCAAGATGGGCAACATGGATTGCTTCATCCTTTCTTACGCCGCCACGTGCGACCCGGCGGACGTGCTTGCCACCATGCAGGAGATGAACACCATGAACTGGTACTGCTCCGACGTGCAGGTGCGCGGCAAGTACCCGTTCTACGCCAAGCGCTTCTGGGCCGAGAACGACGTTGAGCTCGAGTGGGCCGACGGCGACGCTCAGGATATCGCTGACGGCAAGGTCGACTTCTACACCTTCAGCTACTACATGTCGGGCACCGTGGGCACCCACAAGGACCACGAGATGACCGAGGGCAACATGACCTTTGGCGGCAAGAACCCCTACCTCGATTCCACCGACTGGGGCTGGCAGATCGACCCGACGGGCCTGCGCATCGCCCTCAACGAGATCTATGCCCGCTACGAGATTCCGCTGATGGTCGTCGAGAACGGCATGGGCGCCTACGACGAGGTCGAGGCTGACGGCTCCATCCACGACGAGTACCGCATCAAGTATCTCCAGAGCCACGTCAAGGCTATGGGCGAGGCCATCGCTGACGGCGTCGACCTCATCGCCTACACCTGGTGGGGCCCGATCGACCTCGTGTCGGCCGGCACCGGCGAGATGCGCAAGCGCTACGGCTTCATCCACGTCGACAAGTACGACGACGGCACCGGCACCTATGAGCGCCGTCGCAAGGACAGCTTCTTCGCCTATCAGAAGATCATCAAGTCCAACGGCACCGAGGGCCTGGAGTAGGCCTGAGCCTGCAGGTTAAATAACCCGCGCAGTTTGGCCGGGGTGGACGGGCACCCGTTCGCCCCGGTTTTGTTTTAAGGAGTGCACATGTCAAAGCAGAAGATCATCTTTATGGACGTAGATGGCACCATCACCAACTACGAGAACCAGATTCCCGAGTCGTGCAAGCGCGCTATCCGCGCGGCGCGCGCGGCGGGGAATCGCGTGTACATGTGCACGGGTCGCAGCAAGGCCGAGAACCCGCCCGAGCTCGTCGAGATCGGCTTTGACGGCATGATCGGCGGCAACGGCTCCTATGTGGAGTCCGACGACGAGGTCATCATGCACCAGCTCATCACCGCCGAGCAGTGCCGCCATATCGTCGACTGGTTGCACGAGCGCGGGCTTGAGTTCTATCTCGAGAGCAACAATGGCCTGTTCGCGAGCGAGAACTTCCGCGAGGCGGCGCGCCCGGTGCTGCGCATCTATGCGGGACGCAAGGGCGTGGAGAACGCCGAGACGCTCGAGACCGACGACGTGATGCACGGCATGATCTACGGCGGCGAGCTCTACCGCGATGACCTCAACAAAGTGAGCTTCATTCTCTCGAGCTATCAGGACCATCTCGATTCCATTGAGGAGTTCCCCGACCTTGAGTGCCACACCTGGGGCGGTGCGGGCGAGACCGCGCTCTTTGGCGATATGGGCGTCAAGGACATCTCCAAGGCGCACGCGGTGAACGTGCTGCTCGAGCACCTGGGGGCCGATGCTGCCGATGCTTACGCGTTCGGCGATGCCAAGATCGACATCCCCATGTTCGAGGCCTGCGGCACGGGTGTTTGCGTGGGTTCGGGTGGCGATGAGGCCAGGGCGGCCGCCGACTATGTGACCACCGATGTCGACGACGACGGCATCTGGAACGCGTTCGAGCGCTTTGGCCTGATGGGCTAGGTTTTTTACCTTTCGGTATGGGCTGCTGAGACCCCGGTGTGTGGCGTTGAGCTGCGCGTCGGGGTCTTTTTGTTTGCGCGGGTTGGGTTGCTGGGGGGGTCGAAGTTCTTGGCGATGCGCCAGCGCGCGCGTTGAGTTGCGGCCCGTGGAGGTGCGCTGGGTTGGCGTTGCGCGGGTGGAACGGCCGGGCGGCGTTGGCAATTCGTTGATGTGTGCCGAGGAGCATCTGGTTTGCGTATTGGACGGGTGCGGCGCGTGGGGGGGCTGGTTTGGCGATTCGCTACCGCGTGCCGAGGTGCATCCGGTCTGGGTGCCGCGTGGGTGTGGAGAATAGGGAAGGGGCGGGTTCGCGGTGCCCCCTCTCCGCTTTCTAAAACTTGCGCGAAAGGTGTTTGCGACCTGCGTGGCCTGCTAAGCTTAGACGCGAGTTTGCAACAAGAAGGGAGCCCTCCATGGAGGCCTACAAGCAAGAGTTCATCAAGTTCATGGTCGAGGCCGACGTGCTCAAGTTCGGCGAGTTCACGCTCAAGAGCGGCCGCAAGAGCCCATTCTTCATGAATGCCGGCGCCTACGTGACGGGCAGTCAGCTCAAGCGCCTTGGCGAGTACTACGCGCAGGCCATCCACGACAACTTCGGAGACGATTTTGACGTGCTCTTTGGGCCGGCCTACAAGGGCATTCCGCTGGCCGTGGTGACCGCCATTGCCTACCACGAGCTTTACGGCAAAGAGGTCAAGTACTGCTGCGACCGCAAAGAGGCCAAGGACCACGGTGCCGACAAGGGCAACCTGCTGGGTTATGAGCCCCAGGACGGCGACCGCGTGGTGATGGTCGAGGACGTGACCACCTCGGGCAAGTCCATCGACGAGACCTATCCCAAGGTCACCGCTGCGGCCGACGTTGAGATTAAGGGCCTCATCGTGAGCCTCAACCGCATGGAGGTCGGCAAGGGCGGAGTGACTACCGCGCAAAAGGAGGTCGAGGCCAAGTACGGGTTCCCCGTGGCGAGCATCGTCTCGATGGCCGAGGTCGTCGAGGTGCTCGAGGGCGACGTTATCACGCCCGAGCTCAAGACCGCTATCGACGCGTACTACGAGCAGTACGGCGCTAAGGAGTAAGGTGCCCTTATTGCGGGTCGGGTTGCTCGGTTGAGCATTGCGGCTCGTTGCGGGGTCTGCTCGGGGCGTTGTTCAACCTGACGCCCGCCGGGGGTCCTGCTCGGGGCGTTGTTGTGCTTGACGTCCGGCGGGGAATTCCGCTCAAAAACGTCCTCGGCAAATGGAGGCGCCCCTGCCCTGTCCCTTCGGGACGGCGGGCAGGGGGCGCCTCCTTGCCTGCGGAATGTTTTTGATCGGAAACCCCCTGCCGGGCTGACGGTGACGCAGCCGTACGGACTGACCGGTCGCTCGGCGGGCTGATGGCGACGTGGCCGTGCGGGTGGCCTGACGCCCGCCGAGCTGATAGCGACATGGCCGTGCGGGTGGCCAGACGCATGGTGGACGGTCATGGCGTCGCGAGGCGAGCGGTGTTCGCCGTAACTTATGGCGACGATGTTGACGTTAATCGAGAAGCGATCCGCGCGACTGGGTTTGCTTGAGCGTCGTGAGCGCGAGGGCCCGGACGGGCGGATTGCGAGAGGCTCTGCCTCGACGCGCGGGTTTCCCGTCCGGCGCCCAGGAAAGTTGGCCAGGTGCCACCGCGCTGCGCCCCGGTCCGCGCGGGCTGCGGCCCCTTCTCGAAACGGGATCCCGATCGGTATTGGTTTTGCGTCCGCTCCCAAAAGCAAAGCCCGATTGGTATTGGTTTTCAGCCGAAGCTCGAGTAGACGGCGTTTTCAAAAGACAGTGACCTGCGGTTTTGCTGAAGCGGAAGGGCGGTCTACTCCGGTCCTACGTCAAAACCGATACCGATCGGGAGTTGGATTTATCAGAAACGGCAAAACCAATACCAATCGGGAGTTTGTTTTTTCAGAAGGCGCTAAAGCGATAC
>CAVDZW010000018.1:0-2133 GCA_963613305.1 bacterium | reverse complement strand
CCAGGCCGGCCCCCACAAGATTCAGGGCATCGGCGCCGGCTTTGTGCCCGACGTGCTCAACACCGAGGTCTATGACGAGATCATCACCGTCGAGAACGAGGATGCTTTTGCCACCGGCCGTGCCGTGGGCCACAAGGAAGGCGTGCTCGTGGGCATCTCCTCGGGTGCCGCCGTGTGGGCCGCACTCGAGCTCGCCAAGCGCCCCGAGAACGAGGGCAAGACCATCGTCGCACTCCTTGCCGACACCGGCGAGCGCTATCTCTCCACGGCGCTCTTCTCCGAGTAAGGCGGCATTCGCGATCGCGCTCGCGTGCGGCACAAGGCAAAACGGCCCAGCGAGCGCAGCTTCTGCCCCATGCGCCCGAACCCTCCCTTCTTTGGGCGGTGCGGGCATGAAGTACAATGAGGCGCGGCCCAAACGGGTCGCGCCTTTTATTTGGCCGCGTTTATTCGTCGCCGTTTGCCCGTCTACTCGCACATCGCCGAAACTGCTACTCACTTTCGAATTTTCTTTTTGCGATATAACGTTTTATCAAGAAACTAAATTTCGATAGTGAGTAGCAGTATTGCGACCGGCCGTGTATACCCAACCCGCGGCTATTTTTTTATTGGCCCTCAACTTGCGCCCGGAGGATACCTTGAGCAAAAAACGCGTGCTCGTCGCCATGAGCGGCGGCGTCGATTCGAGCGTCACCGCCTACCTGCTCAAAGAGGCGGGCTACGACTGCTGCGGCGCCACGATGCGCCTCACCTGCTCGCGCTCGTTCGGCGAGGAGGGCACGCGCACCTGTTGCTCGCTCGCCGACATCGCCGACGCGCAGTCGGTGGCTGAGCGACTTGGCATTCCCTACCGCGTGCTCGACTTTAGGGACGTCTTCGGCCGCGAGGTCATCGACAAATTCGTGCAGACCTACCAGGCGGGCGCCACACCGAACCCCTGCATCGACTGCAACCGCTACCTCAAATTCGGCGCGCTCATGGACTGGGCGCTTGCCGAGGGCTTCGATTACGTGGCAACCGGCCACTACGCGCAGATCCAGCAGAACGGGGACGACGGCGCATGGCAGCTCAGCCGCGGGGCCGATCCCAAGAAGGATCAGAGCTACGTTCTCTACTCCCTCACGCAGGAGCGCCTCGCCCACACGTTGCTGCCGCTCGGCAGGCTTAACAAGGAGCGCGACGTGCGCCGCATCGCCGCAGAGCAGGGGCTCGTCAACGCGCAGAAGCCCGACAGCGAGGACATCTGCTTTGTGCCCGACGGCGACTACGCCGGCTTTATCGAGGAGCGCACCGGCAAGACGACCGAGCCTGGCGACATCCTCTGGCGCGATGGCTCCGTTATCGGGCGCCACCGTGGCGCCATCCGCTACACGGTAGGCCAGCGCAAGGGCCTCGGCGTGGCCATGGCGCGACCCGTATACGTGACGGCCGTCGACACAGCCGCAAACACCGTGACGCTCGGCGACGCGAACGACCTCGTGGCGAGTGCGCTCATCGCCGGTGACTGGATCTGGAGCGCGCCGGCCGAACGCATGGAGGCCGAACTCGCGGCCGCCGGCAGCGCGGGCATCCCCGTGCTCGCCAAGTACCGCTACCACCAAAAAGACCAGAAAGCTCGCCTCGTGCGGCTCGACGATGAGCGTCTGCAGCTCAACTTCGACGCCTCGCAGCGCGCCATCGCCCCCGGTCAGGCCGTTGTCATCTACCGCGACGACGTCGTCCTCGGCGGCGGCACGGTGCTGATGGCCCAGAAATAAGAGCGAACGAAATTTGAAATGGCAAAATGAGCTGTCTCCCGCCTCTTGACCGCTGCAAGCGGGAGGCAGCTCATTTGCCATAACGAGTCCTCGGCCAGGTCCTCCCAAACTCGATTCAGCAGGGGCTTGCGCACGCCGGCACTCACGCCCCCTCTCTCGCATTCAGCGTTCTCGCAGCACCAAAAGCCTCTCGCGCCCGCACGGACACGAATGGCTTGTTCGCATCGCCCGAGCGCTACGGTCGCCGATTAAAGGGCCCCTCCGAAAGTCGCGCGGGTATAACGGAAGCGTTGTGCATCGGCGCAAATAGAGAGGAACCCGCCATGTCCAAGATCTTCAACAGCCCCAGCAAGTACATCCAGGGCCCCGACGAGCT
>CAVDZW010000017.1:0-9234 GCA_963613305.1 bacterium | reverse complement strand
GCGGCGGCAAGCTCACGCTCGAGCACCCCACCGCGAACGTGCGCGATGTCCTCGAGATGACGGGGCTCGCCACTATCTTCACCATCGTCGACTAGCGCCCCCCGCGCACATTCGAGCAGACCCGCCGCCCCGACCCGCCCTGCGCGGCCGGGGCGGCGGCACGTATGGGCGAGCACCACACAGGCGCCCGCAACCGAACCCGACCCATTGAGGAGACCCGCGCATGGCAGCAGAGATCATGCAGCAATTCAAGCTCATCGGCGACATCCAGTCGATCATCGCTAAATCAGAGACGCTCGATCAGGCGCTCCAAGAGGGCCTGCGCGCCATCGTGAGGACCTGCGACGCGGAGGCCGCCGTCATCTGGTACGCCGACACCAACGCCGATAACATCCTCCGCCCCACCTACTGGGTCGGCCCCGAGGACCTCACCTCGCGCCATCATGCCCCGGGCGAGGGCTCGGTCGGCCGCGTATTTGCGACCCAAAAGGCCGAGCGCCTTTTCGACTTCGCCACCGCGGGCGACCCCGTCACGCAGACCGACTTCCAGACCATGGACGTCACTTCCATGATCTGCGTGCCGTTCTCGACCCTCACCGAGAACCTCGGCTGCATCCAGCTCGTCAACAAGGCCGATGGCACCCTCTGGACCGAGGAGGAAGCCGACATCGCCGAGATCATGTCGATGACCGCGGCCATGGCCATCTCCGAAAACGAGCAGCTCCAGCCGCCGCGCGATCTCGGGCGCATCGTCATCGAGGCACGTGACATCAAGCGCGAGTTCAAGAGCGGCGATGTCGTCACCCGCGTCCTCAAGGGCGTGAACCTCAACGTCTACGAGGGCGAATTCCTCGTGCTTCTCGGCGAGTCGGGTTGCGGCAAATCGACGCTCCTCAACATCATCGGCGGCATGGACCAGGCCACGAGCGGCACGCTGCGCTTTGACGGGAGCGACCTCAGCCACGCCACGCAGGCAGAGCTCACCGAGTACCGCCGCAAAAACATCGGCTTCATCTTCCAGAGCTACAACCTCATGCCCAACCTCACGGCGCTCCAGAACCTGCGTCTCATCGCCGAGCTCGTCGACGACCCCATGGACTGCGAGCACGCGCTCGAGCTCGTGGGCCTCTCCGACCGCATGAGCAGCTACCCGAGTCAGCTCTCGGGCGGCCAACAGCAGCGCGTCTCCATCGCGCGCGCCCTCGTCAAGAACCCGCGCATCATCTTTGCCGACGAGCCCACCGCGGCCCTCGACTACACCACGAGCATCGAGGTGCTCCAGACCATGGAGCGCATCGTGGCCGAGGGAACCACGCTCGTGATGGTCACTCACAACGAGGAGATCACGCGCATGGCCGACCGCGTCGTGCGCCTGCGCAACGGCCGCACGCACGAGATCACGGTCAATCGCCGCCCCGTCCACGCGACCGACCTCGTCTGGTAGCGGAGGCCGCGCATGAAACGCACGCAGATCGTAGAACTCCTGAGCAACATCCGCGCTACCTGGGTGTCGTTCGCCTCCATCGTCATGTTCGTCGCGCTCGGCATCGGCCTCTACTCGGGCCTTGCCTGGACGGGTCAAGCGCTTAAGAACACGACCGCAGGCATCTTCGAGACGAACAACCTCCACACCTTCGAGATGGCCTTTCCCTACGGCTTCACCTCCAAAGACATCAAAAAGGTCAAGGGCGTAAAGGGCGTGAGCAAGGTCGAGGCGGGCTATCTCTCGTCGCAGACCTTGCGCGTACACCGCACCAATTACACGGTAAACGTCCGAAACCTCAGCAAGAGCATCGATAAGCTCACCGTCATCAACGGTAAGCTGCCGGCCAACAAAAAGCAGATCGCCATCGAGATGCAATTCGCACGCGAGCGCGGCCTCAAGGTGGGCGACAAGATCACCTTCGAGAGCGACCTCACCAAGAGCGAGCGCGCCGAGGACGCGGACGGCATGAAGTACCTCAAGGGTGCCACCTATACCATCACCGCCCTCGTGCAGAGCCCCGCCTACCTTGCCTCGAGCAACTCCTCGCGCGGCTCCTCGACCACGGGTTCCACCGTCGACAGCTTTGCCTGGACGGTCGAGGGGGCCTTTGATCGCAGCGCCTTCAACAACTCCTATGTGACGCTGCTCGTGGCCTGCAAAAGCGTCCCCGGCTCCAGCGTGTACTCGAGCGATTTTTCGGAGCGGGCCGGCGCCATCAAATCGCGCATCGAGAAGATCGGCAAAAAGCGAGCCCAAAAACGCTACAAGAGCATCATCGCCGCCGCGAACGCCGAGATTGACGCCGCCGAGGCCAAGCTCAAGGCGGCGCAGGAGCAGATCAGCAGCGGCAGCGACCAGATCGACGCCGCGCAAAAGACCATCAAGTCAAAGACACGCGAGCTCGAAGACGCGCAGCTCGAGCTCAAGGTGACGAACAAGCTCCTCTCGAGCCAGAAAAAGCAGACCAAGGAAGCGCTCGACCAAGTTAAAAGCGCGCTCGACAAGTACGACGAGCTCTACCAGAGCGCACGCTCCCGCTTCGACGCAAAGATCGCCCAGGTAAAGACCCTCAAAGACCAGACGAGCGTCGGTCAAGCGGCAATCGACTCGCTGAACTCCTATTACGAGGGCCTCGAGTCGCAGAAAAAGGATCTCGACGATAAGCTGGCCGCAGGCAGCATCACGCAAGAAGAGTACGACCAGAAGCTCAAGAAGATCTGCGACGACTACAACTCCGGCGCCGACTCCGCGCGCACCTCCATCACCGAGAACGGCGGCGAGTTCTACGAGCTCGCCAAAGAGAGCATCGACGGCTTCTTCGATATCGCAAGCATAGAACCGGCAACCTTCGATGAGGACGTCAAGGCCATCACCGACAAGAACAAGGACCTCTCGAACACCGTGACCGTCGCGGACAAGACCATCGAGCGCCTGCAGACCGAGGCCGACAATCTGCAGGCAGAGATGGACAACCTCAAAAGCTCACTCGATTCGGTGACGAGCGCATATGAGAAGAAGCGCGCGGAATACGAGGCCAAGATCGCCAAGGCCGAAGGACAGGTCGCGAGCGGCAAGGCCCAGGTCAAGAACGGCAAGCAGCAAATCGATAGCGCCCAGAGCACGCTCGATGCCAAGCGCAACGAGCTCAAGGAGGCCCGCGCCCAATACAAAAAAGGCCGCGCCAAGCTCAAGGCCGCCAAGGAACAGGTCTCGCAGACCGTCCGGATGAACTGGATCGTGACCTCAACCGAGTACAACGGCGCCGTGTTCATGGTCGACGAACTCACGGGGATGCTCGAGCGCCTCTGCGCCAGCATGGCCGGCCTCTTTGTGCTTGTCGGCCTCTTCGTGTGCTACTCGGCCGTCTCGCGCATCGTGCACGAGCAGATCACGCAGCTCGGCACCAAAAAGGCCATCGGCTTCCGCGCGAGCGAGATCACGCTCTCTTATCTCGCCTACTCCGGGCTTGCGGTCGTGCTCGGAGCCATACTCGGCGTTGCGCTCGGCGTGTTCATCGTGGAGCCGATTGCGGCTCCCTCCCTCAACTGGTTTGTGTTCGAAACACCCCGGCCGATCTTCACGCCCGGCGTCTTTGCGCTCATCACCGCAATCGATCTTGTGCTCATCCTCACCTCGACCTGGCTTGCCTGCCGCGGGGTGCTCAAGCGCAACGCGATCGAGCTTTTGCAGGGCGAAAAGCCGCCGGCAAACCGCACGCGTTTCTACGAAAAGTGGAACGTATGGAAACGTCTGGGACTCTTTACTCAAACCGTGGTGAACAACTGCATCAACGACAAGCGCCGCGTGTTCGCCACGCTCGTGGGCGTTGCCGGCTGCACCGCGCTCATCGTGGTGGCGGTCACGCTCAGCGAGAGCACTACCATCTCGTTCGACCGCCAGCTGAATGAGATCTACGGCTTTGACTCCATCGTCTACTGCAACCCCACCGAGAACAGCTCGGGCACGGCCAAATCAAAGGCCTCCTCGAGCAAAAAGGCCAAAAAGACGGGACGCACGACGGTCGATTCGTACCTCACCAAACAGGGCATGGCGCACACCGCCGTCAAGCGCAGCACGTATGCGCTCAACCAACCGAACGGCCGCCAAAACGTCATGAACGTCTACGTCACGGCCGACCCCGAATCGTTCGGTAAGCTCTTCCACATGAACACGGTCAACACCGGCACGGGCTCCGCCGCCGTCGACGGTGCCTGGGTATCGGAAGGTTACGCCAACTACTTCCACGTTAAGGTCGGCGACACCATCCAGCTCCAGAACGCCGCCGGACAGACCTTCGATGTGCCGATCGCGGGCTTCTTCGAGTTCCATTCCACCATGCACTTCATGGTGCTCTCGAGTAGCGCCTACGAGCGCATCATGGGATCTGAGGTCACCTATAACGCCTACATCGTCAAAACCGACGCCGAGGAACTAAAGCCCATCAGGCTCGCCCTGCGCAAAAAGACCAAGGACTTTGTGAGCATCACGTCCGAAAAGCAGTGGCTCGTTTTTGCGGCCTCGACCTTCAACAAGCTCTCGAGCACCATCGTTACCATCTACGTGACGCTCTCGGCCGTCATGGCGCTCATCGTGCTGCTGAACCTCAATATCATGTTCATCGAGGAAAAGAAACGTGAGCTCATCGTGCTCATGATCAACGGCTACTCGCTGCGCGACGCCAAGCGCTACATCTATCGCGACAACATCGCCATGACCGCGGCGGGCATCGTGCTCGGCTGCGCGGTGGGCGTCGTCATGGGCTACTTCTCGGTCTGCAGCGCCGAGAACAGCGCCATCTGTCTCGTTAAGGACCCGAGCCTCAAGGCCTGCCTTGTGGCCGCGGTGCTCTGTTCGGTGTTCACGGGCATCGTGACGGCGATCGCGCTCAGGCGCATCTCAAAATTTAAGCTCACCGATATCGGCAAGATGTAGACGAGACCTCGCACGCATCGCACATAGGACGAGAGGCGCCCCGGACCGCAGCACAAACGCGGTTCGGGGCGCCTTTGTTGTCACGGGAGAGAGCCGACGGTGTTCGATTGAGCTCACCAGCCGGCAAAGGCAAGCGGGCGAACGCAGTTGACAGGACACGGCGGCGAGCCGGCGCCGAAACAACAAGAGGCCCCGAACCGATTTCATGCGTACGGTTCGGGGCCTCCCCATCTCAGCGCAATGCTCAAATGTTCAGGCCTAAAGTTCGAGTTCCTGCAGCCTGAGGATCGCCACGATGTAGATCTTGAGGGCCTGCTTGAGCAGCTCCTCGCTCGCGCACTCATTCGGGCCATGCATGGAGCCGCCCCACTCAGGCAGCACGGTCTCGAGCTCCTCGGGGCCAAAGCTCACCGCACGAGCAAAGTTGCGCGCATAGGTGCCGCCGCCCATGGCAAACGGCTCGGCGCTCTTGCCCGTCAGCTCGTTGTACGTGTCGATGAGCGCACGCACCGCCGGGTCGTCGGCCGCGACCGAGAACGGCTCCTTGGCGCTATCGACCGCAACGGACACGCCAAAGCGCTCGGTGAGCATGCTAATCTGCATACGCATGGTGTCAACCGAGGTACTGTCGGGAAAGCGCACGTCGATCGTCTGCTCAATGCGCCCATCGTGCACGCAGATGGTGCCGGCGTTGCAGGTGAGCGGACCAAAGGCCGGGCTCTCGGCATCGATACCGAGGCCCTTGCCCGCCGTATCGGCATGCACGAACTCGAGGAACTTCACGAACTCGTGCTCCTCGGGCGTGAGCAGCTGTTTGCGCTCGACCGCAAAGGTCTCCTCGGCATGGCGCAGATACTCCACCACGAGTTTGACGGCATTGAGCGTGCCCTCGGGCATGGAGGCATGACCGCCGATGCCGTGGGCAAAGATGCGCGAGCGCCCCTCGCCTACCGAAGAGATCTCGATGCGGTCGGCATGCCACTCGGGCGCCGGCAGCTCGGCGGCATCGATCGCAAGCTCGCAGATCGACTCGGACGGAATAGCGTTGGTTGCCTCGGCGCCGCTCCACGAGAGAATGCAGCCGCCCTCGATCTTGCTGCTCGTGAACGTCGCGCCAAACTGGCCCTTCTCGGCATTACAGACAGGAAACTCGGCATCGGGCGTAAAGAGGAACGCCGGCTGCTCATGACCGTCAAGATAATGGTGGACGTCGGTCATGCCCACCTCTTCGTCGCAGCCCAAAAGGGCGCGGAGGGTATAGCGCGGCTTTATGCCCTGGCGCAGCAGATAGGCACCCGCATAGAGACCGAGCACCGCCGGGCCCTTGTCGTCGATGACGCCACGGCCGAGAAGCCAGCCTTCGCGGCGCTCCATGGTAAACGGGTCGGTGTTCCAACCCGGACCGGCCGGCACCACGTCAACATGGCAGATGGTCGCGAGCTGCTCGGAGCGCTCGCCGGCGATATCTGCCATGCCGACGTAGCCCTCGTCGTCACTCACCGCATAACCGAGGCGCTCGGCGATTCCAAGCGCGCAGTCGAGTGCCTCACGCACCGGTTTGCCAAAAGGCGCACCGGGCTCCGCCGCATCATAGTCGGCCACAGAAGGGTGCGCCACCAGGGCAGAGATATCCTCCAGAACCTGCGGCCACACCTCCTCGACATAGGCGTCGATGCTCTCGTTCATTGCAGTATCCATGCCGGCCTCCAGAGGGTTCGGTATCGATTTTGTTTAACACTCCATACTATGCCCAAAGCGGCCGCTTCAGCGCAAGCCAAAGGCCGCGGCGAGCTCAGCTACGGAATGAACGGCAAGTTCAGCCCCCGCCTCCTCGTGCTCGCCGGGAAGGGCCGCCCCGGCATAGATGCCGATGCAGGGCACACTCAGCGCATGCGCGCCCTCAACATCGTGCCGGCGATCCCCCACCATCACGGCATCCTCAGGGCCCGCTCCGAGCAGGCGCAAGGCATCACGAATCGAATCGGCCTTGACGCAGCGCCCCTCGGGAGGGTTCATGCCCACCACAAATTCAAACTGATCGAGCCCAAGCTCGGCCAACATCTCTTGCGCTTTGCCCTCCATGCGCGAGGTGGCGATCGCCATGCGTTTGCCCTCGGCTCGCAAGGCCTCGAGCAGCTCGCGCATGCCTGGGAACACGGGGTAATCTTCGGCGGTCAGATGGTTAAAGTGCTCACGGTACTCTTCGCAAAGCACCTCGGATTCCTCGCGCGAAAAGCCCCAAAAGTCATGAAAGCTCTCGCGCAGGGGCGGCCCGACCATACGGCGCAGATCGCCGATTTCCTCGTCGCTAAAGCCCCGTGCATGGAGCGTTTTGCGCGTTGAGATAAAGACCGCCTGCGAGGTATCGACAACCGTGCCATCAAAATCGAACAGCACCACCGGGCGCTGACCAAAATCGATCTTTTGCATATCGCTCCTATCAACAGCATTGCCTTGCGGCGTACAGAGCCGGGCGGCAGCATTCGCAGCCCGGGCATCGGCATTCGCAGCCTATAAGAAGCAACGGCGCGCGCAGCGGCAAACCGATGCTCCCAGGGCAATAAGCCTAGCACGCACAGCCCAAATAAAGCTCCCATCCGGGCGCTTTCACAGAGAGCCGTGCAATTAATGGCCGTACCCCAGCAGCGCCCGCCGCGCATACGCTGCAAGGTAGAAATCGCTCCATGAGTTATTCCCGTGCAGAGCTATCTCTGTGGAATAACTCGCTCTATACTCTACGCACTTTGTTAACTCGGCAGCATGTTCTGCACACGCCAGCTAGGAGGCGCCATGTCATACGCCATCGTTACCGACTCAACTTCGGATATCTCGCCCGCACGCGCCGCCGAGCTCGGCATCTACGTGATTCCCCTGCATGTAATCATCGAGGGCGAGGACCTGCTCGACCAGGTTCAGATCACGCCCGAGGAGTACGTGCGCCGCATGGCCGCGAGCACCTCGCTCCCCCACACCTCGCAGCCTTCCGCCGGTGAGTTCAAGGCGCTCTTTGACCGCATCGCGGCAGACGGCCACGAGGGCGCGCTCTTTATCTCGCTCTGCAGCGAGTGGAGCGCCTGCTACGGCAACGCCTGCCAGGTAGCCGCCGACCACCCGCTCGATATCCGTTGCATCGATACCAAGAACGGCTCGGCCGCCGAGGGGCTTATCGTGGAGTATGCTCTCGCCATGAAGAACGACGGCGCCACACTCGATGAGGTCGAGGCCGAGGTGCGCTCCATCCTTCCGCAGGCGCGCCTGCTGCTGATCCCCCGCACGCTCGAGAACCTCGTAAAGAACGGACGTGCTCCCAAGCTGGCGGGACACCTCACCCAGGTGCTCAACATCCGCTTGGGGATCGCCCCCGAATGGCCGAGCGGCGAGATCAAGGTCATCAAGAAGGCGCGCGGCACTAAGCGCATCGTCGCGAACATGATGAGTGAGGTCATTGATTTTCTGCACGAGAACCCGGGCGGCGGCGTACGCGCTCTCAACACCGGCGCCACCGAAGAGCAGGAGCTCGTTCGAGCGGCGCTTGACGGCCTTGATTACACCGACGAGGGATGCGGCCCCATCGGCTGCACCATCGCCACCCACGTGGGTGTTGACGCGGTCGCCATCTGCTACTGCCCGCACTACACCCCGCGTAGCTAGACGAAACGCACAGCACACCAGGTCCACGCCGCCGTTTGCCCCATTCGCGCACACGCGATGCACAAAGCTCGCCTCATACATGTGAGGTGGGTTTTGTTGATTCTCATATCACTCGAGTGGGGCTTATAAGACACACATTTTGTCCTATAAGCCCCCTCCAACAAAAATGGACCCCCGCCTTTTGGCGGGAGTCCATAACCAAACCAGATAAGGCTAAACGCTACTCAGCGTCAGCAGCCTCGTCGTTCTGCTCGGGGAGCGGAGCGACCTCGATCTCCACGCCGAGGGTCTCGGCAGCGGACTTCATCGAGAGGGAGATGCGACGACGGTCGAGGTCGATCTCCATGACCTTGACCTGAACCTTGTCGCCCACGTGGGTGACCTGCGAAGGCTGGTCAACGTGCTTGTTGGCCATCTCGGAGATGTGCACGAGGCCCTCGATGCCCTCGCCCAGGTCGACGAAAGCGCCGAACGGCACGAGCTTGGTGACGGTACCCTCGACGATAGCACCCACGGGGTACTTCTTGACGAGTGCGCGCCACGGATCCTCGGTGGTCTGCTTGAGACCGAGGGAGATGCGCTCACGGTTAAGATCGACGTCGAGCACCTCGACCTCGACCTCCTGGCCGACCTTGACGACCTCGGAGGGGTGGTTGACGTGGTTC
>CAVDZW010000016.1:0-33840 GCA_963613305.1 bacterium | reverse complement strand
CAGTCGTTGTAGCTCTGGCGCGCGTAGCTCACCTTGTTCTCGGTGTCTTCGAGCGAGCCCTGGAGCTGCGTGAAGTTGGTGTTGGCCTTGAGGTCGGGGTAGCTCTCGGCAACGGCAAAGAGCTGGCGGAGGGCGCCGGTGAGCGCGCCGTCGGCGGCCATCTTGTCCTCGGGGGTGGTGGCGGTGACGGCGGCGTTGCGCGCAGCCACGACCTTCTCGAGCGTCTCGGACTCGTGCTTGGCATAACCCTTGACGGTCTCGACGAGGTTGGGAATGAGGTCGTTGCGGCGCTGCAGCTGCGTGTCGATGTTCTGCCACGCGTTGTCGATGCGGTTGCGCAGCGTGACCATGTTGTTGTAGATACCGGCGATCGCGAACAGCACGGCCAGTACGACAACGATGGCGATGATGGCGGTGACGTTCATGGTTGCTCCAATTCGTAGATGTCGTAAACGCTCTTGTTGTTCCCAGTATAGCCGCTGCCGAACGGCACTTGCGGGGTGCGCAAATAAAGAGCGGGTTGAGGGACGGCCGGGGTGTTGCGAAACGCGGGCGGGCGGCAAATAAAAAGCCGAGCCGCGATATGCGACTCGGCTTGTTAGTGCGTTCTCTGCCTGTTGGCCGGATGGCTACTGGGGCGGCGTCGGGCTGGGACGGATGCTAGGGTGGCGACTGCCTGCCAGCGGCTGCTCCGCGCCGGAATTCCGGCGCCGGAGTCTTACCTGCTGCCCTTACTTGGAGATGGCGCCCGTCATGTAGACGAACTGCACGCGGTTGACGTGGCCGCCCTCCTCGCCGTTGACGAAGTCCGTGGGCGTGAACTCGGGGTTCAGCATCTCCTGGACCTTGTCCTTGACGGTATCGATGACCTGCGCGTCGAGGTCGCGCGTGCGGTCGGTGAGCGTCTGCGTGCCCGCGGCAAGCGTGGATGCGCCGCTGGCGAGGGTGTTGCCGCCGTCGGCGAGCTGCTGCGTGCCGTTGGCGAGGGTCGCGGCGCCCGAGCTGAGCGTGGCCGTGCCTGCGGCAAGCGTCTTGGCTCCGGAGTCAAGCGAGCTGGTGCCGGCTGCGAGCGTCTTGGCACCCGAGGCGAGCGAGCCGGCTCCGTCGTTTACCTGGGTAAGGGCCGCGGCGAGCGTGGTCGCGCCCTTGGTGAGCGCGGGCATGGAGTCGTTGAGCTTGGTGGCACCCGCAGAGAGCGTGCCGGTGCCCGTGGCGAGCGCGGTGGCGCCGCTGCTGAGCGTGGAGGCACCGTCGGCGGCGGAGGTCATGCCGGCAACGAGCCCCGGGTTCTCAGCGGTGGGTTCGGAGGGGTTGATGGAGCTGTTCATGGCGGAGATGGCGCCGGAGAGGCTCATCTGCTGGCCCGACTGCACGGTGGTGTAGCCGCTGTAAGCGCCCTGGAGCGCCTGGGTGGCCCCGAGCGTGCCGCCGTAATTGGCTGCAGCTTCGGCAAGGCCGGAGACCTGGCCCGAAAGCGTTTGCATGCTCGAGGGGAGCGACGTCGCGAGCGCGCTGAGGCCCTGCTGCGCTCCGTTGATGTATTTAAGAGCGGTCTGAACATTGGCGTTCGTGGTTGACGCGCCCTGGGCCTGCTTTGCGCTGGAGCTTGCGGCAGAGGCGTTGCTCGAGGCAGTGGCGAGCGCGGTCAGAGCCTCGTCGAGTTTGGCGACGGCGCTGGTCTTGGCCTCATCGGTCGTCGCGGCCGTAAGCTCGGTCTTGGCGTCAGCGACCTTCTGACGGGCCGCTTCGATGTTGGCGGCGGCATCGTTTGCAGAGCTCTCCGCGCTCTTTGCAGCGGCAGTCTGGTCGCTGTCCGTGTTCCCCTGGAGCGCGGTCTGGGCGTTACTCAGGGCGGCGTTCAGGTTGCTAATCGTTCCCGTGAGCGTGCTCGACAGGCTGTCGGACGTCGAGGTAACCGTGTTTTTTGCATTGGTGAGGGCCTGCTGCGCCTGGGCGGACTTTGCTTGCGTATCGGCGAGGTTGCTCTTGAGGCCCTCCGCATAGGTCTGCGAACCGGCGTCGATGGACTTGATGGCGCTCGAGATGCTCTGCGCGCTGCCCTGCAGCTTGGTGAGGCCGGCGGCAAGCGATCCCGCGCCGGTGGCGAGCTGGCCTGCGCCGCTGTTCACGCTCGCGGCGCCGTCGGCGAGCTGCTGGGTACCTGCGGTGAGCGTGGGGAGCTGCGAGGTGAGCTGTCCAGCACCGTCGTTTACCTGCTGCGTTCCGTCTGCCAAGGTGGCCGCGCCATCGCTGAGGGTGGCCGCACCGTTATCGAGCTCCGTCGCGCCCGCGCTAAGCGTGGCCGCACCGCTGTTGAGCGTGGCCGCGCCGTTGCTGAGCGTGGCAGCACCGCTGTTGGCCGTGGCGAGCGAGGCGGCGAGCGTGTTGGCGCCGCTCGCGATCTGGCCCGCGCCGTCGTTGACGGTGGCGATGCCATCCGAGAGCTCCTTCAAGCTGCTCGTGTCCACGCTGTCGGTGTCGATATCCATGGCGAGGCTCAGCGGCACGCCCACGATCTGCCAGCCGTCGAACTCAAAGTCCTCAACGTCGGCCTTAATGGTGTAGTCGCCGGTGCTACCCGGAATCACCATGTAGGTGAGCTGCGTGTTGGAACCGTTCGCCGCGGTCGTGGCGCCCTCGGCCTCGACCTCGTGCGCCTCGCTGTTCTTGAGCGAGCCGGTGATCTGCACCAGGTAGTTGTCGGCATAGTCGCCGCCGGTGTAGCTCTCGTTCTTCTCGACCTTGAGCTTCATGGTGAGCTTGCCGCTCTTGCCGGCCAGCTCCTCGGCGGTCACGTCCTTGCCGTCGAGCTGATAGCCCACGGTCACGTTCCAGGGCATGGCGGTCTCTTTGTCGAGGTCGCCCTGGTACACAAAGTCCTGAACGCCCTGGCCGGTCACGGCAACGGCGCCGTTCTTGTCCTTAAGCTTTTTGGTGGTGGTGAGGTTCGTTACCTTGGTGTACTCGCCCGCGTCGCTGATCTTTGCGCCCTTGTTGGCCTCAAAGCTGTTGACCACGTAGACGCCCGAGCGGTTGCCGTCGGCGTCGGTCTTGACGTAGACGACCTGGTTCTTTTTGTAGCCCACGGTGCTCTTGCTCGTGCTCGCGCTCTGCTCGGTGGCGGTGCTTGCGTTGGTACCGATGGAGCCCACGCCCTCGGCAAAGACGATGGCGCCCGGCACGGCGAGGCTTACAGCAAGGCCGGCGGCCAGGGCGATGGCGGCGATGCGCTTGCGCGGGCGGCGCTGCAGGTCGCGCTGGCTCTCGAGCTCCTGAGGGGTGTTGTTCATGTTGCTGTTCATATCCGAGATCCCTTCTTGGGTGAGTTACTGAGCTTGCGCGCCGGCCTGGGCGGGCTGAGCGTCTGCGGTTGCGGTGGTTGCGGCGGCGCCGACGGCGGCCACTACGGGTGCGGACGCGCCGGTCGCACTGTCCTTGCCGTCCGCCGCGGGCACCTTGGCGTCCTTGGGCAAAAAGTTGGAGTGCAGCGTGGTCTTGCCGATCACGCCGTCGAGCACGTAGAGGAAGCCCGGCAGAGCAAAGAGCACGGCCACGAGCGAGATGCTCACGCCCACGCCGAGGAACCAGCCGATCTGCTTGAGCACGCCGTGGCTCGAGATCGCGTGGATGAGGAATCCGCAGATGAGGAGCACCGAGCCCGAGGTCAGCACCGGAATCGTGCAGGCCTCGATGGTCTCGAGCATGGCCTCGCGCTTGTGCATGGTCACGCGGTCCTCGCGATAGCGGTCGGCGATGAGGATGCCGTAGTCAACGGCCACGCCGAGCTGGATGGAGCTCACGATGAGGTAGGCGAGGAAGAACTCGTTCATGCCCGTGTAGAGCGGCGCGGCAAAGTTGAGCCAGATGGAGGTCTCGATCACGAGCACGAGGATGATCGGCAGCGAGATCGACTTGGTGGCGATGAGCAGTACCACGAATACGGCCACGACGGCGATGAGGTCGACCTTGTCCTTGTCGACGGTGATGGTGTCCTTGAGGTCGGTGGTCGAGACGCCCTCGCCCGCGAGCATGGCCTTGTCGGGGTAGTACTTGTCGGCGATCTTGCGGATCTTCTTGACGATCCTAAAGGTGGAGGAGCCCTCGTAGGGGACCGTCACCGTGAGCACGAGACGGCTGTAGTTGTCGCTCTCCACCAGATCGAGCGTGGACTTCTCGGCCATGCCGGTGGGAATGTAGGGGCTCGCCACGTCAACGTAGCTCTGAATCGACTTGACCTCGGGCAGCTCCTTGAGCGCATCGGAGAGCGCCTGCTCCTGGCTCACCTCGCCACGCGGAACCATGACCACGTAGGTGTCGGAGTTGCCAAAGACGGCTTTGACCTTTTCCATGTCTTGCCCGAGCTGGGTGTCGGTGCCAAAGATGTGCGAGGTGCCGTAGTAGTAGGTGATGTCGGTTGAGGTCGAGGCGGTGCGCGCGGGGTAGACCACGGCGAGGATCACCACGGCCGCGGGGATGCATACGGTGAGCACGAGGCGCGCGAACTTGCCCAGGGGCGGGATGAACGGCTTGTGCTTGGTCTTTTGCACAAAGCTATCGAACTGCACGAACATCGACGGGGTGAACGAGAACACCGACACCAGGCTGATGGCGATGCCTTTGGCGAGCGCCAGGCCGAGGTCGGGGCCGATCTTGAACTGCATGGCTGCAAGGGCGATAAAGCCGATGCACACCGTGCAGCCCGACGAGAACACAGCTACAGAGCTCATACAACACGACTGGATCATGTCCTGCTCAACGGAGCCGTGCTTGCCGCGCTCCTCGTTAAAGCGGTGCAGCAAAAAGACCGAGAAGTCAAGCGCGATGGCCACCTGCAGGATGGAGCCCGCGGAGTTGGTGACAAAGCTGATCTCGCCAAAGATGAGGTTGGTGCCCCAGTTGATAAAGACCGAGACCCCCAGGCCCAAGAGCACCATGACGGGCTCGGCCCAGCTGTTGGTGGTGATGACCAAGATGAGGAAGATGATGGCGATGGCCGCAGCCGTGATGATGCTGATCTGGCTCTCGGTGGAGGTGGTGGCGAGCGCGTTGGACATGGCCGAGCCGGTGATGGCGCCCTCGTCGCCCACGAGTTCGCGGATGGCATCGGTGGCGGCGATCTGCTTTTCGGTATCGATCGTCACGTTAAAGAGCGCGGTCTCGTCTTTGTAGTAGGTCTCGACGGTGTCGGTGTCTTGTGTCTCGAGCGGCTGGTCGATGTCGGCCGAGTCGTCGAGCCAGAGCACGTCTTCCACGCCGTCGATCTTGGCGATCTTCTTTTTGTACTTGAGTGCCTCGGCGATGGAGACGTTGGGCACCATGACGCGGCAGTTGGGGATGTCTCCGTCGAACTCGTCGCCCATGGTGTCGAGCGCCACGGTGGAGGCCGCCTCGTCGGGGAGGTAGCTCGTGATGTCGTAGTTCACGCCCACGAACTGCCGCAAGAACAGGCAGACGAGCGCCACGACCGCATAGAACGCGATGATGGGCTTGCGGTGGCGGACGACCCACCCGAACAGCTTTTCCTTCATACGCACCATCCCAAAGTTAGACAACATTTGCTTGGATGTTGGCGATTATATTCCACAAATGTTCGGAAAGAAACACATGTCGTATATATAAATTTCGCACGTTAAAAGGCTTACGTTAGATAGCGGGCATGCGTTTTAGACGGAGACGCGGAAGCTGTTCATTGACAGATGTTCGATATCGGACGAAGATTGCCAAAACGATGCTTAAACAATGCGGTTCTGGGCGTGCTTTTTGACCGGCCCGGCAAGAGGGGAGCGGGCATGGACCTGCGCATTCAAAAGACGTACAAGGCGCTCATCGTGGCATTCACTAAGCTGCTCGAGGAGATGCCCTACGAGAACATTACCGTGGCGATGCTCTGCGACGAGGCGATGATTCGTCGTACCACGTTCTACAAGCATTTTGCCGACAAGGACGCGTTCTTCTCGTTCTTTGTCGACAGCCTGCGCATCGACATGCAGCACCGCGGCGAGCAGGTGGCCGACGAGGAGCGCGGACACCAGGATTTTGATGCGGAGCGCGAGGCGATCTTCTCGATCCTTATCGACTTTTTGATGCGGCACGAGAAGCTCATGGACAACATCTTTAAGAGTTCCATGGCCGGGCGCATGTCGCTCGTGTTTGCCGACAAGGTGGCCGAGACCATCTGTGAGCGGCACCGGGGTGGCGCGCGCACCGTTGCCGGCGATATTCCGCTTGAGTCGGCCGCGCAGTTTGCGGCGGGCGGGATCATCCGCCTGGTCGAGATGTGGTGGCAGCGCGGACACAAGCCCGAGGAAGAGGAGCGCTTTGTGCACGCGAGCAACGTGCTCGTGGCACGCGTGCTGGAGGCCTAGGGGCGCGGGCACTGTTTGCGTTGCGGCGTGTTGGCCGCACGGGAGCGGGATGCTCCGCTGCGCTCTCGTGCTGCTCGCATGGGCGCGGCCGCGGTGTAGCGGCCGGGTGCGATTGGGCAGGACGCCTGAGCGGCGGGCGTTCGGACCGGTTATGATGCGGCCCGCGGTCAATGCGTTTGCCGGTCGGGATGCGCTCGTGCCGGTTGCGTGGGCACGGCCGCAAAGATGTTATGATGTCCCCCACGGAGAGATGGCTGAGCGGTTTAAAGCGGCGGTCTTGAAAACCGTTGGGCATGGAAGTGTCCCGGGGGTTCGAATCCCCCTCTCTCCGCCATTTTCAATTGCTACAACTGAATGGTGTGCGCATGGTTGATCGCTGCGGGTTCGAGAACGTTGACGAGCGGTTCATGCGCGAGGCGCTTGCCGAGGCCGAGGCCGCGCGCGAGCTCGGCGAGGTGCCGATCGGTGCCGTGATGGTGTGCGAGGGGCGCGTGATCGCGCGGGCGCACAACCGGCGCGAGCTCGACGCTGACCCGTCGGCCCATGCCGAGTTCTCGGCTCTGCGCGAGGCGGCGCGCGTGCTCGGGCGCTGGCGCCTTTCGGGCTGCACGGTCTATGTGACGCTCGAGCCCTGTCTCATGTGCGCGGGGCTTATGGTGAACGCGCGGGTCGATCGCTGCGTGTACGGCGCGGCCGATCGCAAGGCCGGAGCGCTCGGGTCGCTTTATCGTCTGCATGCCGATGCGCGTCTGAACCACGGGTTCGAGGTCGTGAGCGGCGTGCTCGCCGACGAGTGCGCGGGTCTTTTGCAGGAATTCTTTGCGGGGCTCAGGCACGGGCGCGATGCGGAGCTTGCGGGCAACGCGGCGCATGCGCGGGCTCTGGCCGAGGTTGAGGCAGAGGCCGTGGCGGGTGAGTGTTCGTGCTGTTGCGGTGTCGATTCGGCCGGCGCGGGCGCGGCCGGCGAGATGCCGGCTGCTGATTTGGACGGTGAGTCCCGCGAAGGCAACGATGCGGCTGTGGCTGGCCGATGCCGCTCTGATGCGACCGCAGAGATGGGCGGCAACGCTCCGGAGAGATGTTCCCCCAAGGTTGTGCTCGCGATCGATTCGTTTAAGGGCAGCGCCTCGAGCGCGCAGGTTGAGGAATGGGTCGCCGAGGGTGTGCGTCGCGTGGCGCCCCAGGCGAACATTTTGCAGGTCCCGCTGGCCGATGGCGGCGAGGGCACGGTCGACGCGTTCGCAGCGGCGCTTGGCGGTGAGGTCCGCGAGCTCGAGGTAACGGGTCCTCTGGGTTCGCCGGTGCGGGCGCGCTACCTTTTGGGTGTGGAGGCCGACGGCGCGCCGTGCGCGGTGGTGGAGATGGCGCAGGCGGCGGGCATCGGCTATTCGCCCTGCACGGAGGAGGCGGCGCTTGCGGCGTCGACTCGTGGCGCGGGCGAGATGCTCCTCGATGCTGTGGCCGCAGGCGCGCGTCGTGTTTACGTGGGCTTGGGCGGGAGCGCCACCAATGATGGCGGCGCCGGCATGCTGCAGGCTCTCGGTGCCAAGGTAGTCGATGCCCAAGGTTCCGCCGTTGAGCCGGGGCTTTTCGGGCTTGCCGACGTTGCGGCCGTTGACCTGGCTCCTGCCGTCAGTGCGCTTGCGGGCGTTGAGCTCGTAGCACTTTCCGACGTGACGAACCCGCTGGTGGGCAAGCGCGGCGCCCTTGCGGTGTTCGGCCCTCAAAAGGGCCTGCCCGCAGCTGGAACCGCCGAGCTCGCTGAACTCGATACCCACATGGTGGCCTACGGTCGCCTGCTTGATGGAGCGCGTGCGGCGGATGCACGTTTTCGCTCGGTGCTTTCGGTGCCGGGTGCGGGTGCTGCCGGTGGCCTGGGCGCAGCGCTGCTTGCGCTCGGAGCCGAGCTCACCTCGGGTGCCGAGGCATTGCTCGCGGCAGCCGGCTTTGATTCAGCTGTGGAAACGGCCGATCTTGTGATCACCGGCGAGGGCAACATGGACGAGCAGACTGCCGGCGGCAAGGCGCCCGCGTGCGTCGCTGCGCATGTTAAGCACGCGGCTCTTGGGCGCTGTCCGGTCGTTGCCGTGGTGGGTGGCCGTGCCGAGGAGCTCGATGCCGTCTACAAGGCGGGAATCGATTTGGTGCTGCCGGTGTGTCGCAAGCCCATGCCGCTTGCGCAGGCGCTTGCCGCAGACGAGGCGCGCACTAACCTGGTGTGTGCCGGTGAGGCCGCCGCACGTGCCGCGTTTGAACTCTAAATGACCCTCGACGCACCGCGCGCAACCGGGTACTATAGCTAAAGCGCCTCGCGCGCTCGAGGGGTTCGGATGACGATATGTTCCGAATCTGGTCAGGACCGGAAGGTAGCAGCCATAAGGAGCCTCTGACGGGCATCCGTTCCCTTCGAGCGCACGGGCGTTTTTTTGTTGCTGCGCTTGGGTCTATGCGCGATGCGCACCTGCGCGATGCCACGCGTTGCGGTGCGCGGTGAGCGCCGTGAACAAATGCAAGCGGCGCAACGCAACGTGCTGCGCAGATGTTAAGCGGCCGCCTCTCGACCGTCCATGCTTACGAGCGTTGGGGGAGAGGCCAAACCTTCGCCCGCCAAGCTCCACCGGCTAAAACCTCGAGAGAACCTCGTCTTTGTGCTCAACGAGATACTCACGCAAAAGCGGAATTGCAAAACGCACTAGCCCGCGGCTCGGTGCCTCGATGACTTGGCGTTCGATGAGCTGACGTCTGGTTGCGGTGAGCTGGGCCGCGTCGAGCCCCATGCGGGTGGCAATGGTGCCGGTGCCGGATTTCCCGTCGTCCTCGGTCATGGCAAGCAGGTACTCAATAGAGCGTTTGGGGAGCTCGTCGAGAGCGGGAAGCAGTACCGCGTCCGAAAAATCCGCGTAGGCCCGATCGATGCCACGTTCAACATCGATGGTTGTGAGCGAACGCGAGGAGCTCGCATGCCTGCGGCCCTCGGCAAAGACGCCGTAGCCTACGAGCTGAATCAGGTATGCGTAGCCTTGTGTTGCCTCGGCCATGTTGCTGAGCTGGTACTTGGTTGCGGTCAGGCCCGCCTGGTCGAACGTTTCGCTAAACGACGCGGCAACATCGCGCGTGGGGATGGCGGCGAGTTCCTCGGCCTTGGCGCGTCGCAAAAACGTGAGCGCCTTGCCGTTGACGAGGTCCATGACGCCGGTCGTGATGCCGGCAAAGACAAAAGCGATGTTCAGGCGCTCGCGGATGAGATGTTGAATGGTGGTGGCGAGCTCGCGGAATTCCTCCTCGTTGCCGTCCTGCACCTCGTCGACGGTGATGAGAAGACCCCGGTCTTTGGCCGTGAGCTGTTCGGTCACGTTCGTCAGGACGGTGCGGAGGTCGGGCGCCGGCGTCTCTTGCCGGGCGCCGGCGTGCGCCGTTACAAATCCGAGATTGGCTTCGAGGCTCACCTCGGCTTGCGCGAGGCTGTTCGGGAGCGCGCGCTGCACCCGTTCGATAAGCCCTGCGGTCGCGGCAACGTCGACAACGGTCCAACCGTAGCTCTTGGCTATATCTCCCAGCTCGGTAAGCAGAACGGTCTTGCCCGAGCCGCGCGGTCCGGTGATGCGCATGAGGCGGCCGGGGGCGCCGACGCCTTCCTCGATACCGTCGCGGAAATCTTCGATAACGCGCTCGCGACCAACGAGGACGGGCGGCTCGGCGCCGGCGGTCGGTTTAAACGGATTGATGACTTTGCTTTGCACCATAGCTGACCTCGGTAAATATGAGTTCTAGTGAAAATAGTGTCTTTAGTGATTCTAGTGAATCTAGTGTCTTTAGTGCAAATAGTGCTTTTAGTGAAAATGGTGAGGGCGTGGACGGGGCAAGAGATGCCGGCGAATCCCGCCTCGCCTGGTGCGAGGTAGAGGCAACCGAAGGGCCGTCGCAGGCATATGGGTTTGCGACGGCCCTGGAGGAAAGGGAGTTGTGGGTTTGCGGACCTTGCGGGTCGCGTGGCGCCCGAGTTCCGGTTAGGGAGCGGGCGCCGTGGTGTCTTAGGGCCCGGCAAGGACCGAGGCAGAGGTCCAGGGTGCGCGCCGTGCCTTACAGCCCAAAGAGCTCCTCGGCGTTGAGATGGCGCACCTGCTCCTCGATGGGGGCAATCTGCTCACAGCTGAACAGCGCGTCCATGTTCTGCTTGATCTGCGCCGTGGGGGTGTAGGGGTGGTCGCTGCCATAGAGCAGCTTGTCCGGCGTGGTGATGTGCATGAGCGCATCGAGGCCGGCGGGCAGGGGGCTGCCCGAGAGGTCAAAGTACAGGCGCGCGATGCTGTCCATCACGTCGACCTCCTCCATCATGCCCTTGGCCGAGAGCACCTTGGAGATGCCGATGAGGCGGTGCGCCACGAGCGGCAGGAACGAGCCGCAGTGCGGAACCACGAACTTGATGTTGGGGTAGCGCGTGAGCGTGCCGGTGGTGATGAGGTCGATCACGCTGCGCGTTGTGTCGCCGATGAACTCAAAGAGCGGCTTGGGGCCGGCGGTGAACACCTCGCCGGGGATCTGCTGGGGCGGTGCGGGGTGGATGATCACTACGGAGCCGCGCTCGTCGAGCACCTCATAGAGCGGGGCGAGCTTTTCGTTGCCCAGGTAGAGGCCGCAGGAGTTGCTCGGGAACTTAACGCCCTTGGCGCCGAGCGTGTCGAGCGCGCGCTTGGCCTCGGCAACCGACTCGGCAATGCAGGGCGTGGGGAGCACGGCGCAAAAGCCGAAGCGCTCGGGCTCGGCCTTGCAGATGCTCGCCGCGTAGTCGTTGATGGCCACGGCCGCGCTGCAAGCGTTGGCGTCGTTGCCGTGATGGATGTGCGGCGACGAGATGGTGAGGATGGAGTAGTCGATGCCGGCCTCGTCCATAAAGCGGCGGTGCTCATCGAGGTCCCAGGTGGGGGAGGGGAATCCGTCCTCCTCGGTAGGGTCGATGCCGTCGGCCGCCAGGCAGTCGAGGTAGGGCTTGGGCAAAAAGTGACTGTGGACGTCGATTGTCTTCATAAAACTCCTTGATGGTTGGGTGGTGGATCCGGATGCGGCGGCGATGGCCGACGCGGAGGACTGGGCTAGCCGCCGGGTTGTTGCGCAGGGCGTGCGACCGGCGCCGGGCGCCTTGCGGTTGCGGGCGCGCGGGCGGCGGCGTGCGCCTCGCGATTACGGCGCGCGCCGCCGGATGCTCTCGAACCTACGCGGTGGCCTTCTGGGCGCCGGCGGTCGCGGGCGCCTCGGACGTCTTGGCGGCCTCGGCCTGCTCGCGCTGCTTCTTAAAGGTGTAGGGCGCTCCCCACTTGTTGACTACGGCGCGGGTGAGATAGGGGCTCACAATGCTCGTGATGATGAGTGCGAGCGCGATCTCGCTGGTAGCGGTGGCGGTGTAGGGCGCATATGCGTCGCCCAACATGGCGGGGACGGCGACGGCGATGCCCGCCACGCTCGACATGGCCATGCCGGCATAGCCCGGCTGCTTGCCCACGAGGCGGTCGACGGCAACCATGATCACGGAGTGAACTACCAGGTAGATGATGGAGAGGATGATGCCGGGGACGCCTGCCTGCACGGCCGAGACCAGGTTGATGGACGAGCCGAAGCACATGCCAAGGAACGGCAGCGCGAGCGGGGTGGCCGAGCGGAACATGTCGGGGATTTTGGGATCGAGGTTGCCGAGCAGCATGCCGAGGAGGAACGGCAGCAGGATGGTCACGACGTCAAGGACGTTAAATGACGAGCCGCTTGCTGCCGCGAGGATCGCGATGGGGATGGCGGGCATGGTGAGGATGTTAAGGATGGCAAAGTTTGCCATGTCGGCAGGCTCGCCGTAATCCTGGATGCAGCCCATGTACACGCCGGGGTTGCAGGCGCAGATGACGGCGACGAACGCTACGCCGTTGATGCCCCAGATGCCGTCGAGGCCGAACACGTTGAGGAACGCAAAGCCAAAGACAAAGCTGATGACGAGCTTGGCGACGGCGAGCGGGGCGGAGTGCTTGAACACACGGCCCAGGCCCTTCACGCTGATAGACGTGCCGGAGGCAAAGAGCAAAAAGCCGGCGAGGCACTGCGTGCCGCCCTTAAAGAGGGCGAGCGACATACCGCCTAGGCTCGTCCAGAGGTTGGGGAAGAGGGTGTTGATGATGGCAAAGAGGATCATGGGCACCAGAATCGTGCCGCCCGGCACTTTGCGCATCAGGCCATAGAAGTCCACCATGGGGCAGCTCCTTACGTACGGTGTTACAGATGAATTGGTGCGCGTCGACGCTCGCTGAGGGGATTATAAAAAGGTCCTTGCGGGGCTATGGACGAGGCTTTGCGGCACTGGGCAACAAAGTGTTGCATTTGCAACAGGTTGTCTATAAGTGCTGCATAGGGGCATAGAATTAAGCAGAGGTGATTGCTGTGGAAGAGGATTTGCGCATTGTTCGGACCAAGCGCCTGCTGACTTGCGCTCTGATTGAGCTCGCGCAAGACAAGAGCATATTTAAGCTCACCGTGCGAGAGCTTTCGAGCGCGGCCGGCATCAACCGGGCCACGTTCTATCGACACTACGAGAGCATCGCGGCGTTTGTGGGCGAGCTCATGGATGACGTTCTCGACGGTTTGGTCGACACTCACGAACTTGGCCGCGCGGGTAGGGTGGAGGAGCGCGACTACTATCGCTCGTGGCTCGAGTTCGCGCGCGACAACCGGGCGCTCTTTGGCATGCTGCTCTCGGCCAACGGCGCGCCTGAGTTCAGACGCCGGCTCATCCAAAACGGGGTGGACGCGTGGAGCTACATCTTGCGCCCCGGGCGCGTGGAAGGGCTCGACGAGGTGCAGGGTGGCTACATTGCAACTTACGTGACCTCGGCGCACGTGGGCGTGCTCACGCGCTGGCTCGAGGGCGGCTGCGCCGAGGACCTCGACACCATGTGCGCGCTGCTGCATCGGCTGAGCGTGCAGGGCGCGCTTTCGGCCTGTGGGCTTACCGACACGAGCGAGCTGCCGTACTAGGCGCGGGCGCGGGGCGGGCTGCGCGCTGGTTGGACGGAAGGCTCCTTGCGAGAGCTGGCCCCGCTTTCGGTTGCGTTCAGCGCAGGGCCGGATGGGCGGATGCGGGCCTTTATTGGGCGGGCTCGCATGATCGTGCTCGGCACAACGCGCCAAGCTTGCGCGGGCTTTACGAACTTGGCCTATCATGGGTGCCTGTCCGCAACAACCTAAAGAAGGTCCGTAGTTATGATCGAGTTGCTCAAGCGCTTCTCGGGCAAGTACCGCGCCTGCATGGCCCTGGGCCCTGCCGCCAAGTTGATCGAGGTGCTGTTCGACCTGCTCACCCCGCTTGTTATTGCCCGCATGATCGACGAGGGCGTGGGTGCCCATGACGTCTCGGCGGTTTTGCGTTACGGCGCCCTGCTGATCGGCATGGCGGCCGTGGGCATTGCGTTCACCCTCGTGTGCCAAAAGATGGCCGCGCTCGCTTCGCAGGGCATCGGCACCGACGTGCGATCGGCGCTCTATGCGCACATCAACCGCCTGGGCTATGCCGAGCTCGACCGCTTTGGCACGCCCTCGCTCATCACGCGCATCACCAACGACGTCAACCAGGTGCAGCTCGCCGTGGCGCTCGGCGTGCGCCAGCTCATCCGCTGGCCGTTCTTGGCCGTGGGTTCCATGTGCGCGGCGCTCGCCATCGATCTTGAGCTCGGGCTCATCTTTTTGGTGAGCACTCCGCTCATCGGCCTCGTGTTTTGGCTGGTCATGGCCAGGTGCGTGCCCTGCTTTAAGCAGATGCAGGTCAAGCTCGACCGTATCGGCCTCATTTGCCGTGAGGGTCTGGAGGGCGTGCGCCCCATCCGTGCCTTTGTGCGCGAGGAGCATGAGCGCGAGCGTTTCCGTGCGGCGGCCGACGATCAGGCGCACACGGCCATCGCGGTCGGGCGCCTCTCGTCCACGCTTAACCCCGTGACGTTTTTGGTCATGAACCTCGCCGTGTGCGCCATCCTCTGGATGGGCGGCATCAAGGTGAACGTCGGCGCGCTCACACAGGGGCAGGTCATGGCATTCGTGAACTACATGACGCAAACGCTCCTTTCCATCGTGTACGTGGCCAATCTCGTGGTGGTGTTCACCAAGGCGAGCGCCAGCGCGTCGCGCATCAACGAGGTCCTGCACATCGAGCCGGGCATCAACGACGAGGGCTGTGCGGCGTTCGACTTCGGTTCGCTCGCGGCCGCGGCCGCGACGAACGAGGCTGCGGGCGCGTGCGGGGCGGACGGGTGCGCCGACGCCTCTGGCGCGGCTGCCGCCTCGCTCCCTATGGCGCTTGAGTTCGACCGCGCCTCATTCTCGTTTGGCGAGGGCGCGGCCCGTGCGGTGGACGATGTTTCGCTCGCGCTCCCGCTTGGCGGCACGCTCGGCGTCATCGGTGGCACGGGTTCGGGCAAATCGACGCTGGTCTCGCTCCTGGCGCGCCTTTACGACGTTGACGCCGGCGCGGTGCGTGTGCTCGGCCGCGACGTGCGCGAATGGAAGCTCACGGAGCTTCGCCATGCGGTGGGCATGGTGCCGCAAAAGGCCGCGCTGGTATCGGGCACGATCCGTTCCAACTTGCTCTGGCGCTCGGCCGACGCTGCCGACTCCGAGCTGTGGGACGCCCTTGAATGCGCGCAGGCCGCGGAGTTCGTGCGCAAGCTCCCCGAGGGGCTCGATGCTCCGGTTGAGGCTGGTGGCAAGAACTTCTCGGGCGGACAGCGTCAGCGCCTTACCATCGCACGCGCCCTGGTGGGCGAGCCGCTCGTGCTCGTGCTCGACGACTCGGCCTCGGCGCTCGACCTCAAGACCGACGCGGCGCTCCGCCATGCCATTCGCGAACGCGGGCAAGCGGGCGTTGACGCCGGCGCGGGCGAGGGCCACGCACGGGTGCCGCTCAGTACCGTCATCGTGGGCCAGCGCGTCTCGACTGTGCGCGAGGCGGACGTCATCTGCGTGCTCAGCCATGGTGCGGTGGTGGGCCTCGGTACGCATGACGAGCTGTTTAAGACGTGCGAGATCTACCGCGAGATCTGCCTCTCGCAGCTCAGGCGCGAGGAGCTCGAGGGCGCGGGTACCAAGACGGCCGGCAACGAGGCCGGCACAGCAGGCACGCTGTCCAGCGCGGCCCAGTCTGCTGCCGCCGACGCGGCGGCCACGTCAGCCGACCAGGCAGGCGATGCGCCCTCGGCGAGCGCTGCCGCAAAGGGGGTGTGCTAGATGAATCCGTATGCATCTTCTGGTTCGGTGGCAACCGTCACTGCGAGCGTCTCGGGTTCCAGCAAATCTAACGGCCTCGATGGCGGTCCCAACATGGGCGGCTCGGGCGCCGACAGCCGCTATCCCACGGGTGTCGTCGTGCGCAGGCTCCTCGCCTACGTGCGCCCGCACATGCTCGACTTCGTCATCTCGTTTTTGGCTTCGGCCATCTCCGTCACGCTTCAGCTCTACACGCCGATCCTCATCGGGCGCGGCATCGACCTCATCGTCAGCGCCGGCCGCGTTGACTTCGACGCGCTGCTGCCGCTCGTTACCGAGCTTGCCCTCGTGGTGGTGGGCGCTGCCGCGCTGCAGTGGGTGCAGGGCTACTGCGTAAACCGCCTCTCGTACGAGACGGTGCGCGACCTGCGCGTGCAGGCCAACGAAAAGCTCGGCCGCATGCCCGTCTCGTTCATCGACACGCATGCGCACGGCGACCTCATGGGCCGCGTGGTGAACGACGTCGATCAGGTGGGCGACGGCCTGCTCCAGGGCCTCACCCAGCTCTTTACCGGCGTGGTCACCATCGCGGGAACACTCGTGTTCATGCTTTCGCTCTCGGTGCCTATGGCCGTGGTCGTGGTGCTCGTCACGCCGCTCTCGATCTTTGCGGCGGGCGCCATCGCAAAGCTCTCCAACAAGAGCTTTGCCGCGCAGCAGGGTATTCAGGGCCAGCTCAGCGGTCATATCGAGGAGTATGTCGGCAACCAAAAGCTGGTCTCGGCCTTTGCGTATGGCAACGAGGCACAGGCAGGCTTTGACGCCATCAACGCCGAGCTCTACACCGCCGGCGAGCACGCGCAGTTCATGAGCTCGCTCTCCAATCCCGGCACGCGCTTTATCAACAACATCATCTACGCGGTGGTGGCGGTTATCGGCTGCATGGGCGTCATTACGGGTGTGCCGGCGCAGCTCACCGTGGGCCAGGTGCAGACCTTCCTCTCGTATGCCAACCAGTACACCAAGCCGTTCAATGAGGTCACGAGCGTGATCACTCAGATTCAAACGGCCTTTGCCTCGGCGCGCCGCGTCTTTGCTCTGCTCGACGCCACGGAGGAGGAGCCCGACGCGCTCGGCGCCGTGGAGCTCGCCGATCCGCGCGGCAAGGTCGAGTTCGACCACGTCGACTTTTCGTACGTGCCCGGCACCAAGCTTTTGCAGGACATCTGCATCGATGCCGAGCCCGGTCGCCGCTTTGCGCTCGTGGGTCCCACGGGTTGCGGCAAGACCACGCTCATCAACCTGCTGCTGCGCTTTTACGACATCGATGCCGGCGAGATCCGCATTGACGGGCGTCCCTCGTCTGAGTACACGCGCCAGAGCCTGCGCCGCGCATTCGGCATGGTGCTGCAAGAGACCTGGCTTTTTGAGGGCACCGTGCACGACAACATCGCTTACGGCTGCCCGGGCGCCACGCGCGAGCAGGTGGAGGAGGCCGCGCGCCGGGCGCACGCCGACAAGTTCATCCGCCAGTTGCCGGAGGGTTACGACACGCTCATCGGCGAGGACGGCGGCACCTTTAGCCAGGGCCAAAAGCAGCTGCTCTGCATTGCCCGCGTGATGCTCACCGACCCGGCCGTGCTCCTGCTCGACGAGGCCACGAGCTCCATCGACACCCGCACCGAGCTGCAGGTGCAGGCAGCATTTGACGAGCTCATGCGCGGACGCACCAGCTTTGTGGTGGCGCATCGCTTGAGCACCATTCGCAATGCCGACTGCATTCTCGTGCTGCACAACGGGCGCATTGCCGAGCGCGGCACGCACGACGAGCTCCTTGCCGCCGGTGGCTTCTACGCCGATCTCTACAACAGCCAGTTCGCGCAGTCGTAGGCCCTAGGACGGGGCGGGTTCCGACCTGGCCCCGTCCGGTCTTGCGCGCTCGACAGGCTGTTACCAGCGTTTGGGTTCGGTAAGAAGCGCAGCTTTAAGAGGCAGCGCTGCCGTTTTTGCATCTGACGATTCAAAAATAACGGTTTCCGGTAGCCTAACGCGAAAACTTAAAGTATACAAAGCGGGTCTCATTTTCTGACCTGGGAAAACGATGAGCAAATATCGCGTCTACTCGCTGTCTTCGCGTTAGGCTACCGGAAACCGTTATTTTTGATGTGCGTGCACAAAGAACGCCTCCCATTTCTCGTGTTTAAGAAATAGGAGGCGATTCATGCCGGGTTTGCGATGCCTGAGAGGCCGCCGCGGCCCGTTGCGGTTGTGGCTTTGCTGCGGCAGCGGGGCGGTCGCGCGGCTGTTTGCCCGCGCTACTTGATCTTGGTCGTGCCCGGTGCCAGGTTGGGATCGGTCTCGTTGGCCTCGCTCTGGTAGTGCTTGGTGTAGATGTCCTTGCCGTCGCCGAACATCTTCTCGTACTGCATCTTGGCGTAGTCGTTGCGCGCCTTCTGCGACGCCTTGGCCGACTTGTCGCCGTCGGAGTTGTCGGCGCTCGAGAGGTACCAGCGGCCCTCGCTGTCCTCAAAGCCGGTGGAGTTCACCGCGGGCAGCGCATCGCGCAGGCTGATGTGCGCCTTTTGGTAGTTGGTGAGCGGCGCGCCGATGACCTGCATGAGCTCGGCACCCAGGTAGTTGGTCGAGAGGTCGTCGGTCTCGCTGGTCTGGCTGTTGCCGGCAACGTCGTAGTTGGCCCAGATGATGTAGTCGGTCTGCCACAGGCGCTCTTGGTGCGTGGTGTTGTCCTCGTCGGTGAACCACTTGTCGTTGAGTTTGCTCGGGAAGAACGGCTGATGGTCGCCCCAGAACACCACGACCACCTTGCGGTCGATCTTGCTGAGCGCGTTGAGGAAGTACTCGAGCGCCTCGTCGGACTGCTGGATGAGCGAGATGTACTCGTTGATCTCGGCGTCTTCCTCGCCATCGATCGAAAGGTTGACCTGCTTGTCCTCGGGGATGAGGCCGGTGTCGTAGCCGGAGTGGTTCTGCATGGTCACGTCAAAGATGAATTGCGGGTCGCTGTTGGAATCGAGCAGCTCGAGGATTTTGTCGTAGGTGGCCTGGTCGGTCACCATGCCGCGGAGCTGGTCTGCGCCCTCAAAGTCGTTGATGGAGAGGAACTGGTCAAAGCCGAAGTCCTGGTAGACGTTCTCGCGGTTCCAGTTGGTGGCGTGGTTGGGGTGCATGGCCGTGGTGGTGTAGCCGAGCTGCTTGAACTGCGAGGCCAGGTTCTCGGTGCTCGTGAGATCGTAGGTGGTGTAGGGGTACACGCCCGAGCCGAGGTTGCTCATGGAGTTGCCGGTGAGGAACTCAAACTCGGTGTTGGCCGTGCCGCCGCCGTAGGCGCTCACGTAGAGCGTGCCGCGCTTGAGGCAGTTCTGCAGGCTCTTGAAGTACTGCGGGCCCTCGTAGCCGGAGTGCATGTTCTGGTAGATGGAGAGGTCAGAGAAGGTCTCGTTCATGATGGCGATGACCGTGGGCTTCTCGGAATCGAACTGCTGCTCGGCGGCCTGACGGTCGGTGTCGTTGGACGACTTCTCGTCATAGGCCTTGGCGTACTTTTTGATGGTCTTTTTGGCACCCGAGACGGTGTAGCCCTCGGGTTTGGGCGGGTTGATGCTCTGCGCGCCTGAGATGAACGACGGGATAAAGCCCTGGCGGTAGTAGCTTTCGAGCGGACGCCAGGTGTAGATCTGGATCTGCAGCGTGTGATAGTAGTCGATGAACATCACGTGCGCGGTGATGCCGCCCAGGCAGATGATGCCCACGAGCACGTTGATGAGGATGCGGCGCTTGTCGCCGGGCTTGCGCTCGGGCGCGATCTGCGCGGCGATTTGGCACAGCAGCATGGAGAGGGCGCAAAACGCCATGGAGAGCACGCAGAAGAGCGAAAGCGTGTAGGTGTAGCCCGTGCCGGCCACGGCCGCCGCGGTGGAGAGCGCGGTGAGGTCGCCCGGCTGGATGGGCATGGACTTAAAGGTGATCACAAAGTACTCGGCCACGCCAAAGCCAAAGGCGGCAAAGGCGATGAGCGCCGAGAGCGGGCTGCGGCGCTGGCAGATAAAGAACAGGCCCGCCATCACCACGGCGAGGATGGCCCACTCGAGCAAAAAGCAGAGCGGGTAGATCCAGGTAAAGTCGTGGTTGGACGAAACCTCGAGGCCGAGCATGGCGGCAAAGCCGGCGAGCGCCAGGCAGATGACGGTCGCCACCATGGGGTGGGCGAGTTTGCCCTCTCCGTAGATCTTGGCCTTGAGGGGTGCGAGCAGGCGGTCGCGCACGAGCGTAACGTGGACGCAGCCGGCGAGCACGACGTTGGTGATGATGATGGCCACAAAGGCGAGCGGCTCGTCGCAGGCCACGAGGCCAAGGCCGCCCCAAACCACCAGGAATGCCTGAAAGAGCGCAAAGACAACGCTCCAGGCATAGGCCGATTTGGCGATGGGCTGTTCGGCCGCCTTGGCGGCCTTTATGTCGCGGCTCGCGAGGACGCAGGTCCCCACGAGTCCGATGAGCGAAAGGATGGCTGCGGGCATGCTCAAAACTCCTCTGAATCGTCGGGTCGGGCGCAGGGCGCCGTGGGACCCGTTCCGCAATGATTCGCGAACGGCGGGCTTTTGTGCACGGCCGCGCGTTTGCGCTTTCGTGCAGCCCGTTCGTAAGTAGCAAACGCCAATACTAACGCCCGTCGCGCCGTGCGCTCGCGCGAGCGTGCGCGCTCACGCTTAAAATGGAGGGAAAAACACGCAACTTCTAAGCTGAGTTTAAGGAGAAGCCATGGGAGCGAATATCGGCGGGTATCCCTGCGAGCAGCCCGAGAACCCCGTTCTGCGCACGATCGAGCAGCGCTCTTCCACGCGCGCCTTTGCAAAAGACGAGGACGGACGGGCTATACCGCCGACCGATGCGCAGCGTGCGGCCGTGCTCCATGCGGCAAGCCGCGCACCGAGCGCGGGCGCGATGATGATGTACTCGATCATCGATATTCGCGAGCAGGCGACGCTCGAGCGTCTGGCCGAGCTTTGCGATCACCAGCCCATGATCGCGCACGCGCCGTGGGCGCTCGTGTTCGTGGTCGACTATGCCAAGTGGATCGACCTGTTCGAGGCGGCGGGCTGCTACGAGCCGGAGTTTGTTGAGCGTACGGGCAAGGTGCCGAGCCGTGTTCCGGGTATGGGCGAGTGGGCCATCGCCTCGCAAGACGCGGTGGCCGCGGCGCAGACGGCGGTCATCGCGGCCGAGGCGGTGGGTCTTGGCAGCTGCTATATAGGCGATGTGGTAGAGAACGCCGAGGAGGTGGCCGCGCTGCTTGAGCTGCCCGCGCACACGGTGCCGCTCTGTATGCTGATCTTGGGCGAGCCCGCGCGCGAGCGGGCACCGATCGCTCACCCGGTGGAGCATCTGGTGATGAGCGAGCGCTACTGCCGTGCCACGCCCGACGAACTGGCGGCGCAGATTGCCGAGATGGACGAGATGTTCCGTCCGCACGCACGCACGGCGGGCGAGCGCGTGCAGGATATCTATACGCGCAAGCACACGAGCGATTTTATGGCCGAGATGGGACGCTCCATGGAGCTCTGGCTCGCAAACTGGCGCGGTGAGGGCCCGCTGGTCGAGCGCGGGGAGTAGCCGGGGCGAGTGCCTGTTCGGGCGGGCGGTTTGGCGGGCCGGCTGTTCGCTGCAGTTGCGGTGGAAGGCTCGAGGTCTGCTGGTCCTGAGCGCTTGATTTTGGCGCAAAAGCGCGCGGCCCCCTTTGGCGGATCGGTTGCCAAAGGGGGCCGTGCTTGTTTTAGGCGCCGGCTCGGGGGGTGGCGCCTCGCGTTGCTTGCCCTAGCTGCGGCGTTTGGGCGTGCTCGCGTAGAACTTTTTCTTTTTGGGTTTGCCATTGGGGCGCGGTGAGCCCTGCTTGCCGTCATCTTGCGTGCGAGGCTTGCCGCCGCGGTTGCCGTTGCCCGGCTTGCCGCCGCGCTCCGAGCGGTCGTTCTGCTCGCGCTCCGCCTTGCCGTTCTTGAGCTCCTCGGTGCGCTCGGCAATCTCGGCCTTGCTAAAGCCGGCCTCGGCCATGGCATCCTCGATCGGCATGCGTTCCACGATGTAGCAGTGGTGGATCTTCTTGTTGCGTGCGAAGTCCTCGGGGATGGTCTCGGCCGTGATATCGCGCAGCACCACGCCGGCGCGCGCGAGGCGGCGCGTCTCGGGGCGGAACCCGCGCAGGTTGCACGAGAAGATCGCGTGGCCCTCCATCGAGAGCAGGCGCGAGACGCCGATGAGCAGCTCAACGTGGTCGCGCTGCACGTCCCAAGTGCGCTGGCCCATCTTGCTCGAGTTGGAGAACGTGGGCGGGTCCACAAAGATCAGGTCCCAGCGGTGGATGGTCTGGCGCTGCTCGCGCACCCACTGCAGCACGTCGGCGCGCACAAAGTGGTGCTCGGGACCGTCAAAGCCGTTGAGGCGCATGTTCTTTTCGGCCCAGTCGAGATAGGTGTTCGAGAGGTCCACGGTCACGGTCTCCTCAACGCCGCCGTCGGCTGCGTAGCAGGTGGCGCTGCCGGTGTAGGCAAACAGGTTGAGGAACCGGCGCGCGCTCTTGGCGTGCTCGCGCACGAGGCCGCGGGTCACGCGGTGGTCGAGGAAGATGCCGACGTCGAGGTAGTCGTCAAAGTTCACGGCAAAGGTGAGCCCGCCCTCCTCGATGAGCGGCAGCTTGCGGCGGGCGATGTTGGCGCGCTCTCCGGAGCGGCCGTTGCCCTGCTTGCCGTATTGCGAGCCGCCGCGCGACTGCATGCGCGTTTTGGCGTGCACGTTTTCGGGCGCAACGTCGAGGATGCGCGGCGCGATGGCGAGGATATCGAGCATGCGGGCTTGCGCGGTGGCGGCGTCGACGGTCTTGGGCGCAGCGTACTCGGCGATGACGAGCCAGCGGCCGGGCGTGCGCTCGCTGCCCACGAACAGATCGATGGCGGCGGCGTACTCGGGCAGGTCGGCGTCGTATACGCGGTAGCAACTCACGCCTTCACGCGCGGCCCACTTGCGGCGCAGACGCGCGTTCTTGCGCAGGCGGTTGGCGAACTGCTGCGATTCGGGGATGAGCACGGGTACGGGTTTGCCGTCGCCGAGGTCGAGCGTGGTGGCAGGGGAGGGGTTGCTTGCGGTGCCCTTGCCGCGGCGGGCGGAAGGGGCGGGGGCGGAGTCGGACGGGGCCGCGGTCGCAGTAGAGCCGGCGCCGCCGCCGGTCGCCGCTTCATCCGCTGCGGCGTCGCTTGCGGATGTCGCTGCACTCGCACCGGAGCGGTCGAACGCGAGGACGATTGCGTCCTCGTTGTTGGGCTTGACCTCGAGCTTGGCGCTCGGCTCCGCACCGACGGCGCGCGCAAGCAGAGTGTCGTGTGTGAGGACGGCCACGGGCGCGTCCTCGAGTTCGGGCGCCGCGAGCAGGTTGCTCACCATGGTGAGCACGTTGTGTGCCTGGTTCATGTCGGTCTCGGTCGTGTCGCCCACGAGCACGGCTCCGCTCACGGCTCCCGCATGCGAGAGGAGCGTCTGCGGCTTGGCGGCGCAAAAGTCCACGCAGCGCTTGAACCCGGCGCACCTGACCATGCGCTCGGCATAGGAACGCGCGGAGCCGTTGGCGTCGGCGGCCACGATGCGCACGCTTCGTTCGGCGGCTGCGGCTTCGCGCTCGTCGGCCTCGGCGCAAACGCGCTCCCAGGTCTCGGCATCGTGCAGGAGCGTGCCCTCAAAGCCCCAGCGCTGGCGGGTCTTGCCCGGCGCGCGGTCGAGCATTTGGTTCACGGCCTCGATCAAAAGGCCGCCTCCTGCGCACGAGAAGTCGATGAGGGTGGGCCGGGCGTCCGTCTCGTAGTCGTCGGCCGTGAGCTCGCGGGCGGCAAGCTCGCTCCAGCCCACCTGCGCGAGCACGAGGGCGGCGTAGTCGGGGCGGAGCACATGAGCGGCCGGGCCTTTGGGCGTGCGGGTGGCGGCACTCGGCAGGCGCTTGAACAGCGGGTCGCCCGAGAGGTCGAGGTTCAGGCTCGCGCGGCGCTGGCGGAGCGAGAGCAGCAGGCGCACGTCGGGGTCGGCCGGGTCGGAATCGGCGCGCTTGCCGGTCTCGTCGACCAGGCGGTCGCAGACGGCGTCCTTAACGCGCAGGGCCGAGAAGTGCGTGTTGCGCAGCTGGTCGGTGGTGCCGGTGGCGCTCACGGCAAAGCTCGCCCCGGGCGCGAGGATGTTCTCCCAGGCAATGTTGTAGGCGGCTTCGTAGAGCGCATCGGCGTCCTCGGCCTCAAAGCGCGCGATCACGGCGAACACGCGGCTCGCCAGGCGCGACCACATGCAGGCGCGGTAGGCGGCCTCGATGGTGCCCTTAAAGGTGGCGCGGCCCTTGAGCCGGCGCACGTGCTCAAGACCGAGCGCGCGCAGCTCGTTTGCCAGGGTGTCTTCGAACCCCTCGGGGCAGCTTGCGTAGAATTCCATGTGCGTCCTCATGCGTAGGTTCGTCGGTTTGGGCCGGGCGCGGCCAAGGTTTGGTCCGCGGTGCGAGCTGGTCTCGCGGCTCTGCGGTCCCGTACCTGCCCGCCCGGCAAAAAGTTCGCGCACCATTATAGAGTGCGCCGGTGCTACCGAGTGCCCACCTCGCCCGCCCGCACGAACTCGCCGGATACTGCGTGGCGGAGTGGGGGAGCGGAGGAGAGGAACGCCATGCGGCAGAAACGCCGCGGCTGTTGCGCGGCGTGAAACAGGCAGCAGCCGCTTGGCGTGCAGGTGAGGCCCGCTCGCTCACTCAACAAGCTTTCGGCCGCGCAGCCCGTGGCATCTTGCCTTCCGCTCCATCAAAGGCTCTTGCGACCAGTTGCATCTCAGGCCCCTGGGGCCCTCGCCCGCGCCCCGTCGACCGCCCAACAGCACTCCGCCCACCCGTCAAGCTATCCGTCCGAACGGTCCAAAATCGCCCGCCAGCGGCCTTTTCGGCCAAACGTACGGACATTTCGCCGATACCCTCTTTAAACGTCCGTACATTATGATAACCTGACAATCGTTCCGAAGGAGCAGCCGAGAAGTCCCCCTGTGTTGGGCTGCTCCACCGGACTCCCGTAACACAAACAAGGAGGCAGTTACATGTACGTTACCCTGCGAGAAGTTCTGGCCGAGGCCAATCAGCTCAACATGGCTGTGGGCGCGTTCAACACCCACAACCTCGAGATGTGCCCCTCGATCATCCGCGTTGCGGCTCGCCTGCACACCCCGGTGATCATCCAGACGTCCGAGGGAACCGCGAGCTATGTGGGCCACCGCAACCTCGTGGCGGTCTGCAAGTCCATGGCCGAGGAGTACGGCGTCGACGTCGTTCTGCACCTCGACCACGCCAAGAACTTCGACGAGATCCGCCGCGCGCTCGAGGCCGGCTACAGCTCTGTCATGTTCGACGGCTCCGCCCTGCCCTTTAAGGAGAACATCCTTGGCACCAAGCGCATCGTCGCCATGGCCAAGGAGCACGGCGCTTCCGTCGAGGCCGAGCTCGGCACCGTCGGCGGCACCGAGGACGGCGTGGCCGTTGCCGACGCCGACGTGCGCTACACCGAGCCCGACCAGGCCGTCGAGTTCATCGAGAAGACCGGCATCGACGCTCTGGCCGTCGCCATCGGCACCAACCACGGCCAGTACAAGTCCAAGACCAACATCTCGTTTGAGCAGCTCGAGAAGATTCGTGACGCCGTCGACGGCTTCCCGCTGGTCATCCATGGCGGCACCGGTGTTAAGGACGAGGACGTCCGCCGCGTGATCGACCTCGGCATCCGCAAGTTCAACGTGGGCACCGACCTGCTTGTCAACTGGAACAAGACCTCGCGCCAGAAGTACGACGAGCTCAAGGAGAACGCCTCCAACCGCAACATGGTTCTGCCCGCGCAGGAGGCCGTTGAGCAGGTCGTCGAGCACCGCATCAACCTCTTTAAGAACATCGCGTAGAGGTAGCTCAATGCAGATCAACGAGATGCTCAAACCCGAGAACGTGCGCATCGCCCAGAGCGTGGCCACGTGGCAGGACGCCATTCGTCTTGCGATCGCGCCCCTGCGTGACGGCGGCTTTGTGGAGCCGCGCTACGAGGACGAGATCATCCGCGCCACCAACGAGATGGGCCCCTACTACGTGCTCACCGAGGACGTAGCGCTCATCCACGGTCGCCCCGAGGACGGTTGCATCAAGGGCCAGATGGCCGTGACCGTGCTCCGCGAGCCTGTGCGCTTCTCGGAGGACTCCTTTGATGTGCGTCTCCTCGTGGCGCTCGCCGCCGAGGATTCCAACTCGCACATCGAGGCCATGCAGGTGCTCGCCGGCATCTTCATGGACGAGGAAAAAATTGCGCAGATCGTCGCTTCCGACGAGACCGCGCAGATCTACCAGGCGTTTATGGACGGTGCCGCGGCTTAAGGGCCGGGCGGCGTCTGGGTGCGCTCAAGAGCGCACCGATAACGAACGACGGAGCAGGTGCTCCAGGTGAGATAGGAGAGGGAAATGGTAAAGATCCTTTGTTGCTGCGGCAACGGTCTTGGCAGCAGCTTTGCGTGCCAGATGGCCATCGAGCAGGTGCTCAAGAAGCTCGGCGTGGAGTGCAAGATGGACCACGACAGCGTGTCGTCGGCCGCCGGCTCTGCCAAGAACTTCGACATGATCGTCGCGGCCCAGAACTTCCAGACGCAGATCGAGAACTACAACACGGGCCTTCCGTGCGTGTTCCTCAAGCGTCTCGTCGACAAAAAAGAGATCGAGGAGAAGCTCACCCCGGTCCTCAAAGAGATGGGTGTGCTCGAGTAGCACCAGCCCTCTCGGCCGCCAGCGCGGCCACCACACACAGCAGTTTTAAGAAAAGGGGAGTGTTAATTCATGGAGATCCTTGAATTTATCATTCACAACATCCTGACGCAGGCAGCCGTCATCATCGGCCTCGTCGCCTGCCTCGGCCTTGTGCTCCAGAAGAAGCCTGCGAGCGACGTGCTCATGGGCACCTTCAAGACCATGCTCGGCTTCCTCGTGCTTTCGGCCGGCTCCACGGTCATGCAGTCCTCGCTGAGCTACTTCGGCGACATGTTCAACAGCGCCTTTGGCTTTAACGGCATGAAGGCCGTCGTCGCCTCCATCGAGGGCATCAACGGCCAGGCCATGACCGACCTCGGCCTTGGCTCCGAGATCGCCATCTGCCTTGCCGGCATCTTCATCGTCAACATCATCTTGGCGCGCTTCACCAAGTTCAAGTACGTCTTCCTCACCGGTCAGGCGCTCCTCTGGGAGTCCACGCTCTGCATCGTGTTCGCCTGGTTCTGCGGCCTGCGCGGCGTTGCCCTGATCGTGGTCGCCTCCATCGTCGGCGGCGCCTTCGCCACCCTCATGCCGGCGTTCGCCCAACCCGTCGTGCGCAAGATTACCGATTCCGACGACATCGCCCTCGGTCACTTCTGCACCTTCGGCTACATGTTCACCGCGCTCGTTGCCACCATCACCAAGAAGCTCTTTGGCGGCAAGGAGTCCAAGTCCACCGAGGATATCGAGATGCCGCAGTCGCTCTCGTTCCTGCAGGATACCTACGTTTCCGTCGGCCTCGTCATGATCGTGTTCTTCCTGGTCGTTGCCGCCTTTGCGGGCGAGAAGGCCGCTGCCGACTACATCGGCTCCACCAACTACATGGTGTACGCCTTCCTGCAGGCCATGCAGTTCGTCGTGGGCCTCTATGTCCTGCTTGCCGGCGTCCGCATGCTCCTCGCCGAGCTCGTTCCGGCCTTCCAGGGCATCTCGATGAAGCTCGTCCCCGATGCGCGCCCCGCGCTCGACTGCCCCGTGCTCTTCACCTATGCGCCTAACGCCGTCATCTTCGGCTTTGTGTTCACCACCATCGGCTCGCTCATCGGCATGGCCATCACCGGCGCCATGGGCACGCTCGTCATCCCGGGCGTTATGTCCAACTTCTTTGCGGGCGGCACCGCCGGTATCTTCGGCAACGCCATCGACGGCCGCCGCGGCGCGATCGTGGGCGGCATCTGCCACGGCATCTTCATCATGATCCTGCCGGCACTGCTCTCGCCGATGCTCGCTCAGATCGGCTTCGTCAACATGACGTGCACCGACGTCGACACCGTCGTTACCGGCTTCTTCTTCATGGCCGTCAAGTCGATCCTCGGCGTCTTCGGTATCGCGTAAATCTCTCACGCGAACCTCACCTGCTTCGTTAAGGGTCGCTCCGCCTGGTACCCCGGGCCGGGGCGGCCCTTTTGTAACTCAAGGAGAATCTCATGGGTCTGTTTGGATTCGGAAAGAAAAAGGACGCTGCGCCCAAGGCAGCGGAGCCGGCGGAGGCTGCGCCCGAGCTTGATCGCGAGGCGTTGCTCGTTCAGGTAGAGGAGCTGCGCGGTCAGCTTGAGGGCAAGGAGGGCGCCGACGCGGCCAAGGTGCTCAACGAGATCGGCAGGATTTACGCCGACCTCGATTGTGTGGACGAGGCGATCGAGGCCTTTGAGCAGAGTCTTGAGGCCAACCACGTGATGGGCAAGGCGTCGGCCACGCTCGTTAAGCTCTACAACAAAAAGCGCGCCGCCGCGGCTGAGGCCAAGGACGACGAGAAGATCAAGTACTACCTCGACAAGGTCAACGAGATGCTTGCCATCTCTAAGAACCAGCTCCGCGGGATGTAGGCGGCCGCCATGGAAAAGACGCTGATCCTGCTTGCGGGTTACCCGGCCACGGGCAAGAGCGACCTGGCGGCGCGAATCATCGCGCGCCACACCGCGAGCAACTTTGCCAACGTCTCGATAGACGAGGTCAAAGAGGAGTTCTGGGATACCTACGGGTTTAATAATTCTGCGGAGAAGGACGAGGTCAACGCCCGCGCGCTCGAGGAATACTTTGCCCGCATGGATAAAACAATGGCAACGGGTGCGCAGATCATGAGCGACTACCCGTTCTCGGCCAAGCAGCACTACAGGCTCGCGGAGCTTGCCGAAAAGAACGGCTACCGCGTGCTCACTATTCGCCTGGTGGGCGATCCGGCTGTGATTATCGCGCGCTCGCAACGGCGCGACCTAGGGCAGGGGAGACATTTGGGGCACGTGGTGACTTGCTACCACAAGGGCGACGTGCTCGAGGACCGCTCGCAGGGCGGCGACCTGGTCGACCTGGCCACGTTGATTGAGCGCTGCGAGTCGCGCGGGTACGGCACGTTTGAGCTGGGACACACGATTGAGGTCGACGCGACTGACGTGGATAAGATTGACTACCCGGCGCTGTTGAACGAGATCGATGCGTTTCTGGACGACCCGGATTCCGTGGCGGCGCAGGCGCACGCGGCAGGGCGCGACCTTGCCGACGCGGAGCTTGCGGCGACCATGGACTACACGCTGCTCAAGCCCACGAGTACTTGGGAGCAGGTGAGTGCTGTGTGCGCCGATGCCCTGGCGGGCGGTTGCGCGAGCGCATGCATTCCGCCGAGTTTTGTTGCACGCGCGCGTGCCGCATATCCTGACCTGCGGATTACCACGGTGATCGGGTTTCCGCTCGGGTATGCCACGAGTAGGGCCAAGGCAGCCGAGGCTGCCGATGCGGTTGCTGCCGGTGCCGACGAGATCGACATGGTAATCGACCAGGGTATGGTCAAGGCGCGTGACTATGTGGCGATCGAGGCCGATATCCGCGCGGTGCGCGAGGCCGTGCCGGGCGCGGTGCTCAAGGTGATCGTGGAGACCTGCTATCTGGGGCAAGAGGTCAAGGAGCCCATCTGCGGTTGCGTTGAGCGCGCGGGTGCCGACTTTATTAAGACGAGTACGGGGTTTGGCACGGCCGGTGCGCAGATTGAGGACGTGGCACTGTTCGCTCGCGCGCTCGGCGGACGCGTAAAGGTCAAGGCCGCGGGCGGAATTCGCACGCGCGAGGACTTGGCGGCGTTCGTGGCGGCCGGGGCCGACCGTATCGGTTGCAGTGCGAGCCCGCAGGAGCTGTTCGGGTAGCTGCTGGGTGCGGGCGTTAGGTCGATCAGGCCGGGCTCGGCGCGGGTGCTGCAAGATACGTCCGCAAGTCGGTTCGCTTCCATCAAATATTATGGGGGGGGGGTTACTCAAAAGAGCGGTCACACCGAGTGACCCCCTGCCGATAAAACTTTGACGGACAAATGCGGTTGCTCGTGTGGCTAAACTTGTAAATGTCACGCGTCGGCGTTGTAAAGGTTATTTCGGTTGTTTCGTGTGCATGAAACAACTAATGTTAAAAGGCCTGATAATTCGGCCAGAAAGAACTTTTAGCACGCCAAGCACCCGTCTCAAACGTATAGTGGTGCTTGTCAGAATATTCTGTTATTGGTTACGTCTCGTTTTGGTGGGAGGGCAGCGATATGGCCGACCATGTTGCGCTCGACTTTAGCGGCAAGGAGCAGCTCTACTCGCAGCTCTACGATATTTTGTTTCAGGATATTATCGGCGGCGTGTATGTCGTGGGCGACCTGATTCCCTCTGAGAGCGAGCTCATGCGCGAGTACGGCGTTTCGCGCGCTACCGCACGCAAGGCCATGGAGATGCTTTCTAACAACGGGCTCATCAGCAAGCGCCGCGGCAAGGGGTCCGAGGTCATCTCGAACATTCCCTCCAACTCGCTGCAGCGCGTGACGAGTTACATGAAAAAGAACCTCGCCGACAACCTCGTTCCGCAAAAGCGCCTGCTCGATGCCTCGGTGGTGCCGCTGCCCGAGGGCCCGGCGGCCGATCTTGCGCTCGAGCCCGGCACGCCCGCTTATCGCCTGTGCCGCGTGCGCTGCTCGGGCGAGCAGCCCTTTTACCTCGAGACCCTCTATTACGAGGACGGCTACGTGCCCAATATCATGGAGCACGATTTTTCTAAGGAGTCGCTGCGCGCCTACGTGTACAACGCGTGCGGCATCAGCTGGGCGCGTGCCGAGCAGAAGATCTTTAGCCGCGTGGCCACGGAGGAGCAGGCTGAGCTGCTGGGGATCGAGCCCGGCGACGCGCTGCTGTTTATCAAGCGCATCAGCTACGACGCGCAGAACGTGCCGCGCGAGTGCGTGGAGACGTACTTTAGGGGCGATCTCTATCACCTCGAGATCGAGCTCGACGCATAGCTGCCGCTCACCGGAATAATTTGCGTACAGAGCAAGAATCGTGTTCTAAATACCAGCTTGCAGAGTATTATACGAATATACGGACGTTTACCCTTGCCAGTAATAACCGGCCTTGCCGCCGTCTGCAAAACCGCAGAGCGACCCTGGGCCAAGAAAGGACAAACAAATGGCAATCAAGGTCTTTGCCGACGGCGCCAACCTGCAGGGCATGCTCGATATGCACGGCGATGTTGACGGCTTTACCACCAACCCCTCCCTCATGAAGGCCGGCGGCGTCACCGACTACCGTGCGTTCGCGCACGAGGTGCTCGCCAACATCAAAGACGTGAGCGTTTCGTTTGAGGTCTTTGCCGACGACCTTGCCGGCATGGAGGCCGAGGCGCGCGAGATCGCGTCGTGGGCCGACAACGTGTACGTCAAGATTCCGTGCGTGACCACCGAGGGTGAGTCGACTGCCGAGCTCGTGCGCAAGCTTTCGGCCGAGGGGATCAAGATCAACATCACTACGATCTTTACGGCCGCGCAGGTCGACGAGGTTGTGGACGCCGTGAGCCCCACCACGCCGAGCATCATCTCGATTTTTGCCGGACGTATTGCCGACACGGGTGTGGACCCGCTGCCGTTTATGGAGGAGTCCGTTAAAAAGGCGGCCGCCAAGCCTGCGGCCGAGGTGCTCTGGGCCAGCACGCGCGAGCTGCTGAATATCTACCAGGCGGAGAAGATTGGCTGCCAGATCATCACCGTGCCCAACGGCATCCTTGCCAAGCGCAAGAACGTGGGCAAGGACCTGTACGAGTACTCGCTCGACACCGTGCGCGGCTTTGCCAAAGACATCGCAACACTCGGGTTCCACATCCTGCCCGAGGAGTAAGCGTGGGAGCGAAGCCGGGCAGCTGGGCGTAGCTTTGATGGGGTGCGCCGGCTGTGGGGGCTTTGCCGCAGGGTTTTGGGGTTAGATCCGGGGCAGAGGCGCTCCGGTCACCCAAACTCAAGCTATTCATAGGGTTAGACGGGATTCTCGGAGTAGAGAAGAGTCCGCACCGCATCTACCTGCGGGTTTTCCGGGGGCAAAACGCGCTGTACTCGGAGGTCCGGCTATAACCCTATCAATAGTTGAAGTTCGTGACCGGCGCAGTGCGGTCGTCCCCTAAGGGCGGGCCAACTCCGGCCGCAAGACAGCAAAAAGCGGCGATGCCAGGCTCCCGGCATCGCCGCTTTTTGCGTTTTCGATCGATGACCGATGCAGGGCGAGCCCATAACGTGCCTCGCGTAGCATTAACGCGACGAATAACTCAACGCGCAGTCTCAATAACGCGAGTTAATGTAATTTCAGGCGGAATAACGTGACTCAAAACTCGAAAACGCAACAGCCAACGTGAATTAATGTAACTGCTAATGTGAAAACATAACTCATAACGTAAATCCGAGGCAAATAACGTAACTCCGGCATTCATTACTGTAATTTGAGTTACATTAATGTGAGTGATAATGCGAAAATACGAATGAGGGTGAGCTGCATTGCTGCCTGAGGAACTTGCTGATCTGGTCGGAACGGTTCGTGCATCAAAAGCCGAATCACAAACGCTCGAACTCAAAGCTGCCCACGAGGGGTGTCCCAAGCGCCTGTACGACACGCTCTCGGCTTTTGCCAATCAGGACGAAGGCGGCGTGATTGTCTTTGGCGTAGACGAGAACAACTCGTACGAGCCGGTGGGGGTCTACGACGTTCAAGACCTTATGAAGCACGTAGCCGAGCAATGCGAGCAGATGGAGCCAAAGGTGCGCGCCGTCTTTACTGCGGTGGAGCTCGAGGGAAAATGGGTCGTTTCGGCTGAGGTCCCGGCTCTCGATGTAACGGACCGTCCGTGCTTCTACTCGGGTAAAGGCCGGCTAAAGGGTTCGTATGTGCGCGTGGGCGATAGTGATTCGCCCATGTCGGAGTACGAGGTCTACAGCTACGCGGCGTTCCGTAAAAAATATCAAGATGAGCTGCAGCTGGTCGACCGGGCGTCGGCGAGCAGCCTCTCGGAGCAAAAGCTTGCGCGCTATCTGCTTGCGTTGCGTTCGACCAAACCTAATCTGGCCAAGCTTGGCGACGAGGAGATTTTGGAGCTGTTGAGCGTTGAGCGCGACGGCACGGCGACGCTTGCGGGCGTGATGCTGTTTGCGCTGTTCCCGCAGGCGTATTTTCCGCAGCTCGCGATCGTGGCGACGGTTCCGCGTGAGACCGTTGGGGCGGACGGCGTCAATGACGGTGCGCGTTTTGCCGACAACGACCGTATCGAAGGCACGCTCGATGAGCAGTTGCACGGCGCGCTCGCGTTCGTGCGTCGCAATATGCGAAGCGCCACGATCATTGATTCCAAGACGGGTAAGCGTGTGGACCGTGACCAGTTTCCGTTCGAGGCAGTGCGCGAAATTATTCTGAACGCGCTGATACATCGCGATTACAGCGTGCATGCGCAGGGAATGCCGGTACAGGTAGAGTTATTTGCCGACCGGCTGGTGGTAACGAGCCCCGGCGGGCTTTATGGCCGGCTGACGGTGGATACGCTCGGAAAGGTCCAGCCAGACACGCGGAACCCCGTGATCGCGACGGCTATGGAGACATTGCACGAGACCGAGAACCGCTATTCCGGCATCCCGACCGTGCGCCGGCTCATGCGTGAGGCGGGATTACCCGAGCCGGAGTTCGAGAGCGTGCGCGGCGAATTTAAAGTTACGTTGCGATCGACGCTGATGGAGCCGGTGCCTGCAACATCAGATGGCTTAGATGCCATTAGCAAGGAGCTCGTGGAGTTCTGTGCTGTACCGCGTTCGCGTAGGGAGATTGCCGAACATCTCGGTGTGCAGCAGGCGTATGCGGTGCGCAAGTATGTAACGCCGCTGGTTGAGGCTGGTGTCTTGCATCTAACAAAGCCCGATGCGCCGCGCAGTCGTGCACAAAAGTATTATGCCTAGGCCCGAGTGCTTGATCGCAGGATTTTGGGGTCAAATCCAGGGATGGAGCCGCTCCGATCCCCCAAACTCAAGCTATTCATAGGGTTAGACGGGATTCTCGGAGTAGAGAAGAGTTCGCACTGCATCTACCTGCGGGTTTTCCGGGGGCAAAACGCGCTGTACTCGGAGGTCCGGCT
>CAVDZW010000015.1:2459-14519 GCA_963613305.1 bacterium | reverse complement strand
GGCGGGCGTTCAGCGCCTCGACGCGCTGGATGATCTCGGCCATCTCGTAAACGGCGTTCTTGCCCTTCTCGGGCGCCGAACCATGGGCCGAAACGCCGTGAGCCTTGATACGAATCTGAGCCTTGCCCTTGTGGCCAAGCGTGATGAGGTTGCCACTCGGCTCGCAAATCACAGCGAAGTCGGGCTTGAGGCCCGCGTCGCCATAGAAAAGCTCGAGGTTCACGCCGTCGCAGTACTCCTCGCAGACGGTGCCCGTCACATAGACCGTCTTGCCCTCGAGAAGGCCGGCGTCGCGCGCGGCGGCCGCAGCGTAGACGCTCGCGCACAGGCCACCCTTCATGTCCACCGAGCCGCGGCCCCACAGCTCACCGTCGATAATCTCCCCGCCAAAGGGGTCATGCTCCCAGTCCTGCGCGTCATTGACCTGCACGGTATCCAAATGGCCGTCGAAGTGGATGACCTTGGGGCCGTCGCCGATGCGGCCCACGGCGTTGCCCGTCTCGTCGATATAGGCTTCGTCGTAGCCGAGCTTTTGCATCTCGGCCACCACGAGCTCGGCCATCGGGCCTTCCTCGTCCGAATAGCTCTGGGTCTGGACGGCCCTCTGCAGAAAATCAATCAAGCCCTCGCTCATGGGGAGCTCCCTTCTTTTGACAAACCTGTATGCACCAAAAGCGGCGAGGGCGGCCTGCACGCCAAGTGGATAGGAAGCGTTCCGCGCTGGAAACGGGCGACAGGCCATCCTCTACCGTTTTATGTGATATAAGAATATTGCTGTGCTAAAGCGTTTTATATAATCTTATTGCCCGTTTATTTAGCTTTGTTGCTCTTTTAAACGAACTGCTCGCAGACACGGCACCGCAGGAACCCCGCAATGCGCAACATAGCACGCACCACGCCCCACGCACTACGCACCGCGCGCAACGCCCCACGCCCCACGCACCACGCACCACGCACCACGAAAGGCGCACACCACCCATGCAGACCTACAATATCCATATCGACGGCACGGGACAGGAGCTCACACGCCATGGCTCATACGCGTTTCCGCTTGCCGTCTACACCACCACGGTCTCAAAGAACATCCTCGGGTTTATCGACTGGCACTGGCACGAGGAGCTGCAGTTTTGTCTCGTCGTGCGTGACAGCATCCGGGTTTCGGTCGAAGGCGAGAGCTTTACCCTGAAAAAAGGCGAGGGCCTGTTCGTGAACTCAGGCCGTCTGCACTCCATCGAAAACGCGCCCGGCGCAGATGCGACCTACATCTGCTTTGACTTTCATCCGCGGCTTATCGCAGGGTTCGAGGGCAGCGCCGTGCAGACCAAGTTCATCGCGCCCTTTACGAGACCCGAAGCGGCGGCCTGCCTCTTACTCAACGACCGGGACCCCTGGGCCGCGGAGATCCTCGACCTCATGCTCAAAATCTACCGCGACTACAGCTCGAACACCCCCGATGAGCTGCAGATTCAAATCTGGCTCGCGCAAATCTGGCACAGCGCCGCCCAGCATCTTGAACGCGGCACGACGAATGCGCCCGCCACCATCCGTCCGCAGATGCGCGCGGTCCTCGCATACGTTGCCGAGCACTTGGCCGAACCCATCACGCTCGAGGACGCAGCCGCCTGCGCCGGCCTCGCTCGCAGCACGTGCTCGCGCGAGTTTAAGCGCCAACTCGGCTGCACGCTTACCGCCTACATCTTGAACGCGCGTCTACAGGAGGCCTCGCGTCTCCTCCTTGGCACCGACCTCACCGTGGCCGAAGTCGCCACGCGCTGCGGGTTCTCGAGCTCGAGCTACTTCATCAGCAAGTTCGGCGAAAAGATCGGTTGCTCGCCCACGACCTATCGCAAAAAGCACGCCGACGAAACCGCCAGCGTGCTCCAAACCCTCTATCCGCCCAAATAGGACATGCGCCTAAGACCTTTTTCAAGCACCGAGCACAGTCAAACCCCGATTGGTATCGGTTTTTGGCCTTATTCAAAAAGCAACTCTCGATTGGTATTGGTTTTTAGGGAAAGACCGAGTAGACTCCCCGTTCCAAGCATTAAAACCGCAGGTCACGCTTTCTCAAAAACGCTCTCTACTCGGCGGCGCGGTCAAAACCAATACCAATCGAGCCCTGTTTTTCCGAGCGCAGCCAAAACCAATACCAATCGGGAATTCAATGCCAAAAAAAGCGCCAAGCCCGTTCCGATCAGGGCTTGGCGCCAATTTAAAGTTACAGACCGGCCCACTCAGGCCGCAGCGCTAGAGCACCTTGGAAAGGAAGCTCTGCGTGCGCTCGTTCTGCGGATGCTCGAGAACCTGCTCGGGCGTGCCCTGTTCGCAGATCACGCCGCCGTCGACGAACACCACGCGGTCGGCCACGTCATGCGCAAAGCCCATCTCGTGGGTCACGCACACCATGGTCATGCCCTCGTTGGCAAGCTCGCGCATGACGTCGAGAACCTCGCAAACCATCTCGGGGTCGAGCGCAGAGGTCGGCTCGTCAAAGAGCATGATGTCGGGGTCCATGCACAGAGCGCGGGCGATGGCCACGCGCTGCTGCTGGCCGCCCGAGAGCGAGCGGGGGCTGACCTCGGCCTTGTCGGCAAGACCAACGCGGTCGAGCAGCTGCACGGCCTTGTTGTAAGCGTCCTCGCGGTTCTTGATCTTGAGCTTAACGGGCGCCCAAGTGAGGTTCTGCAGCACGTTCATGTGCGGGAACAGGTTGAACTGCTGAAACACCATGCCCATATGGCGGCGGATGGAGTCGACGTCGGCATCCGCGCCGGTGATCTCCTGGCCGTCCACGAGAATCTGACCCTCGGTGGCCTCCTCAAGACGGTTGAGGCAGCGCAGGAGCGTCGACTTGCCCGAGCCCGAGGGGCCGATGATGCAGACGACCTCGCCGGGCTTGATCTCGAGATCGATGCCGCTCAGGACCTCGTTGCTTCCAAAACTTTTCTTAAGGCCGGTGACCTTGATCTTTGCTTCTGCCATTATTTGCGGATCCTTTTCTCGAGAGCGTTGGAGGCGAGCATGAGGACGCTCGTGATGACCAGGAACACCAGGGCCACCAGGGTGTAGGTGCCGAACGACTCAAACGTGCGGCCGACATAGACCTTTGCCTGGTTCATGACCTCGGGCAGGCCGATGGCGTACATGATGGTGGAGTCCTTGAGGGTGATGATGCACTGGTTCACAAGGCTCGGCAGGCAGATGCGCACGGCCTGCGGAATAACGATCGAGCTCATGGCCTGGCCGTACGAGACGCCGAGGCTGCGGGCGGCCTCCATCTGGCCCTTGTCGACCGACTGGATGGAGCCACGGAAGATCTCGGAGAGGTAGGCGCCGGTGTTGAGCACCATGGTGACGATCGTCGCAGTGACCACGTCGATGCGGAAGTCGGTGCCCGAGAGCGTCTGGATGAGCTGCGGAATCGCGAAGTAGACGTAAAAGCCCTGAACGAGCATCGGCGTGCCGCGGATGATCCAAATGTAGAACTTGGCGATGCCGCGCAGCACCTTAAAGCGGCTCATGTTGATGAGGCAGGTAAAGATGCCCAGGAACATGGCGAGGAACAGGGAGAGAACGGTCACGAACACCGTCATCCTGAGGCCGGTGGCAAGCAGCGGCCAGGCAGCCTGGAACGTTTCGATAAGGGTCTGGAGGTCCATACGCAATCCTTAAGTTCGGATGGAAACGGCCCGAGCGTGCGGGCGCCGGGCCGTTTAATCGGTTGTGCCTATACGGAATTAGCCGAGGTACTTGGCGCAGATCTCTTTGTACTCGCCGGAGTCCTTGATGTTCTTGAGGCCCTTGTCGAACGCCTTGAGAAGTGCGGCGTTCTTGCCCTTGAGCACGGCAAAGCCGTAGTCGGCGGCGAACTTGCCCTTTTTGGTGCCGACGATCTTAAAACCGTTGCCCTGGGTGATGCCGTAAGCCATGACCGGGTAGTCCTCAAAGCAGACGACGGAGTTGCCGGTCTGGACATCCTGGAACATGAGGTCGGTGGTGTCGAAGTAGGTGATGTTGAGGTCGTACTTGTCCTTGATGGATTCGGCAAAGCTGGCGCCGATCGTGGCGGTCTTGGCGGCGACGGTCTTGCCCTTGATGTCGTCGAGGCTCTTGATGTCGGAGTTGTCGTCCTTGGCCGCAACGGAGACGTAGGTCTGGTAGTAGCCGTCAGAGAAGTCGTACTTCTTGCGGCGCTCGTCGGTGATGGACATGCCGGCGATCACGCCGTCGGCCTGGCTCGACTGGAGCGCGGCGAGGGCGGCGTCGAAGCCGAGGGAGTTGATCTCGATCTCAAAGTCCTGGTCCTTGGCGACAGCCTTGATGATGTCGACGTCGATGCCCACGAAGTCGCCGTTCTCGTCGGTGTACTCAAACGGGGCATAGACGGTGTCCATGGCGATGACGAACTTTTTGCCCTTAACGCTGTCGGAGTCGCTCGAGGAGGAACCGGCGCTGGAGCTGGAACCGCCGCAGCCGGTAAGGCCGAGGCCGAGGACGGTGGCAGCGGAGCCGGCAAGACCGATGAACTGGCGACGGCTCATCTGGCCGAGCTTCTCGAAGTTAGACATATTTTGCCTCCTGTTGGATTGAGGAACCCGCGGCGCCATCCCTATCCCAAAGCAGCGTTGGATCCGATTGAATATGCGATGCAGAATAGGGGTGCGATATTTCGCGTTCGTTACGCCGCGCGGATTTTGGCGCCGTGTAAACGAACGGCAACAACTTGTTAGCGGTCTCGCAACATTCGCCGCGGTGCTGGGCTTTTGCGCCGCAGGCAGCGGCAACCGGCCTGATTGGCAGCCGAGACGGAAGCTGCACGCGGTCAAGCCAAAAGCCACGCGCGGTCGAGTCGAACCGACTGGGCTGCGCAGCTGGGCCCAGTGATTGGGAACTGCGGCGGGCATCGCTGGCGCGGACGACCGCGGACAGCGCGCGTGGGCGGTTACAATGGGGTGCGGATTCTTTAACAGGGAGGCTTGCATGCTGCTCGCAATCGATATGGGGAACACCCAGACCGTCCTCGGGCTCTTTGACGGAGACGAGGCCGTGCACGCCTGGCGCATGCCGACCGACCGCACCTTTACCGCCGATGAGATCCAGATGCGCCTGGTCGGCTACTTTGCGATGTGCGGGCTTTCGCTCGAGAGCGTGACCGACATCGCGTTCGCGGGCGTGGTGCCCGAGCTCGCTCGGCCGTGGCATGCCGTGTCCGACCGCCTTGGCGCGGCCTCAATCGTGGTAGGCCCGCAAACCGCGAGCGCCACCAAGATTCGCGCGCTCAGGCCCGATGAGGTAGGCGCCGACCGCGTTGCCAACGCCGTTGCAGCCGAGACGTTCTACGGGGCGCCGGCCATCGTGGTCGACTTTGGCACGGCCACGAATATCGACGTGATCGACGCGGAGGGCTTCTATATAGGTGGAGCAATCGCACCGGGTATCGGAATTTCGATGAGCGCGCTCACCGCACGCGCGTCCAAGCTCGCAAGCGTGCCGCTCGTGGCGCCGGAGCATGCCATTGGGCGCAACACCACCGAATGCGTGCAGAGCGGCGCCGTCATGGGGGCCGCAGCTATGGCCGAGGGACTCGTGGCGCGCATGAAGGCCGAGCTCAATGCGCCCGAAGCCACGGTGATTGCCACGGGCGGACTGGCCGGAATCGTTGCCGGTGCAACCGATGCGTTCGACACCGTGGACGGCATGCTCACGCTCAAGGGCATCCACGAGATCTGGCGCCGCATGCAGAAATAGCATGGCAGCTCGTGCAGGCGGGCCGGCCGGGCTAGCAAGGCCGGCTGAATCGGGCCGAACGCGAATCGCCTCCCGTTTCCCAGCCAGGAGACGGGAGGCGATTTTTATGCGCAAGGCGCGGTGAGGCGCCGTGTCGATGGCGCATCGTTTGGAAGCGGCTGCGGCTCGGGTGCCGGGGAGGCGCCCCCATCTGTGCGCGGCTCCGGGCTTGCTGGAGCCCGCAGCCCGCAGCCCGCAGCCCGCGGCTTGCAGCCCGTGTACCGGGCATGACGCTTCTATTTGCGCACGAATAAAGGCCCGCTAACGGCCGTAACCCGCAGCTACAGCGTGCGGATGCGCGCAACCTCGGGGGCGAACTCGCGCTCGTCGACGGTCGTCTTGATCGTCGCGCGGCCCCAAACGTCCACGCCCGCAAAGGTACCGATGGCGAGCGGATGACCGCTAGGCGAGACTGCCGCGGCACGGTGTCCGAGCGCCGGAACCATGTCGAAGTACTCGTCGAGCACAGGCGCAAGCGGGCCTGCCACGGCGCGGTTGCTTGCAAGCGCGGCCGCCCACGAGTCGAGGCGCGCGAGCACTGCGGGGGCAAGATGGGCGACAAGCGCAGCAGCATCGATGAGGGCCGATGCGTCGGCGTCGCCGGCGTCGTCGACCCCAGCGGCTTCGGCGCCGGCGGAGAGGGCGACGGCAGAGCCGTCGGCAACGCATTCTCGCTTGTCAGCGTCCTCACCAGCGACTGTGCATGCAGCAGAATCGCCCGTCGCAGCTGCATCGCCGGGCGCGGCCAGCGCGGGCGCGGTCAGGCCAAGCCCGGCTACCGCCTCGGCGCGAACCGCAATCTCGACGACGGCAAACATGCCGCCCTCACCCGCACCAGCCTTGACCTGCACCGTCGCGAGCTCCTGGCTAAAATCGGGCGCCCCGCACACGAGGTCATGCGGCCAGCGGACCCCAATGTTCGCCGCCGCCCCGAGGCCGGCAAACGCATCGCGCACGCCCATGGCCGCCACGAATGGCACAGCATGAAAGTCGCCCATACGCACAGCAGGACGCGCGATCAGCGCAACGGTCAGGTCGCCGGACTCGGCGTCCCCATGTGCGGCAATCCATCCCGTGCGTTCGCCCTCACGGGCGCGCTCGACAGCCTCCGCCGTCGGGTCCTCAGCAAACACGAGCTCGATCGCAGCATCCGCCACCGGGGCCTTGGCCGCGCCCTCCGCCGCGTCTGCCACAACGCTCCCCTGCTCCACAGGATTCTCCATACCGGCCGCCATTACATGCGCCCCAACTCGCCGGTGATGTGGCCCACGCGCTGCTCGGGCTCCTTGACGTCAACGCCCTCGTAGCGGAAAAAGCGCGCCGGGTCGTGCATGAGATCCTCGAGCGGAATGAGCACAAAGTCGCGCTCGCCCAGGCGCGGGTGCGGCAGGCGGAGCTTGTTGCCACCATGGATCTCGCCGTCAATCCAGATGAGGTCGAGGTCGATCTTGCGCGGGCCGTTCGGCTTGGTGCCACGACCGCGCTTGCGGCCGAGCTCGTTCTCTGCGCGGAGCAATTCGTCGAGCAGCACGAGCGGAGCGAGCTCGGTCTTGAGCTCAATCACCGCGTTGGCGAACGCCGCCTGGTCGGTCTCGTAGGCAGGCTCGCTCTCGTAGATGCGCGAGCAGTTCGACACGCAGGTGAGCGGAATCTCGGCCACGCGGTCGCGCGCGGCGCGGATGTTCTCGCAGCGGTCGCCCTGGTTGGAGCCGATCGCCACGAACGCGCGACGCGGCTGCGGCTTGGCCACGGCCCAAAAGCCATTGATGAGCTGCGCTGTTGCCGCCACGTTATGCACGCGCACGATGTTTGCGCCGGCAAGGATCGCGCCCAGGCACACGCCGCCCGTGGCGGCATCGCGCTCGGTGGCCTCGGCAACGTCGGAGATAGCGCCCACAAAGCGCTTGCGCGAGACGGCACAGAGCAGCGGGTAGCCGAGCGAGGCCATTTTGGCGGTCTCGCGCTGGATGACGATGTCCTCGTTACAGGTCTTGCCAAAGCCCGGACCCGGGTCGATGCAGATGCGCTCGCGGTCCACACCGGCGTGAATGAGCGCGCGGGCCTGGTCGGAGAGAAATCCCATGACGCGGCGCATGATCGGGGCCGAATCGGGCAGCGTAAAGCGCCTGAGCTGGCTGTTTGTGTTGCTCACGCGGGCCTCGTCGCGACGGGCGTTGCGGCGCATCATGTTTGCGAGGCTGTCGTCGAGCACGGCGCGGCGCGCGGCATCCACGGCGGCCTGCTGACGCGCGGCACCGGTAAGGCGCTTGCGGGGCGTGCCGACCGACTCAACATCATCCGCAGCGGCCGCCTGCGCAGGGGCGCCGTTCGGCTCGTTCGCCTCAAGCGGGGCCTGCGCGTCGGCAGTGGCAACCGCGTCCCGCTCGCCCGCGGCTGCCGGCTCGACCGCAGCCTCGGGCGCGGGCTCCTCGGCCGGTTCGCCAAAGAGCGAGGGCTGCACCATGCCGCCCCCGAGCTTGACCTCGCCAAAAAGCCTGCGGCCGCGACCGCGTGCGTGCTTGCCCTTGGGCGCAGCTTGGTCCTCGGCAGCCTCGCGCTGCTTTTCGGCCACGAACGCGGCGGCCGAGGTATCGAGCTGAACCGTGGCACGCGCACGGGACGGCTCGGCGAGCTCGCCTGCGTGCATGATGATCACGCCGCAGGTGCTCGTCTTCACGAAGTCGACCATCTTGGGATCGGTGAAGCCCGTGACGTCGTTCACGATCGAGGCGCCGCAGCGCACGGCCGCCTTGGCGACCTCAACATGGCGCGTGTCGATCGAGACGACGGCACCCTCCTTGGCGAGCGCGCGCACCACGGGCAGTACGCGGCGTGCCTCCTCGTCGGGGTCGACCGGCGTGAACCCGGGACGCGTGGACTCGCCACCCACATCGATGATGTCGGCGCCCTCGTCGAGCATCTTGAGACCGTGGGCGATCGCCGCGTCGGGATCGAGGTGCTCGCCGCCATCGCTGAACGAGTCGGGCGTGACGTTCAGAACACCCATGATGCGCGGGCGGTCGAACCGAAGCTCGTACTTGCCGCAGCGCCAGACCTTGGAATCCTGAGCAGCCATGTGCGTCCTTTCGTGTTGCCGGGTCGCGCGGGTTGCACCGCGGCGCGCGAGCACGCCCGGGAACCGCATCGAGGTTTAACTTTCCCATTGTATCCGCCGGGCGTCGGGACGAGGCAGGCGCCCGGGCAATGTCGCAAGAAATAAGCAGGGCCGCACGAGCGCCAGGCAAAAGGGTCGACGGCAGCGGTTTCCGAAACGGGGCCTCTTGCGGCCCCCGCACCCTTGCGAAACGAGCGCGCCTGCCGTCCTCGCGGCGCAGGGCAGCACCCCCCACTCCCGCCCCTCGCGCTCGTCCAGCGCGCCCGCTCCCATAACTTCCGCGCTCACGTCGCAAAGATGCCTTACCCTAGGTGCCGACCGACCCGCCAGCATGCTGGCCCGACCCCGATTTGGAGGGCACCATGCCCCAGCAATACCGACTCGCCTCGTGGAACGTGAACGGCCTGCGCGCCGTGCTCAAAAAGGAGCCGAGCTTTACCGACATCGCCACCGAGCTCGACGCCGACGTGCTCGCCCTGCAAGAAACCAAACTGCAGGAGGGCCAGGTCGAGCTCGACCTTCCGGGCTACCACCAAACCTGGAGCTACGCCGAGCGCAAGGGCTACTCGGGTACGGCCGTGTTCAGCCGCGAAGAGCCGCTCTCGGTTCGCCGTGCCGACGCCGTGCTGCCCTTTGCCAACGAGGGCGAGGCGGCCGAGCTCGTGGCGGCAGCCGCCAACGAGGGCCGCGTGTGCGCGCTCGAGTTCGAGCGCTACTGGTTTGTGGACGTCTACACGCCGAACGCCCAGAACGAGCTCGCGCGCATCGACGTGCGCATGGCCTGGGACGACGCCTACCGCCGCTTTTTGCGCGGGCTCGAGGAGGAGACCGGCAAACCGGTTGTGACCTGCGGCGACTTTAACGTGGCGCATGAAGAGATCGACCTCAAGAACCCCAAGAGCAACCGCGGCAACGCCGGCTTTTCCGATGAGGAGCGCAGCAAGTTTACCGAGCTGCTTAACGCTGGCTACACCGACACCTGGCGCGCCGCGAACCCCGACCTCGCGGGCGTCTACAGCTGGTGGAGCTACCGGTTCAACGCGCGCAAAAACAACGCCGGCTGGCGTATCGACTACTTTTTGGTGAGCGACGCCGTAGCCGGCAACGTACGTGAGGTCGGCATCCGCAACGACATCTTTGGCTCCGACCACTGCCCCGTTACGCTAACTATCGAGCTCTAGCCGAATCCCCGGCAAAAGCGACTCGCAATCTCGCAAAGACCGGCAAAAGGCCGCCCCGGACTTCCGTTTTCGGAAAACCGGGGCGGCCTTTCGTTCATTTGGGGCCCAATCGAGCGGGATCTCGCTCAAAAATAACGGTTTCCGGTACCCAAAATCGAAAAGGCCGAGTAGCCACGATTTTCGCTCCGCATTCCCGCAGGTCAGGAATTGGCACCCCCTTGGCATACTTTAAAGATTCGAAATAGGCTACCGGAAACCGTTATTTTTGGTCTCGCGGACGCAAACGAAGGGATGCCCCGGGCAACTTCCAAAATCGGCCGCACCCATAAATACACTTGAGGCCGCCCGGAATCGCTTCCGAGCGGCCTGCTGTTGCAAAAAGGGTTTATGAGCCGAGTCTAAGCCTTACTCGCCGTGCTCCACGAGGGCCGCCAGGTCCTCCTCGTCGGTGCGCACGCGGTAAACCTTCTCCACGCCGTAGACGAAGATCTTGCCGTCGCCGATGTGGCCGGTATAGAGCACGTGCTTGATGGCGTCGACGATCTTCTCGTACGGGATGTTGCCCACCACGAGCTCGACCTTGACCTTAGGCAGCAGACGCGCGTCGACCTCGACGCCGCGGTACTTCTCGCCCGCGCCCTTCTGCAGGCCGTAGCCCGTGACCTGCGTGACCGTCATGCCGGTGATGCCGATGCTGTTGAGGACGGCCTTGAGCTCCTCAAGACGCGAGGCCTTGCAGCACACGCAGATCTTGTGCATGCCGGTGGCAACGGGCGCGCCGATAACGGGCACGGCCGCGTTGACCTTGGCCTCCGAGGCCTTCTCGATGTCGGGCTCGCCGAGGTCGGTGCCCTCGTTGGGGTCCACGAGCTCGAGGTTGGAATAGGTGGGGTCCGAGATGGCAAAGCCGGAGTAGGCCGTCGGCAGGCCGTGCTCGGCAAAGTCGAGGCCGTCGATCTCGATCTGCTCGGGAACGCGCAGGCCAACAGCCTTATCGACGGCCTTGAAGATGATGAACATCGTCACGAGCACCCATGCGGCGACCGAGACGGAGCCGAGCAGCTGCACGCCGAGCTTGTCGGCGCCGCCGCCATAGAAGAGACCGCCGTCGGTGGCAAAGAGGCCCACGCAGAAGGTGCCGAAGAAGCCGCACACGCCGTGCACCGAAACCGCGCCGACAGGGTCATCGATCTTGGCGATCTTGTCGAAGAACTCAACCGAAAGCACCACGAGCGCGCCCGCGACGCCGCCGGTGATGGCCGCTCCGAACGGATCCATGACGTCGCAGCCAGCGGTGATGGCCACGAGGCCGGCGAGCGAGGCGTTGAAGGTGAGCGACACGTCGGGCTTGCCGTAGCGGAGCCAGGTAAAGATCATGGCGGTGAGCGTTGCCATGGCGGCCGCGAGGTTGGTGTTGAAGACGATGAGGCCGGCGTTGGTCATGACATCGTCGCCCGTCATCGAGACGGTGGAGGCGCCGTTAAAGCCGAACCAGCAGAACCAGAGGATGAACACGCCGAGCGCCATGGCCGTCATGTTGTGGCCGAGGATTGCGCGGGGGTTGCCGTCCTTGTCGTACTTACCGATGCGCGGCCCGAGCAGGTAGGCGCCGAGGCAAGCCGTGACACCGCCCACGTAGTGCACGGCCGTGGAGCCGGCAAAATCGTGGAAGCCGAGTTCAGCGAGCCAGCCGCCGCCCCAGATCCAGTGGCCCGAGATGGGATAGACGATCAGGCTGATGGCCGCCGAGTAGAGGCAGTAGGCCTTGAAGTTGGTGCGCTCGGCCATGGAGCCCGAGACGATGGTGGCCGCGGTGGCGCAGAACACCGTCTGGAAGAGGGCATAGACCCAGGTGGGCAGCGTGCCGAAGTCGTACTCGCCCAAAATGAACGGGTCAAAGCTGCCGATCAGCGGGCCGGCGCTGCCGAACATGATGCCAAAGCCCACGAGCCAGTAGCACGGCGTGCCGATGCAGAA
>CAVDZW010000015.1:0-2368 GCA_963613305.1 bacterium | reverse complement strand
GTAGCACGGCGTGCCGATGCAGAAGTCCATGAGGTTCTTCATCAGGATGTTGCCGGTGTTCTTGGCACGGGTGAGGCCGGCCTCGCACAAGGCAAAGCCCGCCTGCATGAAGTAGACGAGGAACGCGCCCACGAGCGTCCACGTCACGTCTGCCGAACTGAACATATATCCCCCTTTGGATAACGTCCTACAATGCGCCCGCCGACGCAGCGCGGGCGGGTTTCTGAACAAAATGCCAGAGGGATGTCCGTCTGTCCGCACGAGAAACCGACTGGTAACAGCCCGTAATCGAACGGTAACCGTGCTGCAACCGTTTGGATTTATCGGCGCCGTTGCGCATGCGCTCGCGCCGGCGCGGCCTGTGCTCGGTATAAGCTGTTACACCGCACACGGCCCGGCGCGCTCGGGCCCCGCGCAATCGGAGGAACCATGGAACAGCCCGTAAACCCGTCACACATCGTTGCCGTACCCGCCGTCATCAAGCGCATCGAGCGCCGGCCGGCGTGGGAAGCCTTTTTTGGCAACGGCACCATCGCCGCCGCCGTCATGGTGCTCGCCGCCATCGCCGCCGTGGTGGTGGCCAACACCGACGCCTACTTTGCGGTGCGCGAGTTCCTCGAGGCACCGCTCGCCATTCAGGTTGGCGCGTTCGTGGGACAGATCAGCCTCGAGGGATTCATCAACGACTTTCTCATGGCGATCTTCTTTTTGAGCGTGGGCATCGAGCTTAAATACGAGCTCACGGCCGGCGTTCTCACCGACCCGCGCCGCGCGCTCATGCCCATTCTCGCCGCATGCGGCGGCGTGGCCGCGCCCGCCCTCATCTACACCGCGCTCAACTGGGGCGGGGCCATGAGTGGCTGGGCCGTGCCGATCGCCACCGACATCGCGTTCGCTCTCGGCATCATGTCGCTTGCCGGCGACAAGGTAGCGCCCGCGGCCAAGGTGTTCTTCTCAACGCTTGCCATCGCCGACGACTTGCTCGGCATCATCGTCATCGCGCTCTTTTACGGGCAGTCGCCCGATATCGCATGGCTTGGCGCGAGCGCTTTTTGCTGCGTGCTGCTGTGGATCCTCAACCGCATGCAGGTCTTCCATGCGCGCTGGTACATCCTCATCGGCCTGGCGCTCTGGTTCTGCATGCTCAACTCCGGCGTGCACGCCACGCTCGCAGGCGTGATTCTCGCGTTCTTTTTGCCGGTGAAATCAGACATCAAGCTCGAGAACGTGCAGGATTGGCTCAACGCGCGCGGCGAGGAGCTCGACCAAACCTACGACTCCGAAACGCACGTGCTCGGCCAGCACGAGTTCACGCGCACGGCCAAGCGCGTGGAGCGCGTCATGCACCGCGTGACGCCGCCGCTCCAGCGCGTCGAGACGAGCATCGCCACGCCGGTGAACTTCATCATCCTGCCGCTCTTTGCCTTTGCGAACGCGCAGCTGCGCGTGGTCGGCGTGGATCCGGCCGCGATCCTCGGCGACCCGGTGGCGCAGGGCGTGTTCCTGGGCCTCGTGCTCGGCAAGCCGCTCGGCATCTTCGCCGTCACCGCGCTTTTGGTAAAAATCGGATTCAGTCCGCTCCCCGAAGGCTCCACCTGGGGCCAGATGCTCTGCGTGGGCGTGCTCGGCGGCGTCGGGTTCACCATGTGCATCCTCATCAGCGGCCTCTCGTTCAGCGCGGGCCAAGAGCAGCTGGTGGCCAAATGCGCCGTGCTCGCCGCAAGCGTAACGGCAAGCCTCCTGGGCCTCATCCTGCTGAACATCGCACACGCAATCGAAAAAACACGAACACACGTTTGATATACTAGCGAGCAAGCGGATTTCGCACGCAGGCGATGCCTTGCCTTGAGGAGGTATTGCTTATGCTCAATGTTCTTACCGCCCTCGCGGCCATGGCCACGGTGGGCATGTTCCTGTTGGAGTTTTTCGACAGGTTCGAGATCAGACGGCGCGCGCGGCCAATGACTGGCGGAAAGGTTAAACGCCGACGACGACATCGGAGGCATGAAAAAGGGCCGAAGCGGCAACTTCAGCCCTAACCAAGAAAACCAGCATCGCCCGCGCCTAGGTTAACGACCACGCGGGTTCCGCTTGTTCTGGCAACAGTATACTCCGGCACGCCGAGCGTCAGGTACGCGCACGTAAATCGTACTTTTTGACGATGCGGCCGATGCTGCGCGTCCATGGCACAAAGAGCGCCGCGAGGAACACGCAGGTGGCAATGCCGTGCGTGACGTCAAACGGGACGGCGGCGGCCACGCGCGCAACGATGCCCGCCCAGGTGAGCGGATGCACAAACCCGATGACGTCGTAGGCGTTGATGATCACGCCGTAGAGCATCGCCGAGGCAAATCCGTACGCGAGCAGC
>CAVDZW010000014.1:0-7115 GCA_963613305.1 bacterium | reverse complement strand
AGAAAAGCCTGCAGGCGTTCCTCATCGATATCGAAACCGGCGGGGATACCGTCGAGCGAGCAGCCGATGGCCGCGGAGTGGGATTGTCCGAAAATGCTCAGCGAGAGCGCGTTGCCAAAGACCGATGCCATCTAGTCCTCCAGAAGCTCGACCTTGCCGCCCAGCAGGCGGAAGTGCTCGAAAAAGTCGGGATACGATTTATTGACTGCCTCCGCGCCGTGGATCTCGACGACGCCGTCGCAACGCGTGGAGGCCACGGCCGCCATCATCGCGATGCGATGGTCGTTGTGCGAATCGACCTTGCCGCCGGAGAGGCGCTCGGTGCCCTCGACGATCAGGTCATCGCCCTCGATGCGCACGTTGGCGCCAAGATTCTTGAGCTCGCCTGAGGTGGTGAGCAGGCGATCGGATTCCTTGATGCGCAGGCGCGCGCAGTCGCGAAATACAGTGGTGCCATGGGAGACCGCCGCTACCGCCGACATGACGGGAACGAGGTCGGGGATATCGCGAGCGGAGAGCTCAAAACCCTCGAGCTTGTCCGGTTTGACCGTGGCAGCGTTGGTGGAGCGCACGATGCGCGCGCCAAAGCGCGAGAGCGCGGCGAGGATGTTACGGTCCCCCTGGGCCGATGACATCGAGACCCCGTCGACGGTGATCGTCTCGCTTCCCATTGCGCCGGCGCAAAGCCAGAATGCCGCGTTGGACCAGTCTCCCTCAACCGAGACCTCGCCCGGCGTGCGGAAGCTCTCGCCGGCAACAGAGAAACGGGTCGTTTCGGATGCGCCGCTTGCATCGGCTACGCGCTCGACCGCGACCTCAACGCCAAAGGCCTTCATGGCCTGGATGGTGAGATTGATATAGGGGCGGCTCTCGATGCGTCCGTGGACCTCAACGTGGACTGGTGCACCGAGCAGCGGTGCCGCAAGCAGAAGGCCCGAGATGTATTGAGAGCTGACGTCGCCCGGCAAGCGGAAGGTGCCCGCGCGCATGCGGCCGCGTGCGGTGAGCGGGAACCCGCCAAGGCCCTCGAGGTCGCAGCCGGCGGCGATGATCTCGTCGGAGAGCGGGGAGAGCGGGCGGGCGCCGAGGCGACCCTGTCCCGTGAAGGTGCAGTTCGCGCCGAGTGCGGCGGCAACGGGCAGCATAAAGCGAAGGGTCGAGCCCGACTCGCCGCAGTCGAGCGTGCCACCCTGCAGGGCCTTGAGTAGGCCGAACTCAGCGCTCTTCATGGTCGAGTGAACGATGTAGCCGTCCTCGACGGTCTCGATGCGGCTACCGAGCGCCGTGAGGCAGCGGATGGTCGCCTCGATGTCGGCGCAGGTGGTGTTGCAGCGCACGTGCGTCTCGCCGTTGGCGAGCGCGGCGCAGATGATGAGCCGGTGCGCCATCGACTTGGACGCGATGGCGGGGACGGTTCCCGAAAGTTCCGTAGGCGTGATGCGAGCTAGCATGCCTCACCTGATTCCTGACTGCCGATGCCCTCGGCGATGAGTTTTTCAAAAAGATCGAGCGGGACGCGCTCGATGGAGCAGGCGCCGATCCTCTGGGGGATCACGAGGTCGATAGAGTTCCCGGCACGCTTCTTGTCGTGAAGCGCTTCCGTGTAGAGCTCATCTGCCGTGTGCGAGCAGCGGGTCTTGAGGCCGTGACGGCGCGCAAGATCGGCGATTCGCTCCTCAACGGAGCTGTCGCATGCGCCGAGCGAGCGGGCGGCGCGGGCAATGGCGACCATGCCGATGGCCACGCAGTTGCCGTGGCCGAGCTTGTACTCCTCGCAGGCCTCGACGGCATGACCGATGCTGTGGCCGAAGTTCAGGAGCTTGCGCTGGCTGCTCTCGCGCTCGTCGGCAACCACCACGGCGCGCTTGATGTCGATGTTGCGGGCGACGAGCATGGCCACGCGACCGACATCCTGCTTGAGCAGCTCGGGCGTGAGCGGAGTGGCCTCGAGCTCGGCAAAGAGACTCTCGTCGGCGATGACGCCGTGTTTGATGACCTCACCGCAGCCGTCGGCGAACTGTTCGTCAGTAAGGGTTGCCAAACAGCCGATATCGGCCACGACGGCGCTCGGCTGCCAAAAGGCGCCGGCAAGGTTCTTGCCGGCAGCGAGGTCGACGGCGGTCTTGCCGCCAACCGACGAGTCGACCATGGCGAGGAGGCTCGTCGGGACCTGAACGAAGCGACAGCCGCGCATGTAGCTCGCGGCGGCAAAGCCGGCGATATCCCCGGTGACGCCGCCGCCGAGGGCGACAACGATATCGGAGCGCGTGAGCTCGGAGGTTGCCATGAACTCGAGGATCTTCTCGAGCGTGCTCAGGCGCTTGCGCTCCTCGCCTGCCTCAAAGGTAAAGGTGAAGACGCGGTAGCCGGCCTCCTCGAGGCTTTTGCGCACGGGCTGCTCGTAGAGCGGGCCCACGTTCGAATCGGTGACGATGACGGCGCGCTCTCCGCCCGCCGCCTCGCGCGAAATCGAACCGACCTGCTCGAGCAAGAAGGTGCCGATGTGCACCTGATAGGGGCGCGGCGTGTTGATATCGAGTACATAGCCTGGCATGTTCCCGTCCTTCTAGGCCTTTTGGGCCTCGTCGTCGAGTTTTCGTTTGATTCGGTCGCCCTCGGCGAGCAGCTCTTCGAGCGCTTCTCCGTCCCTCGCCTTGAGTGCCGCGCTGTATGCGGTGAGCGAGTTGACGAGGGTATCGATCTCTGTCGAGAGCGCATCGGCGTCGTCGATCATGAGCTCGCGCCACATGCGCGGATTCAGATGCGCCACGCGGGTGAGGTCGCGGTAGCTGCCGGCCGAAAAGCCGTGGTGCTCCTGAGCCGTCGGGCTCTTGACGTAGGCGTTCGAGACGACATGCGCGAGCTGGCTCGTAAAGGCGATAACGCGGTCGTGCGTCTCTGCGGTGGTAACGCTGAAGTCGGCGAACCCGAGCGGGCGCACCATCTCGCGTACCTGTCCGAGCAGATCGAGCTTGAGGTTGTCATCCACCTCGGGAGGTACGAGCACCAGGGGCGCCCCCTCAAAGAGGTCGGCGCGCGAGTGCGCGAAGCCCGAGAACTGGGTGCCCGCCATGGGGTGCGCGCCCACGAAGAAAAAGCCGTGCTTTTCGGCGAGGGCGAAGGCCGTCTCGCAGATGTGCCCCTTGACGCCGCCGGTGTCGATCACGACCGGTCCCCAGACGCCCTCGGTGTCCGTGGCGTCCGCGAGTGCCTCGGCATGCCGCTCGAGCCACTCGATGCAGGCATCGGGATAGGCGGCGAGCACGATGATGTCGCACTCGGCGAGGTTCTCGTCCGTGAGCTCGCCATCGATGGTCCCCATCTGTGCCGCGCACATGACGTCGGGGTTCGGATCAGAGGCGAGCACGCGAGCGCCGGACGCAGCGTACCCGCGGGCGAAGCTTCCGCCGATCAGGCCGAGGCCGACGATGCCCGCGACGCGCGGACCGCCTGCAGAAACCTTTGAGTTGCGAACGCGTCCCATGGGCTACGCGCTCGCAAGGGGAGCGATGACCTCGCGGATGGCGTTGATGCGCCGCATGGTCTCGTCGAACATGTCGGGGGTGAGGGCCTGCGCGCCGTCGGACCAGGCATGGCTCGGGTCGTCGTGGACCTCGATCTCGAGGCCGTTCGCGCCGGCCGCGGTGGCCGCGAGCGCCATGGGCTCCACGTAGCGGGTGTAGCCGGTCGCGTGGCTCGGGTCGGCTACGACGGGCAGGTGCGAGAGGTGGTGCAGCACGGGAACGGCGTTCAGGTCGAACGTGTTGCGCGTGCGCGTCTCGAAGGTGCGGATGCCGCGCTCGCAGAGGATGACGTTGGGGTTGCCCTCGCTCATGATGTACTCGGCGGCCATGAGGAGCTCGTCGACGGTGCCCGACATACCGCGCTTGAGGAGCACCGGCACGGTCGTCTTGCCAACCTCTTTGAGAAGCGGGAAGTTCTGGGCGTTGCGCGCGCCGATCTGCATGACGTCGATGCCCTTGTCGAGGAAGAGCTGAACGTCGCGCGCGTCCATGATTTCGGTGACGATCGGCATGTCGAGCTCATCTGCGGCCTCGCAGAGCAGGTCGAGGCCGGCAGGACCCATGCCCTGGTAGGCGTAAGGGGAGGTACGGGGCTTGTAGGCGCCGCCGCGAAGCATCGTGGCGCCTGCGGCCTTGACGCGGCGCGCGATGCGGATGAGGTTCTCGCCCTCGACGGAGCAGGGACCGGCGATGACCTGGAAGTGCTCGGCGCCGATCTTCACCCCGTGGCCGCAATCGATGACGGAGTCCTCGGGATGGAATTTGCGGTTGGCCTTCTTGAAGGGCTCCGACACGCGCTGCACGCGCTCCACGACGTCCATGGACTCGAGCAGGAACGGGTCGATCTTGGTGGTGTCGCCCACAAGGCCGATGACGGTCTCGTTCTCGCCGCGCGAGACGTCGCAGGTGAGCCCCTTCTTCTCGATCCACTCGACGATATGGCCGACCGAGGATTCGGGCGCGTCCTTCTTGAGAATCGCGATCATGCAGGACCCCTTTTTCGTTGTTTGGTTACATGCGTTTACAAGTGCTAGAAGTTTATACTAAAGCGCCTTATCCTGCCCCTTAAAGTTGCAACTCCCGTTTTGCACTCTCGGGGCACTTGGCTATAATGGCTCACGCGTGCCCTATTAGCTCAGGGGATTAGAGCGTCTGCCTCCGGAGCAGAAGGCCGTTGGTTCGAATCCAACATGGGGCACCCACTGCAGTCTCGACCGTTCGCGCCCACGGGCACGGGCGGTCTTTTCGTACCTGGCGGGACGGATATGGATATGAACGCATCCGTGCGCGGTCTCACCTCGGCCGAGGTCGAACGGCGCATCGAGGAGGGTCAGGTCAACGCGAGCGTGGACCTCAAGACCAAGTCGGTTCGCGAACTCTTTATCGAGAACCTCTGCACGGTCTTCAATCTCGTGAACATCGTGCTCGCGCTCTTCGTGGCGGCCACGGGTTCGTGGAAGAACCTCGGGTTTCTCTTTATCGTCTTCTTGAACACTGGTATCGGCTTCGTGCAGTCGCTGCGCTCAAAGCGCATGGTCGATAAACTCACCCTCATCACCGGCAACCGCGCCACCGTCGTTCGCGACGGCGTCGAGGTCGAGGTGGATCTTGAGGAAATCGTGCTCGACGATATCGTTCGACTCGGCCGCGGCGACCAGATTCCGGCCGATGCCGTGGTGGTTGCCGGCGAGGCGCTTGTCAACGAGAGCCTGCTCACGGGCGAGAGCGACCTTATTCGCAAGGCGGCGGGCGCGGAGCTCATGAGCGGCAGCTTCGTCGACTCGGGCCTTGTGCGCGCACGCGTGGTGCATGTCGGCGCGGACAACTACGTTTCGAAGATCAACAACGAGGCCAAATACGTCAAAAAGGTCAATTCCGAGATCATGACCTCGCTGAACTCCATCGTGCGATTTGCGAGCGTCATCATGGTGCCGCTCGGCCTTGCGCTTTTTTGGTCGAGCCTGAATGGTCTGTACGAGCGCACGAGCTCGGGCACGGGCCTCATTTCCTGGGCAGTTGGGCGCTACCTTGCGGGCGATGCGCGCATCTCTTCTGCCATCCTCTCCACGACGGGGGCGCTTCTCGGCATGATCCCGCAGGGGCTCGTTCTGCTCACGTCGTCCGTGCTCGCCATTGCCACGGTTCGCCTTGCGCGTCGAAAGGTGCTCGCGCAGCAGCTCTACTGCATCGAGACGCTCGCACGTGTCGATGTGCTCTGCCTCGACAAGACAGGGACCATCACCTCTGGGCGCATGGAAGTCGAGGGCGTCTACACCCTCGATGGCGAGGACGATCCGGAGCACATTCAAGACGAGCTCGAGCGCGCGCTCGCGAACATCGCGCGCGCCACGTCTGCCGACCCCAACGAAACCTGCCAGGCGATCCTCGACCGCTACGGCGATCTCATGGCCGAGGGCGACGAGATCCTTGCCGTGATCCCGTTCTCATCGGCCAAAAAATGGAGCGGCGCTGCCCTTGCGAGCGGCTCATATGTGATGGGCGCCGCCCAGTTCGTCCTCGCGCCCGAAGCCTTTAATGCCGTTGAAGCCCAGATGGCGGAGCTCGCAAGGTCTTGCCGCGTGCTCATCGTCGCGCGCGTTGACGGCTTCACTCCCGAGGGGGAGATCGACGGTGCCGTGCGTCCGCTCGGTTTCGTCACCATCCGCGACGAGATTCGCGCGTCGGCCGCAGAGACCATCAGCTATTTCAACGAGCAGGGTGTTGAGCTCAACGTCATCTCGGGCGACGATCCCCGCACGGTTTCGGGCATCGCATCAGTGGTGGGCATTCCCGGGGCCGATCGCTACGTCGACGCCACCAAGCTCGACACGCCGGCCAAGATCGCCTCGGCAGCCGACCGCTATCACGTGTTCGGCCGCGTGACGCCACAGCAAAAGCGCGAGCTCGTGCAGGCGCTCAAGGCGCGCGGCCACACGGTTGCCATGACGGGCGACGGTGTGAACGACGTTCTCGCGCTCAAGGAGGCCGACTGCTCCATCGCTATGGCTGCCGGATCGGATGCCGCCCGCAACGTCGCCGAGATCGTGCTTGTCGACAACGACTTTGCGTCCATGCCCGCGGTCGTCGCCGAGGGCCGCCGCTCCATCAACAACCTGCAGCGATCGGCCGCGCTCTTCCTCACCAAGACGCTCTTCTCGATGGTGCTTGCCGCCATTTGCATCGCCGTGCCCCCATACCCCTTTGAGCCCATCCAGATGACGCTCATCAACTTCTTCTGCATCGGCGCGCCGGGCTTCGTGCTCGGCCTCGAACCCAACCGGCAGCGAGTTCGGGGGAGCTTTCTTTCCAACGTGCTCAAGAAAGCGATTCCCGCGTCTGCATGCGTCATTCTCGCGGCGTGCCTCGATATCGGCGCCTGCGCGCTTTTCGATTACAGCAACACGGTCCTCTCCACGATGTGCCTCGTGACGTCGAGCGCCGTCTGCTGTTCGCTGATCTTCAGGATCTCCAAGCCTTTTACGCCTTTGCGGGTGGCGCTTTTTGTCTTTGTCGTCGCGGGGATCTGCACGGGTGTGCTTGGGTTTCCGTGGCTTTTCTCGATCACCAAACTCGATCTTGGCGTTTCTATTC
>CAVDZW010000013.1:0-24237 GCA_963613305.1 bacterium | reverse complement strand
CGTCGGTCCAATCGGTGCGCATAAGCGGGTTGGAGCGGAGGTAGATCTGGCCGACAGACAGGTAGTTGGACGCGCGCCAATACTTATCGACGCCCTCGAGCACGCTCGCGGGCACTCTGCGTCCGAGTTTTTGCCACGGCGTTCCGATCGTCTTTGCCATGAGGAATGCTCCTTTGCCTCCGCGCCAGGCGGTGTCCCCTCCGCGCCGGCTTTTTGTTTTGAACACGTTTCGGAGTATACGAGATAAAACGTTTTATCAGAGCGAAAAAACGTTTTATCGAGGAACTAAAATTCGCAAGGCGCCGTCCCTTCCCTGAAATCGTCGGCATTGCGCGACGGCCACTAGAATCCGCTTCACATCGCGCGGCCATCTTTTTAAACGCCGGCGCAGACTCGTCGCCCAGGAAACCAACCCTCGAATCTTGATTGTTATTGACTTTGGCCGTTTGCCAATGGGGCTGCGAATAAAACTTGGCCCAGAATCGCTCGATCGGAGGTCCGGCCCCAAAGCTCGATTGGTATTGGTTTTTCTCCGTTTGCAAAATCTAACTCTCGATTGGTATTGGTTTTGATAGGTACGCCGAGAAAAGCCTTGCTTTTAGCCACCAAAGCCCCAGTTCACGGCTTCCCAAATCGCAGCCCTACTCAGGCCTCCCAGCAAAACCAATACCAATCGAGCATCCGTTTTTTCGATTGGGCGAAAACCAATACCATTCGAGAATCAATCAAGGCGATAGCCCCTGCAAAAGGCCGAAGGCGCCCTTGCTGCGCCCAAAGAGCCATGCAAGCATCCCTCGAGCGCTTCAGAGGCTCACAGACTTCCGAAGAAAAGAGAGGATCCGCCCTCTGTATAAGTCGCAATCTCCTAAGCAACGCGTGAAATAGCCAGGTATATGCGCAGCGTCACAGCAAAAAAGAACAGGCGCAAGCGTCCCATATCTCAACCGATTGACCCTCAGCAGCAGCTCAAACGCCGAAACTCCGACCATCAATCGGCGCTCATCGCTCGCCGCAACTCAAAATCCGTCGCCGTCCCAGCCCACCATGCCGGTTCGTCAGCCCTACGGCCTACTCGATAGTTCCCCAAGCGGGCTCATAGAACTCGGTCCCTCGCCAGGAGGAGTTCATACGCAGACGAATACTTCTACATAGCAACTCCGACCATTAGACCATCCCTGCTAACCCCATATCAATAAATAACAGTTCTTTCCACCAATCTTCGTGCACTCTTACCGCAATCTGTTGCAAACCTTTCCCTTGCTGGCGCCTAACAGAGCAATTCATAAAGCTACAGGTAATTGGCTATATTTCTCGAGTTAAAGCTTTATTTAGTTGTGCTACATTCGCCTTATGACAGTCATTATCTCCAACATATCAGCTCTCGAATATTGGCGTTGCCCGCCCATTATTCGTGATGCCGATATAAACCCGAGAACTCTCAACGCCTCCGTCGACGGGCTATCCGAATTCCTTGCTCTCATAAAACCACGCGCCAACGCCCGCGAAGCCGAAAGGCTAATCGGCGAAAGACTGCTCACAGACCTCAAAGCCCTCTCGCTGCCTGTTGACGTTATGGTCGATGACTCTTCCACTCGATCAAGGCATCGCTTTCTCAAGCTTCATCGCATACCGGCAGCGCTCAACAGCTCATCCGTCATATCCATCGGCAACGGTCTTTCGGTCCTTTCGCCCGAATCCGCCCTGACCTTATGCGCATCAAAACTATCTCGACCCCAACTTATCCAATTGGGTTGCGAGTTCTGCGGCGTCTACTCATGCGCCCCGCGAACGGCAAGAACTGACCTAGTTCTTGACGCGCTGCTCGCATCGCATGAGCTTGAGCGCATATCTCACAGTTCTTGGGCGACCATCCATGACTTCATGAACCCCCGCTCCGACAGGCCTTGGGTACCATCGTTTCCAAAAACAGGACAGCCAGCGACGCTCTGGAGACGCCCGCCCTTCCTCTCTTCTGACGAACTCATGAGCTTTCTTATCACGAACAGCCGCCTCAGGGGATCAAAGCAGCTCGCAACCGCCATGCCCCTCATTAGAGACGGCCTCGCCGCGCCGCTTGAAGCAAAAGTTCTCATCATGATGTGCGCTCACCGCGCTTCGGGAGGTTTCGAGTTGCCACTTCCTCAGATAAACGCGCCCATTGAGATTTCTCAAGACGCCGCGAGCCTCTATTCGTTCAATCGCGTTTTTGCCGATTTCCTCTGGCCGGAACACAAAACAATCCTAGAGGCCGACGGCGCGGCCTTTCACTCGGATGAGAACGGTTTTCTCATCGAAAGCGGTCGCTCTGCCGCATTGCGGTCCATGGGATATCGCATCCATACCATCAACTACCGGCAGCTCTCCGACCTCGATCAGCTCGGCGCCATCATGGACGCACTCGCGTCGGATCTCGGCATACCGGGGCCCAGTAAAACCGGATCGTTTATCACTCGCGCAAATAAGCTTAGGGAATCGGTCCTCCAGCGAAACCGCCTCGTAAGCTAGCGCCGCCCATAAAGGCGAAACACGAAGAGGCCCCGCAAAAATCCGATCGGATCTCTTTCAAGCCCTCAATCGCCATCGCTGTCACAAGCAGCCGTCCAGGACGTAAGATCGAATGCATTTCGAGCGAGATGCGGGCAATTATGGCCTGCGCGCTATGAAAAAGATCACACGAACGCACCAGAGGCGCACTTCGCATGTCGCCAGTTCCCAATTGGTATTGGTTTTTGCACGCCTTCAGAAACGAAACCCCGTTTGGTATTGGTTTCGCCAAGCCGGCCAAGTAGCACCTCGAGATACAAGACTGCGACCTGCGGTTTTAATCGCTCAAAACATAGCCCTACTCAACGGGACCTCAAAAACCAATACCAAACAGTATCTGGATTTTGCTCAGGGCTCAAAACCAATACCATTCGAGTGTTGCGCCCGCCAACCGCACCGCCCTTTTGATCAAATGCCCCTTTTCTTGGTACGTGCGCCCTTAAAACCATATCCGGGAACGCAACCCGGGCTGCTCGCGCGAGGGCGCAGGAGAATCAGGTCCCGACGGTCCGCCCCCTTTGCTTTTTGCACTTAAAGCCGAGGGCCTGACCCCGGGAGTTCCGGAATCAGGCCCTCGTGGACTTGTCGCTATTCGGGGTGTCCGAGTTTTGGAGCGCAGTTCTTACGCCGCCGGCCCTCGAAACCCGCTGGGCTCAGTTCTGCCCTACTCGCTCCGACGCAAGACGAGTGCGAGGAAGGCCGCGATCGCGCCGGCAAAAGCGATAGCAGCCAGAACCGGCGCAGAATCGCTGGTCTGGGGAATGGAGGTGTCGTCGCGCTTGGTGACGGTCTGCGTGGTGGTCACGACCTTATTGGTGCCGCCGCCGTTGCCCTTATCGGCAGCGCTTTGATCGCCCGTGGCGTCGCCGTTGCCCTTATCGGCAGCGCTTTGATCGCCCGTGGCGTCGCCGTTGGTCTTGTCGCCGTCGGTCTTGTCGGTCTTGTCCTCAGCGTCGGACCTGTCGCCGTCGGTCTTGCCGTCGCCATCAGCATCGCCATCGGACTTGCCGTCGTCCGAGCCGTCGCCGTCCGTTTTGCCGTCGTCCGAGCCGCCATCACCCTTGTCGGTGTCGCCCTTGTCGTCGGTGTCGCCCTTGCCGCCGTCGCCGTCGCCCTTGTCGTCGCCCTTGTCTCCAGAATCACCGGAGTCGTTCTTGGACCACTTGGCAACCAGGGTCGTATCGGCTGTGGGCTCAAAGTCGGTACCTGCCTTGGTGGTGTCATCGTACCAACCGTCAAAGGTGTAGCCGTCGCGCTCCTCGCCCGCCGGCAGGTGGTTGATCGCATAACCCTTGCGCACGTAAGCGGTCTTTACGGTGCTGTTGTCCGCAACGAACTTGACCTCGTAGAAGCTGGCCTCGCCGTCGTAGGCGATCTTTGCAGCCTCGGCCGCGTCTTCGCAATAGACCTCGGCATCCTCGCCCAGAACAACCCACGCGGCACTGGCATCCCACGCCTTGCTCTCGTCGACAACTTGGTACTTGCCGTCCTTGGCCTTGAAGAACGCCTTGCCCTTGGCAAGGTTCGCGAGGTTGTCGAAATAGACGAACTCGCCCGCGTTGATGGTGAGCGCGGTCTCGGATTCGTCGGCTTCGTTGTCGATGTAGCTGAACGAGCCGCCGTTGATATTGAGACCCGCACCGCTGTTCAGCTCAACATAGCCACCGAAGCTGCCGTCGCTGACGGTCGCGGTGCCACCCGCGAGAACCGCCACGAGTCGGTCGTCCGCGTTGCCCTCGGCCTCGCTGCTAAAAGAACCGCCCTTCACGGTGAGTTCCGACGACTCGGCAAGCAGGGCACTGTTGTTCTTGGAGACAAACGCGCCGCCCTCGATCGTGAGGTTGGTGGAGCCGCAGTAGAGCGCCATACCCTCCTTGGAAGTGTAGCTACCGCCCTTGATGGAGCCGCTCGATGCGGAGGAGGACGCAGTGTCGAAATAGAGCGCCTCGCCCGTGCCGCTGGACACGTTGACCGTCAGGTCATCGAGCGTAAAGCCGGTGCAGCCGGAAAGCTTGATGCCGATCGCGTTATCGCCGAATTCGGCATCAGCCACCTTGATCTTGCCGTTCTTTATGGTGAGGTCCGTGCAGCCAGTCGCATCGATCGCGGCCCCGGTGTTAGCGGCCGAGGTGAGCGTGTGCCCACCCAGATCGATCGTGAGACCCGAAAGACCGCCGAGATTCGCGCTGCTCACGGCATCCTTCAGCAGCTTTACGGTCGCTCCCTTGGCATCGACCGGCACGGCCTCGATGGCGTCCTGCAGGGTCGCATAGCCGACACCGTTGTACTCGGCCACGGCATCGGTCCACTCCGCCGTCAGCTCGATATCCTCATCGACCGGCGTTCCGAAGATATAGGCGTCGCCCTTCTTATCCTTCCAATACAGGAAGATGGAGCCCGCCTTGATCGGAGCATCGCCCTCGTAGACGGCATGACCCTTGAGCACGGTCACCACGGCCTTCTCTTCGCCGTTGTCAGGATCGAAGGTTACCGTGCAGGTTTCGCGCGGCACCGCATCGATCCACGTTGCATCGAGTTTGATATCGCCCGTAACCGCGGTATCGAAGTTGTAGTCCTCGCCCTTGAGCTGCCAGCAGCTAAAGACGGCTTCGTCCTTCACGGGGTCCGTCGGCTCGGTCGCGCGCTCGCCGTCCTTGACCAGCTGGGTGACGACGGAGCTGCCGCCGTTGCTGTTGAACGTCACGGTGTACAGCTTGGTCCAGTGGGCCTTGAGCTGAACGTCGCCGGTCACAGGCTCGGTAAAGCTGTACTTGTTGTCGCCGTTATACCAACCTGCAAAAGCAAAACCGTCCTTTTGCGGGTCAGCCGGCTTTACGGCGGTCTTTTTTTCCTCGACGGTCTGCGACTCGGTCGAGGTGCCGCCGTCAGCGTCAAACGTGACCTCGTAGCACTTGGTCCAGTGCGCCGTAAGGGTGATGTCGGAGTTCACGGCCTCGGTGAAGTCGTATTTGTCATCGCCGTTGTACCAGCCGGCAAAGATGCAGTTGTTCTTGGTCGGAGTGGCCGGCTTGACGGCCGTCTTGCCCTCCTGCACGGTCTGCTCAGCGACCTCGGTGCCTCCGTTGGAGTTGAAGGTCACGGTATGGGTCGTCGTGCCGGGCTCAGGTTCGGGTTCAGGGTCGGGCTTGGGCTCGGACCACTTGCCGGTAAGAACGGACATGCTCTCGGTAACCGAAGAGCCCTCCGTCACGGGGTCTTCTTCCTTGCTCACAAACCAGCCGTCAAAGGTGTAGCCCTCGCAAAGGACCTCGGGAAGCTCGCCGAGCTTCTCCCCCACCTCGTAGCGGCGCGTCTCGACCAGGCTGCCGTTGGACACAAACGAGACGTTCATCAGCTTTGCGTACTCGACGCCGAGAGCATCGGCGTCCTTCGCCGCGTCGTACATCTTGGTGTAATAGAGCTTTCGGCCGTCGGAGTCGGTCACGACCCAGGTCGCATTCGACTTCGCAGCGCTCTTCTTTACAACCTTGTACGAGTAGCCGTCGTAGAACATAGCATAGCCATCGGCCACATAGCCCCTGTTCTTATAGGTGTTGAAGTCGCCGCCGGTAAGCTCAGCCTTGGAACCCGTATCGACAACGATGCGACCCGCGAGCCAGCCGCCGGTGAACTTTGCCGTGCCCTGGGTGACCCGCAGCGCCTCGCCATCGGCGGTCACAAAGTCGCCGCCGTGGGTAAAGCCGGCACCGCTGGCATTGAGACAGGCGCCCGCGTTAGCAACGACCACAACGTTATCGCCCGGCGAGCTGTACGTGCCGGATTCAACGTTGACCGTCGACGCGCTCAGAATGCGCAGGGCACTCATGGCGGAGGCGCCCGAGCCCGCGCCTTCGCACTTGACCGTCAGGCTGTATTTCTCGCCGGCCTCCAGCGTCACCTCGGAACCGTCGCTACCCTCGGCAAGGACGATGGCATCGCCCAGGTTGCCGTAAACATAGCCGTTCGTGACGGTGAGCTTGCGCTTGCCCGTGACCGCGATAGCCGGCTGGCCGGTCTGCGCGCGAATCGTGTGCCCGTTAAGGTCGATGGTGAGCTCTCCGCCCTCGGGGATCTTGATGTTCTGGTAGGTATCGCTCATGAGCACGATGGTATCGCCGTCATCGGCCGCGTTTACCGCGTCTTGCAGCGTGGCATACGGGGTGTCGCCGATCTTTGCGGCGACCGCCGCCCATTGCGCCTCAAGGACGAGGTCCTTGGTCACGGTCATCGAGTCAAAGTCGTAATAGGAGCCCGAATTGTCGTAGGTCCAACCCATGAGGAAGCAACCGTCCTTGGTGACCTCGGGGCTAGGCGCACTCACCTTGCCGCCGTACTTGACGAACTGCTCCTCAGGCTCCGGCGAGCCGCCGTTCGTGTTGAACCTGACCGTCTTCGAAATGGTCTTAACCTCGGCTCCGCCCACGATGGTCTTTAGCCGTTCGGCGTCATCTTTGTCGTCGCAGTAGATCTCGTTAAAAACATCGATGCCGGTCACGCAATAGTTAAACGACTTCTGGGCGTTGTCCTGGGACATGACGGTGTAGGTGCGATCTTCGATAAAGGTACTATCTTGGTAGCCAAGCACCATGCCGCCCAAAGTCGCAACGGTCTTAGAGCCCTGGGTGACGTACAGAGGATAGAAATTGTACGAGCCGCCCCTAAGCGTAACGGTCGTCCCCTCGTTCCTGATCGGAGCGCAAGCTTCCGTCCCGCCCTCGCGAACAAAGGTTCCGCCGCTGACAACGATGGAACCGCCGTTCGTGGTCTCGAACAGGGCAGAAGCCTTGGACGCATCGTCGATCTTTTGGGTATAGGTTCCCGAATTCACGTAGAGATTGGTCAACTTGTCCGACCTGAAGATCGGTCGATTGGTACAGGTGGCGGTACCTTTCGCGCCCAGATCGAGGGTGAGTCTGCACGCGTTCTTTGTCTCTACCGCGGCAACACCGTAATTGGTGTTCTCCTGAACCAAATGACCGCTGTCGGACCCCTCACCCCAACCGAGAACGTTGAGCCTTCCGTAGTTTCTCACCGAGACGACATCTTCGTTAAGGCTGCTGGGGCACGTGATGGTGTGGCCGTCGAGATAGAGGAACGAAACTTTCGCCGGGCGCTCGTTCGAATCGGCCATAACCGCGCCCTTGACGTCCTCTCCGAGCACATAAACCACGCCGGACTGCACGTGATAAACGGCGTAAGAACCGTCGGCATTTTTAAAGTCCTTCTGGTACAGCACGATAGGCGCCAAGGCTTCCGCGCGCGACGGCGCCAGAACAAGGGCCGACGCAAAAATCGCGGCAACCAGCGCAAAGAGCGCAATGCGTTTCTTCCCCACAGGCATAGGACGTTCCCCTCCACGGCAGCACGACGGCACTCGTCCCCCGCGCATGCCAAAAGATCGGCACAGTTTTAACCAATGTGCAATTCTATGCCCATGTTCGCTATTGAGAGCCACAAAACCGCATATTCACGCTGGAAGACCGCTTGAGAAACAGAAAAAACGCGCACCCCCGCACGAAAAACGGAGGAGCGCGTTTGTCGCGATGCGCCTGGCGCCCGGTCGGGCGGCCTTAGGGACTAGTCCAGATCCTCGCCGTTGCTGGCGATGACCTTCTTGTACCAGTCGTAGCTCTTCTTCTTGGAGCGGGCGAGCGTGCCGTTGCCGGCGTCGTCGCGGTCGACGTAGATGAAGCCGTAGCGCTTGCTCATCTCGCCGGTGCCGGCGGAGACGAGGTCGATCGGGCCCCAGGTGGTGTAGCCCATGAGGTCGACGCCGTCCTCGACCACGGCGTCGCGCATGGCCGCGATGTGGGCGCGCAGGTAGTCGATGCGGTAGTCGTCGTTGACGGAGCCGTCCTCCTCGACGACGTCCTTGGCGCCCAGGCCGTTCTCGACCACGAACAGCGGCTTCTGGTAACGGTCGTACATGTCGTTCATCGTGATGCGGAAGCCCAGCGGATCGACGACCCAGCCCCACTGCGTCACGTCGAGGTAGGGATTCTTGGCGCCCGCAAAGGCGTTGCCCTCGGTGCGCTCGGCCTCGGTGTTGTCGGGACCGCAGGCGCAACGGGTGGAGTAGTAGCTGAACGAGATGAAGTCGACCGTGTTCTCGGCGAGGATCTTCTTGTCCTCCTCGGTCATGCCCACGTCGATGCCCTCGCGCTCGAGTCGCTTGAGCGCGTAGGCTGGGTAGTAACCGCGGCTCTGAACGTCAACGAAGAAGTAGTTGTTCTGGTTCTCGATCTGGGCGGCGCGCACGTCCTCGGGACGGCAGCTGTACGGATAGTACGTACCGGCGGCGAGCATGCAGCCAACCATGATCTCGGGGTCGATCTCGTGCGCGATCTTAGTGGCCCAAGCGCTGGCGACGAGCTCGTTGTGGGCGGCCACGTACTTAGCCTCCTCGCGGTTCTCGCCCTCCTCGAACACCAGGCCGGCACCCATGAACGGCATGTGCAGGATCATATTGATCTCGTTAAAGGTGAGCCAGTACTTAACGAGGCCCTTGTAACGGGTGAAGATGACCTGAGCGAGGTTCTTGTAGAAGTCGATGAGCTTGCGGTTGCGCCAGCCGCCGTACTCCTTAATGAGGTGAATCGGCAGGTCAAAGTGGGTGATGGTCACGAGCGGCTCGATACCGTACTTCTTGCACTCGCGAAACACGTCCTCGTAGAAGGCGAGGCCGGCCTCGTTGGGCTCCGCCTCGTCGCCGTTGGGGAAGATGCGCGTCCAGGCAAGGCTCATGCGGAAGGTCTTGAAGCCCATGCCGGCAAAGAGGGCGATGTCCTCCTTGTAGTGGTGGTAGAAGTCGATGCCGGTCTGCGCCGGGTAGTAGTAGCCGTCCTCAAAAGAGAGCATCTTGCGGTCGCCGTTGCCAACGGCAGCGCGGTCGGCGCCATGCGGCATCACGTCGACGTTGGCAAGGCCGCGGCCGTCCACGTTGTAAGCGCCCTCGCACTGGTTCGCAGCCGTCGCGCCGCCCCACAGGAAGTCTTTACGAAAACCCATCTCGTTCCTTTCTCGATTGAATGGCGAGATCATTTTCGGTGCAAACGGCCAACCCCTCAACGTTTTGCCGGGGGTTGGACACGTCTTTTCGGCAGACGCGGCGCACGGGGCCGAGTTCTGACACTTTTTGAAACTTCTACGAGGTCGAAAGAGGTGCGGCGAGGTCGTGACAGGCGGCGCAGCCGCGCGGGGCGGCAAATCCTAGCCGAGCTCGCCCGCCAGGTCGAGATTCTCGCCCACAAGGCCCACATAGCCGCCCTCGGCCGCCTTGGGGCTCTCGGCATGGCAGAGCACCCACTTGTCGCGCTTCCAGTAGCAGTACGAATCGCAGCAGGCGGGAGCATCGTCCGCGGCGGCGGGCTTGGCGGTGTTGGTGTCGCGCGGCAGGCCGATCATCACCTGGAACCCGCCCTCGTCGACCATCACCGGGGTGTAGTGCATGGTGTCGGCATAGACCTCGATGAGTGTGCCGGCGGGCGCGCGGAACGCCTTAACGAGTGAGGTGTCGAGCTTACCGTCCTCGATCTGCCAGCGCTTGGCGAGGAGCAGGATGAAGTCGCGCGCACCGAGGTTGAACTCGCTCGCGCGGTGGTACTCCAGGCAGTTGAGCTTGGTGTTGTGGCCGCAGCAGGTGCCGAGCTGGGCCGGGGCGCCGCCGAACATGAGCTGCATGAGCGCATCTGCACCGGAGACGACCTCCATCTGCGGCGCACTCGGAACGTAGGCGCTGCCGGCGGGGATGTCGGTCTGGGCGAGCTCAGAAACCATGGGGTCGATCAGCTCGGCGGGAACGTCGTCCCAGACCTTGCCGTAGGGCTTGAACTCATCGTCGGTCACGGAATAGATGCGCATGGGAGGCCTTTCTCGCATTAAAAAGAACGCTTTTGAACAGTTTAGAACATTTACATTCAGAAACTGAACAAAAGCGTTCGTTTACGACGAGCGGCAGAGAGTGGCCCGCAAGCGCAGGTTGAGAGACGGCTCGCACAGCAAAACGCTCGGCTTAGCAATGCCCGCAAGGTCTCGCCGCCCGGAACGAAGAGCCCGGAGCGCAAGCCGCGCGTTCCTCCACATCAGCTCGCAAGACAAAAAGGCCCGGGGCTCGGCGTCGGGAATTCCGCAAAACGCATTCCCCTACCGAGCTCCGGGCCTCGTCTGTCGTGTTAGCGAACCTCTATGCCATGGCGCGGGCCATGCGCTGGCGGAACTCCGCCATAAAGCGCGGGCCGTCCACCGTGAGCGCCACGAGCGCGGTCTTTTGCGGATCGAGCATGCGCTCGGGATCGCCGATGGTGCGACCGCGATACTCGCCGATCAGGTCGACGCGCAGGTTGGTCGGAAACGCCCCGATGAGCGTGGGGTCGATCGCCACGGCAGCGGCGAGCGGGTCGTGCAGGCTGCAGCCGCCGAGGTAGGGCTCGGAGTTGGCGTAGGCGGCGATGTAGTAGTCGACCATCGAGGCGAACGCGCAGCCCGCCATGGTGCCGTCACCGCGCCAGCGCGCGGTCTCCTTGTTGGTGAGCACGACCTGACGCGTGACGTCGAGGCCCACGACCGTCACCGGCACACCCGACCTAAAGACCGCGTCGGCCGCCTCGGGGTCCGACGCCATGTTGGCCTCGGCGCCAGCGCTCACGTTGCCCGCGCAGGTAAGCGCGCCGCCCATGATCGTGATGTTGCCGATGGAGCGTACCGCCTCGGGGTCGCGCTCGAGCGCACGGGCCAGGTTGGTGAGCGGGCCCGTCGGCACGTAGATGAGATCGCTCCCCCACGCGCGGGCCGACTCGATCAAAAAGTCGACGGCACCGTTCGCATCGCCCTCGGGCGTGCCCACGGCCCCGTAGGGCGAATCGGGGATATTGGCCTCGCCGATGCCGTTGCGCCCGTGGATGAGCGTTGTCGAGACCGACGGCACGTAGCTCTCGGTCGCGGCCAGCGCATGGGAAGCGCCGATGTAGACCGGGATCTGCGGCACGCCGAGCATGTCGAGCACGGCGAGGATGTTCCGCGCCGCGGTACCGACCTTGACGTTGCCGAAGCTCGCCATGATGCCGATGAGCTCAACCTCGGGGCTTCCGAGCACGTAGGCGAGCGCCATGGCGTCGTCGATGCCCATGTCGAGGTCGAGAATGATCTTTTTTCGCTGCATGTCTCCCGCCTTCCTCGGCCACGCATAAGGGCCGGTCGTGTTCGCATGCGTAATAGCGCACACCTATGCTAACGCCTTGGGCGGCCGCATGCGCGCAAGCGGCTCGGCGGACATATGAAGGAGCGTGCAGACACGGGCGCTGAGCTGCGGATGTGATAGCATAGGCCCGATTGCCATACAAAGAAACCGCGAGACGCCCATGCAACCCAACCACTCTCGGTACGTCACCGCTGGAACCGAACAGATGAATAGCCGGACCGCACGCACGCGCCCCGCCCGGAGCACCAGCGCCACCGCGCCCACTCGCGGAGCAAAAAGCGCGTCAGCCGTGGTCTCCCCGCGCAAGCGCGAGGCAAACGCCCGCCCAAAGTCGCGCTATATCCCCGCACTCGACGGCCTGCGCACGTTCGCCGTCGCCGCCGTGGTCATCTACCACCTCGACCTCCCATGGGCACAGGGCGGTCTACTCGGCGTCACCATGTTCTTTGTGCTCTCGGGCTACCTCATCACGCGTCTTTTGCTCAACGAGCTCCAGCAAACCAAAACCATCGACCTCAAGGGCTTCTGGGTCCGCCGCATCCGCCGCCTCATGCCGGCCTGCGTGGCGGTCGTGCTGGTAACGATCGTTCTCTGTGCCATCTTTAACCATGTGATGCTCACCAAAATGCGCCCGCAGATCCTGCCGTCGCTCTTCTTCTTTAACAACTGGTTCCAGATCTTCCAGAACACCTCGTACTTTGCCGCCGTGGGCGACCCCTCGCCGCTCACGCACTTTTGGTCGCTCGCCATCGAGGAGCAGTTCTACCTCGTGTGGCCGCCCGTGCTGCTCGTGATCGGCGGCGCCCGCGCCAACCGCCCCGCCGTCCGCCGCACGGCCTTTGTGCTGGCTGCCGCCTCGGCCATCGCCATGATGGTGCTCTACAACCCGGCGCAGGACCCCACGCGCGTGTACTACGGCACCGACACCCGCGCGTTCTCGCTGCTCCTGGGCGCCTGGCTCGCGTTCATCCCCGAGGCCGACATGGCCCCCTCGCGCCTGCTCGGGCGCATCACCCGCGGACGCTTTGGCTACCGCCAGGGAGCAGCTAACGGCAATCTCACCGAATTCCTCGCCACGCCCGCCTCGATCGACCTCGTGGGCGTCATCGGCCTCGTGGGCCTTATTGCCATGGTGTTTTTGACCAACGGCTACGACTCGTTCCAGTACCGCGGCGGCACGCTGCTCTGCACGGTGCTCACGCTCTGCGTCATCGCCGCGTGCGTGCAGCCCGAGGGCCTCGTGGCGAGTGCCTTTGCCCTGCCTCCGCTCGTGTGGCTCGGCAAGCGCTCCTACGGCATATACCTCTGGCACTACCCGCTCCTGCTGCTCATGAACCCCGTGGCCGACATCACCGAGGCCTCGCCGCTCGAGATGCTCGTGCAAGTGCTGATCGTGGTCGGCGTGGCCGAGGCCTCCTACCGCTTTATCGAGACGCCGTTCCGCAAGGGCGCCATCGGCTCGTTCTTGAGCGAGATGAGCGCCGGCACCAACTCGCCGCGCCGCTGGGTGGGCACGCACCGCATCCTCACCGGAGCAGTCGCGCTCGTGCTCGTGGCCGCCGTGGGCAGCGTCGTGCTCGTTCCCGACACCTCGGCCCTCAGCAAAGACGGCGCGGAGCTGCTGCAAGCAGGTGCCGATAGCACCAGCACCAGTGCGGACACCGCGAGCACAACAAACTCCGGCTCGTCCTCGAACAGCTCCTCCGACTCCAAAAAGTCGAGCTCCAAGAAGTCGTCCAAGAAAAGCTCGTCCAAAAGCGGCGACGACTCGGCGTCGACCTCCGCAAGTTCCGCGACTTCCGACGCCGACGCCGATTCCGAGTGGCCCGAGGGCTCCTACGACATCCTCATGATCGGCGACTCGGTATCGCTGCGCCTGAACGACATCTTTACCGGCACGTTCAAGCACGGCCACATCGACGCCCTCAAGAGCCGCCAGTTCGACGCGGGCCAGCAGGTCTACGAGAGCTACCTGCAGCAGAACCTCTGCGGCAAGATCTCGGTCTTTGCGCTCGGCACCAACGGCCCCGTGACCGACGCCATGGTCGATTCGCTCATGAACGACGTGGGCACCAAGCGCATCTGCGTGTTCGTGAACACCCGCTCGCGCACCTCGTGGGTCTCGCAGACCAACCAGAGCTTTGAGAACGCCAAAAGCCGCTACTCCAACGTGCGCGTGGTCGACTGGTACGGCTACAGCGCAAACCGCAACGACCTCTTTGACGGCGACGGCACCCATCTCAACACCAAGGGCGCACAGGAATACCTCAAGCTCATCTACGAGTCGGTCAAGGACGTCTTGCCCTTCCATCTTGAGGACTACAGCAACGACCCCGTGCCCTCCGCCGGCAACGAGCTGCTCAACGACCTGCGCCGCGCCGTGGGCAAGCAGACCAAAAAGGAGCTCAAGGCAGCCGCCAAACGGCGCCAGGCAGAAGAGCAGTAGCCCGGGCGCGCCCTACGCAGGCACTGCGGCCCGGGCGCACGCAGCCGGGCCGGCACTGCCGCCCCGGCGCTAGTAGCCCATCGCCTGCAGTACGAACATCACCACGGTGAGCACCGTGATCAGCGCGATGGTGGCCCAGGTGAGCACGTTCCACACGCGGCCGTTGCGGTAGTGACCCATCACGTGCTTGTCGGCGGCGATCAGCACCTGGAACACGAGCACCACAGGCAAGAGCACGCCGTTGATGACCTGCGAGGTCATCATGATCTGGAACAGGTCAACGCCCGGCAGCAGCACGAGCACGGCCGAGACCGCGATGATTCCCGTGATGAGGCCACGATACATCGGCGCCTCGTCCCAGCTGCGGTCGGCGCCACGCTCCCAGCCAAATGCCTCGCAGATGGCGCTCGACGTCACGCCCGGCAGCACGCAGGCAGCCAAAAAGCTCGCCGCCACCAGACCGCTCGCAAAGAGGATCGTCGAGAACTGCCCCGCGATGGGCTCGAGCGCCTTGGCCGCGTCGGCCGCGTCGGAAATGCGGATGCCCGCGGGGAACAGCACCGTGCCCGTGGTGATGATGATGAACCACGCCACGAGGTCGGCCGCGATGGAGCCCGAGATGGTGTCGATGCGCTGCAGGACGATGTCGTCCTCGCCCGCGTTCTTGTCGACCACGTTGTTCTGCGCGAGGAAGATCATCCACGGCGCGATGGTGGTGCCAATCGTTGCCACCACGAGCGACACGTAGGCCGGGTCGCTCTGGATATTCGGCACAAAGGTGTCGACGGCAACCTGCCCCCAGTCGGGGCCCGCCATAAAGGCCGCCACCACGTAGGCCACGAACACGCAGCTCACGAGCAGCAGGATCTTCTCGATGCGCTGAAAGCTCCCGCTCATGGTAAGAAGCCAGATGAGGAGCGCCACGAGCGGCACCGAGATGCTCGAGGGGATGCCAAAGAGGGCGAGTCCGCTCGCGATGCCCGCGAACTCCGAGATGGTCACGGCCGTGTTGGCGATGAGGAGCGCCGCCATGGCGAGCACGCTCTTGCGCACGCCGAACTTCTCGCGGATGAGCGAGGCCAGGCCCTTGCCCGTCACGCAGCCGCAGCGCGCCGCGGTCTCCTGCGTGACGATGAGGAGCACCGTCATGACAGGGAGCATCCAGAGCATCTTGTAGCCGTAGCTCGCGCCGGCGCTCGAATAGGTGGCGATACCGCCGGCGTCGTTGCCCGAAAGCGCCGCCAAAAGGCCGGGCCCCATGGCGCCGAGCACCAGGGCCGGGGTGAGCTTGCGGCGGTGCTCGCCGGTGTTGCGCATGTTCTGCACGGCAGACCCCCTATCCCAGGAGCAGGCAGGTCGCGGTCACGCACGCCACCGAAAACGCCACGCAGGCGATGATGACCGCGCAGACGTTCATGGCCGTGCCCGAAGTGTTGAGGTCGTGCTCGTCGCGCCAGAACAGCACCTTGAGGTAGATGACCGAGCTCATGGAGCTGAGGAGCGCCACGGCCGCGGCAATATCGAAGCACGCGGTAAAGAGCGTCTCGTAAATCGAGGTCGCGTCGGGGAACGCCGCCGTGCGCACGAGCTGCGCGCACAGGTAGACGATCGCGGCGAGCATGAGGCCGAGCGCCGTCGTCTGCACAAAGAAGCCGAGGTAGGGCTTGGGCTCGTCGTCATCCTCGTCGTACTCGAGGTAGAAGTTCTTGACGAACGACACGGCGCGGCTCGCGGCGAGCAGCACCACGGGCATGGCGCACATGGGGTACACAAAGAGCTCCGTGTTGTGTCCGAGCGTGCCGAGCACCGAAGCGATGACCATCGAGGCCACGGCCCACACGGCCACCCAGTACTGCCGGTGCACGAACCAGCTGAGCGCGTGCGTCGACTCGCTCGTGACGTTCTCGCCGCCGGCGATACCGGCAATCTGCAGGTCTTCCTGGTGCTCCTCGGCGATGACGTCCATGGCGTCGTCGAAGGTCACGATGCCGAGGATGCGGCGGTTCTCATCGCACACCGGGATGGCCACGAGGTCGTACTTGGTCATCTCGTCGCACACGTCCTCCTGGTCGAGGTCGGGCGCGACCCACACCACATCGCGGTAGGCCAAGCTCGAGAGCGTGGCCGCGTGGTCGGCCACGATGAGTGTGCGCAGCGAGAGCACGCCGGTGAGCTTGCCCGCCGGGTCCTCGGTGTACACGTAGTAGACGCTCTCAAAGTCCTCGTCGAGCGCACGGATGGCCTCGATGGCGTCGGCCACGGTGTCGGTTGCCGGGAGCGACACGAACTCCGAGGTCATGATGCGGCCGGCGGTGTTCTCCTCGTAGCCAAGGAGGGTTCGAATGGCCTTCTCCTCCTTGACGCCCATGAGACGCAGGAGCTTCTCGGCCTTTTCGTAATCGAGTTCCTCGATGAGGTCGGCAGCGTCGTCGGGGTCCATGAGGGCGAGCATCGACGATGCGTCGCGGTCGGAGAGGCCCTCGAGCATCTCGGTCATGAGGTCGTCGTCGTCGAGCTCCGAGATCGCCTCGGCGGCCTGCGCGGTATCGAGCTGGGCAAACACCTGCGCGCGAAGACGTGGATCGAGCTGCTCGATGATGTCGGCAACGTCGGCCGGATGCAGCTCGCCGAGCGTCTTGTGGCTCACCGAGAGTTGGATGTCCTGCGTGGAGCGCTCGAGCAGGTCCATGTACGACCAGGCGATGATGTCCTCGGAGAGCGGGCGGCCGATCGCCTTCATGATCTTGGAGACCACGCGCTCAAGGCGCGGGCTGAGGGCGCGCAAAAGGCCCGCCGCGCCCACCTCGGCGCCGAGCAGGCGGAGCTGGTTCTCGCCCGACATGGAGAACTTGATGTCGTTTACGCGCACGACCTTGAGGCCCTGCGTGTCGACGATCTGCTTGTTGAGGATATCGCGCGCGAGCAGCACCTCGTCGGGCTGCAGATACGAAAAGCGCACGTCGGTAGCGCGCGTCTTAAGATAGACGCCCGTCTCGTCGATGCGGTCGACGTACTTGCGCCAGCTGATCATGAACGGCGTCTGACCCGGCCCGCGAAACGCCAGCGACGTCACGTGCGGAAAGACCTCGCCCGTGGCGATGCCGAAGTCGTTCACGATACCGAGCTTTTCGCCGTCGATGTCGATCACCGGCAGCTTGAGCATCTCGGACAGATATTTCATAGTGCTCCCTCTGGTAAACGGCGGCCCGCGCGCGCCATGCTGGCGCCGGACCCTGCCGCAGAGTCATATGTATACGCGCAACCGGTGCTCGGGCCCGCGCCCTACCGATTGGTTGGCACCCCGTGCGCGTACCTGGGAGCACACGCAGGGGTCATCGACTGTATGGTCGAGGTTTGGATTTCACCTTTGACCTTTCTCTTGACCCTTACGTTTAAATTCGCATGCAGCGGCCGGGACCCCAGGCCCCGTCGCAACCGCAGATAGTATAGCCGCTGCCGCAAAAGATGCCACCCGCTTTTGGGTTTGCATACGCACACCTTACGGCCGCTTGACGCGCCGCACCTACGCGCTGGCGTCCTCGTCGCTCTTGACCTCGGGCAGCGTGGCGCCCTCAGGCATGGAGACCTTGGTGGGGTCGCTCAGGCGCTCCGAGATCGCACTGTCGCTCTTGATGAGCTCCGAGATCGTCGCGAACTCGTAGCCGTCGCTCGCGAGCGCATCGATCGTCTGCTCGAGCGCCTCGGGCGTCTGCTCGGCCGTTGCGTCGGAATCGGTGAACAACACGATGTTGCCGTTGCTCGCCGTGGCCGTCACGTTCTGCGCGGCATAGTCGGCCCCCTTGAGCAGGCGGTCGCCCGAATCGATGTTCCACGAGATGTTGCACGCGATGAGGTCCATGGAGTCGGCCCAGTTCTGCGTGGTAAAGAGCCCCGAGGGCGCGCGGAAGAGTGCCGTGTTCACGCCCGTGGCCGACTTGATGGCCGAAAATCCCTTGCTGATCTCGTCGCGCAGCTCGCTCTTATCGAGCTTGTTGAGCGCGGTGTGGCTGTAGCCACTCGAGCCGAGTTCGTGCCCCGCCTTGGCGATGGCCTTGGCAGCTGCGGCATTTTTCTCGACCTGCTTGCCCGTGAGGAAGAACGTGGCCTTGACGCCCTTCTTTTTGAGCACGGCGAGGATCTTGTCGGTGGCCTCGCTCGGACCGGCATCGAAGGTGATGGCCACGAGCTTCTTTTTGCCCGAGGGCACGACGGAGCCGCCGGCAAGCGCGCAGTCGGTGACCGAGCGAACCTCGCCGCGGTCGGCCGTCTTGCCCGATGTTTTGCCCACCCATACCTCGGAGCGGCTTGCCACGCCCCAAGTCTTTACGTACCGGACGGCACCCGAGGGCTCGCTGCTGAGCGTCGGCTGAACCTCGGTGACCTCGACGGTATGCGGTTCGTAGACGTCGCGACCGCTCTCGATCTTGAGTTTTTCGCCGCCCGCAACCGTCGTGGTCGCGAACTTGCCGGGCTTGACGCGCTTGCCGTTGAGCTTGACCGAGTACGACTCACCGCCGTCCTTTTTGAGCACCGAATCGTCCACAGCCAAGAGATTGCCGTGCTTAAGCGTGTCGGACAGCCCCTGCTTTTCGATGATGTCCGAGATGCTCGAATCAACATGCACCGAGACCGTGTTGCCGTTGAGCTTGATGTCGACGCTGCGGTTGACGTAGCCGATGACGCTCGCCACAAAGATCGCGAGCGCGCAGCCCACGCCGATAAGCGCATATACGAGACGGGAGTCGCGGCGGCGGCGCGGCCGATGCATCCGCGTGCGGGCGTTCTTGCCAAAGCCCTGCGTGTGCTGCAGATAGCTCGCGCCCGGTTTGCGGTGGCGTTTGGTTTTGGGGCTGTAGACGTGTCCCAGGTCGCGCCTGGCATAGCGACCAAGGTCCTGCTTGCTGTTTGCGGCCGAGCGCCTGGACGCGCCCGCACCGCGGCTGTTTTTACCTGAGTAGGAGTTGGTGTGGTTAGGCAATGTTTCTCCTCACCCATTTCGTATGGTTCGGACCCGTTTGGGCGCGGGCCCGGCGCCGCTACTTTTTGCTCGCTCCCCCGGAGGTGCCGGCGGCCTTTTTGTACTCGTCCTTAAACGACTTGAACATGCCACGCGTGCGCCCGAGTTGCTTGCCGATGGCCTTGCTGCCGCGATCGACGGCGACGGAGCCCTTGTCGTCGAGCACCTTGGCGCCCTTTTTGACCTTGTCGCCCACCACGACGCTCACCTCGGCCGCCTTGGCCGCGGCACCACCCGAGAGGGCAATCTGCTCGGCCTCGTTGGCAACGACCATATGGCCCGCCTTGTAGCAGCGGAAAAGCTCGGCAGGCATCTCGATGTCGCCGATCAGCAGGTTGGCGGCTGCGTTGGTGGTGATGCGGTAGCTCTCGACCTTGCCGGTCTTCATGCTGAACTCGGCATCGGAGCAGTACCCCAGCTGCTTTGCCGCGGTGGTGCACACGTCCATGCCCACCAGCACCAGGCAGGCATCGAGATCGATGCCCAGGCGCTTGGCCGCGGCCTTGTCGTACGTGCCGCGCTCGTCATCGACGGCCACGGCCCCCTCGTACATGCCAAAGGCGTCGAGCGCCACAAAGCGGTCATCTTGCTTGACCATGCCGGCGATATCGGGAAGGCTCACCATAAAGCCCACCACCCGGCGTCCATCGGGGGTGAACACCGGGAGGTGGATGCGTCCGAGCTTTTTGGGGCTGCGGGGCGAGCCGTCCTTTTTGACGCGCTTGTCGGCAGCGGGCTTGCGGTAGACCTTGGTGCCGGTAAAGCTGCTGACGAGCATTTAGGCCTCGGCGGCCTCAGGCTCGACGGCGTTCTCGACCACGACGTCGGCAGCCGGGGTCACGTTGCCGCCGGCGACGGCGTCGTTGAGCTGCTCGCGGAGCTGATCCATGCGCTCGCGGGCAAGATCGACCTTAGCGCGCAGGTCGTCGGCGGTGGCGTCGATGGCCGGACCGAAGTCCTCCACGGCGGCGCGGGCCTGCTGTGCGCTCTGCTCGTACTTGTCGCGGGCGTTGTCCCAAGCGTCGTTGGCGAGGTCGGCGGCCATGGCGCGCGTCTCGGCGCCCGAGCGCGGTGCCATGGCGATACCGGCGACGATGCCGGCGGCAGCGCCGATGACGGTACCGGCGACGAAGTTAAAAGCCTTACCCATTGTTATGTCCTCTCCTAGGGGGCTCATGAGAGCTCATTGGTTCATTGGCTGACTATTATAGCCGGATACCCCAAGGCCACCGGCGTATAACCGTTCGCGGGCACGCTAGCGCAGGGGCGGCATCACGTTCGTGGCGCCAGCGTCTTTCTTTGCGGGGGCGGCCCCGTAGGTCGCGGGCGAGACGAGCACCGCAGGCGCGGTCGGGTGGATCGGCTTGGGCGGAATGACCGTCGTGGCACCGGCGGCGCCGCCAAAAACGCCGGCGTCAGCGTTGCCCTCGGCGGGCATCGCGGGAGCAACGCCCTCGGTGTCGATGCGCGCGGGCGCGGGAGCGTAAGTGCGCTCGGCGGGAGCCGGCTCCTCCTCGGCGGCGGCCATGGCGCGGGCAAAGACCGGGGCCAAAAACTCGTCGTCGGCAAATCCGGGCTGCTCAGGCTCGGGCTCGGGTACCGGCGCAGACGTGGGCACGGCCTCGAACGTCGCCGTTGCGTCCGCAGGCGCGGCCGCCGGCTCAACGTCGGCCGCAACCTGAGCCTGCGCCGTCTCCTCGGCCGTCTCCACGGCCTCGACCTCACCGGCGCGCTCCGAGGCGCCTCCGTCGGGGCGCAGGCTCAGCGCCAGGTGACGCAACGCCTCGACCGTACCCTCAAAATCGGGTGCGGGCTGATCGGGTGCGAGATACGCCCACTCCATCATGAACACCGCCGACGAGAGCGCGCCGATCGTGAGCGCGTCGTCGGGGCACGAGAGCTCAACGTCCCAGGTGCGCTCCTCGCCTGCCGCGGCGCGCGTGCGGCCGCAGCTCACCTTGCCGGCAAGGCCCGTTTGGTTAAGGATCTCGACCGTAAGGTGCTCGAGCAGGTGCGCGAGCTCGGTCGCGCCCATGCAGTCCTGAAACTCGCGGCCGGCATCGCCCAGGCACAGGTGCTTGGCGATCGCGGGCGCGAGGTAGTACACGCGCGCCGTGGCCTCGATATCCTCGGAGGTCATGAGCGGAGCGCCCTCGGCAACGCGCACGCGCGCGCAGAGCTTCTCCTTACCGACCGTCACCTTTTTGATGTCGAACAGGTCCGCCATGGTTCTCCGTTCCGTTCCGCAGCCGCGTGGCCGCTATTCGTCGCCGTGCTCGGGCTCGTGCGCAGACGCCTTGGCGCCCGTCGCCTCGGCCGTCTCGTCCGCATCCTCGCGATGCTCGCCCTCGGCGGGCGCAATCACGCGAATGAGCGAGATGCGCTGGCCGCGCATGGACTGCACCTTGAACTTGTACCCCTCCACGGCGAACACCTCGCCGATATCGGGCACCGAGTCGCAAAGCTCCAAAATCCACCCGGCGATGGTCTCGTAATCGTCGCTCTCCTGGATGGGCCAGCCGAGCTCCACGGCATCATCGCACGAAAAGCGGCCGTCGACCAGCCATTCGCGGCGCGAGAGACGCGTGAGGTACTTGTTGTCGGGGTCGAACTCGTCCTCAATCTCGCCCACGATCTCTTCGACGATGTCCTCGATAGTGATGATGCCCGCCGTGCCGCCGTACTCATCGACCACCACGACCATCTGGTCGTGGCTCGTCTGCATCTCGGAAAGAAGCGGCAGCAGGTCCTTGGTGTCGGGCACGAACGCGGCGTCGCGCAGGTAGGAGCCGATCCTGGTCTCGCCCTTGCCCGAGAGGGCGGGCTCGAGCAGGTCCTTGATGTGAGCGATGCCCGCCACGTTGTCGAGGTCCTCGTGATAGACCGGGATGCGGCTGTAGCCGGTGCGGCGCATGAGGGTGAGTACCTCGGCCACGGTGTCGGTGTCCTCGGCCATCTCGATGTCGACGCGCGGCACCATGACCTCGCGGGCCACCGTGTCGCCGAGGTCGAAAATCTCGTGGATCATGCGCTTTTCCTCATCGAGCAGGTCGTCCTGCTCCGAGACCATGTACTTGATCTCTTCTTCCGAGACGTTTTGGCGGTCGTCGGCGCTCTTGACGCGCAGGAGCGTGGCGAGGCCGTCGGCGCAGGCACCGGTCGCCCACACCACGGGGCGCGCCACGCGCTGGAACACCGAGAGCGGGCCCACGACCTGTTTGGATACGCCCTCGGCGTTGGCGAGGCCGATGCGCTTGGGCACAAGCTCGCCCATGACGATCGAGACAAACGAGACCACGATCGTGATGATCACGGGCGCAAGGCCGCGCGCGATGGCCGTGAGCGGTGCGATGCCAAAGCTGCTGAGCCATGCGGCAAGCGGGTCCGAAAGGCTCGTGGAGGCCACAGCCGACGAGGCGAACCCGACGAGCGTGATGGCCACTTGGATGGTGGCGAGGAACGCGTCGGAATCGCTCGCGAGCTCGACGGCCTTGGCGGCACGGCGGTCGCCTTCCTCGGCCTCGTGCTCGAGTACGGCGCGCTTGGCCGTGGTGAGCGCCATCTCGGACATCGAGAAGTAGCCGTTAATGAGCGTGAGAATGAGCGTGGTAACGATGGAAACCGTTATGTCCATAGGGGGATTCTCGAACCTCCAAGTTCGGGAGACGTTGAATGGTGCGGCGGCCGGGCAGCCGCGAATGCGAAGCCTGCCGCCAAAGTGCGTGGGGCGCAAAACGCGCGGGCGCTAGATCACGAAGAGGATCACCGCCATGAACTGGAACACGCTACCTGCGAGCACCCACAAGTGGAACACGCTGTGCAGGTAGCGAACGTTTTTGGCAATGTAGAACGGCACGCCCACGGTGTAGCAGACCCCGCCGATGGCAAGGAGCGCGAGGGCAACCGGGTTAAGCAAGGTTATGAGCTGCGGCAGGCGAAACACCACGAGCCAGCCCATCGCAAGGTAGACGAGCCCGGCCAGCCAATGCGGCTGCCGCTCACGCAAGAACACCTCGAGGCCGATGCCGACAAAGGCGATGGCCCACACGGCAAAAAAGAGCTGCACCCCGCCCGCGTTCTCGAGCGTGATGAGGCAAAACGGCGTGTAGCTGCCGGCAATCAGCAGGTAAATGCAACTGTGGTCGATAATGCGGAACACGCGCTTGGCGCGCGCCGGCTGAATGGCGTGGTAGAGCGTGGAGGCGAGGTACTCGAGGATGAGCGACACGCCGTAGGTGATGGCGGAGAGCACGTGAACCGCCCCGCCGCCGCGCAGGGCAGCAAAGACGATAAGCAGCACGAGCCCAGCGATGGACAGCAAGCAGCCAACGCCATGGGTGACGGAGTTCATGATCTCCTCGCCCACGGTGTAGTGCGGAAGCGCCGCGGTCTGTGCCCGCGGCTCGGGACTGTCGCCGGTATCGTTCATGCGCGCGTGAAACCTCCAAAAAGAATTCTCACCACTATAGCAAAGAGCGAGGTCAAGCGGGAGTCGTCCAAAAATCCCGGGGCGCGGGCCACATAAGAACGCCTCCCGTTCCTTGCGTTCAGAAACGGGAGGCGCCTCATGCGAGTCGAGCCCTAGGGCGCGGGGCCGCACGTGGATAGCCGGCGGGGACTATCGGTTCTTTCGCTTAGCGAGGACGCCGGCTGCCGCGGCCGCGAGGCCGAGGACGACCAGCGCGCCAACGATGAGAGGCGTGCGATCGCCGGTAGCGGCGAGGCCGTTGCCCGCGGTGATCGTGGTGACGGTCGTCTTCTTGACGGTGCCGCCCTTGCCGTCGCCCGAAGCGGGCGTCGTGTAGGTGTTCTTGAACGACGGCACCTCGCCGTCGGCCAGACCGTCGTAGGAAACCTCGACGTTGTAGCCGCCGTTCAGGTCGTCGGTCACGACGATGGTGATCGTGTACTCCTTGGAGTCGGTGACCATGCCGGAGGCATCGGAGGTCTGCTGCTTAACCGTAAAGGTGTAGGTGCCGGGGCCGGGCAGCTCGATACCAGAGAGGTCGACGGTGCCGTCGGCGTTGTTCTTGG
>CAVDZW010000012.1:0-4890 GCA_963613305.1 bacterium | reverse complement strand
CGTCGGTGCGGGCTGCGGCGCCACGGTCGGCAAGATTTGCGGGGCGGATCGCTGCTCAAAGGCGGGCCTCGGCATGGCTGCCGTGCGCCTGGGCAGGCTCGAGATGGCGGCCGTCGTGGTCGTCAATGCCTTGGGCGACGTGTACGATCCGGCCACGGGCCGGCAGGTCTCGGGCCTCAGGGGCGAGGACGGCACGGGGTTTGCCGACTCGCGCGGCGAGCTCTACAGAATCGCCAAGCGCACCGACATGTTTACCGGCAATACCACGATCGGCGCCGTGATCACCAACGGCGACTTTAACAAGGCCGAGATGAGCAAGATCGCCTCCATGACTCGCAATGCCTACGCGCGCTGCATCTGCCCGGTGGGCACGCTCGCCGACGGCGACACGATCTATGCGACCTCGATCGGTGAGGTGCCGGCCGATGTCAACGTTGCCGGCACGCTTGCGGCCGACGTGATGCAGCTCGCCATCCTCGACGCCGTGGGCGCCGGGGCCTAGGGGGAGCGGAGAGGATGGCCGAGAGTTCGCGCGGCAACGCCCATTCGCCGACCTTTTCGCTGGCGCCCATGGAGGGCAACACCGGGTATGTGTACCGTCGCGTGCATGCGGAGTACTTTGGCGCGCTCGACCGCTACTACACGCCCTTTTTGCCGCCTCCGCGCGTGGGCAACCGTTTTGGCGGTAAGGCACTCAAAGAGATCGATCCTGCCAACAACGAGGGGCTGAACGTGGTCCCGCAGCTTCTCACCAAGAATGCTGACGAGTTCGTATGGGCGGCGCGGGTGCTCGCCGATATGGGATATGCGGAGGTCAATCTCAATCTTGGGTGCCCGTCGGGGACGGTCGTCGCCAAGGGCAAGGGTTCGGGCGCCCTGCGCGATCCCGAGGCGCTTGAGGGCTTCTTGAGCGACATCTGCGAGCGTTCCCCGCTACCGGTCTCGGTCAAGACGCGCGTGGGCGTTGAGAACGACGTTGAGTTCGAGCGTCTGCTGGAGCTTTATTGTGACCTGCCGCTTGCGGAGCTCATCGTGCACCCACGGGTGCAAAAGGACGGCTACCGCGGGCGGCCGCGGCAAGCCCTTTACGGCGAGGCCCTGGAACGCGCGCCGTTCCCGGTCGCCTACAACGGTGACATCAACACGGCAACCGACCTTGAGGCACTTCTGCGCGCCTACCCGGCGACGACGCACGTGATGATCGGCCGTGGAATTTTGGCAAACCCGGCTCTCGTGCGCATGGTGCGGGGCGGTGCTGCTGCCGATGCGACCGAGCTCAAGCGCTTTCACGACCGGCTCTTTGAGGCATATGAGCACGAGATCGGCGGTAACGCGGTCTTTCGCATGAAGGAGTGGTGGGCCTACGCCAAGTGCGCCTTTGCGAACCCGCTGGCCGTGGTGCGCCGCGTGCGCAAGACGCGCAAGGTCGAGGAATACCTGGCTGCGGTCGAGTCGGTGTTCACGAACGAACCGCTCGCCGAGGAGCCGTGCTACCGCGTTTAGACGCGGCGGTTCATTCTACTTGGATGCGGAGCCGATGCGTTGCAGGGGCTCCGCATCTTTTATTAGCTCGTCCGCTCCTGGGCACGCTTGCGGTATGCACGCGGGGTGCAGTGGTAGTCGCGGCGAAAGAGCTGGCTGAAGTTGCTTGGGCTGTTGATGCCGACGGCCTGCGAGATCTCCGAGATGCTCGTGGTTGTGGAGGCGAGCATCTCGGCGGCCTTGGCGAGCCGGTACATGAGCAGATAGCGTGCGGGGCCCACGCCGAGCGACTCGTTAAAGCAGCGCAGGCACTCGCGCTCGCAAATACCCGCCACCTCTGCGATGTCCGCGACGGAAAGATGCTCGGCGTAATGCTCGGCTATGAACGTGCGCATGACCTGCGTGCGTTCCGAGCGAGCCGAGTTTTGAGCGGCGGAGGCGGGGTCGCAGCCCGCGCGCTGCCAAGCGAGAAAGACCAGGCGGGAGAGATGCTCTCGTGTTTCGATCTCGTACCCGGGCTCCTCGTTCTCCATGGCATCGACCGCAAGCGCCAGATGCCGCGTGAACTCCGCCTCGGCGTCGTTTTGCTCCTCGAATATCAAGAGATCGGTCTCGCCTGCCGTCTTGAGGGGGCCGGTGTAGCGCTGGGCGATGAGCGTGCCCGGCCCGCCCGAAACGAGGTTCTCGTCAAAGACGACGGAGCGGATGCGTGCCTTGGGCGCCCCGCTCGCGCAATGCGGGCGCCACGCGTTGATAAAGACGGCCATGCCCGGCTTGAGCGTGATGGGGGTATTGGCCACGGTAACGCTGAGAGAACCCTTGATGCAGAGGATCGCCTCGAATCCCTCGTGCCAGTGCCATACGAGGTCGTCGCCGGTTTCGTACCCATAGAGCTCGTCGAACCCCCTGCAGCCGAAGTCGAGGTTTCCGGTTGCGTTGAGTTCCTGGTTGGTGTTGTCGAGGTCGAGGGTGCAGCGTGGTCCTTTAAGCATATGTCCGAATCCTTACACTTTTTGTCCGAGACAACGTAATTATATGAATATCGAGTCGGTAATATTACAAATCAGTTTTCTACGCGCCAACGAGGATGTCAAATGCTTTCTGTTCTGCTGCCCTTTATCTATATCGCGTTCGTTTCGCTCGGCCTGCCCGATTCGCTTCTCGGCTCGGCCTGGCCCGCCATGTATCCGGAGCTCGGCGCACCCGTAGCGGCCCAGAGCGCCATCACGATGATCATCACCGCCTGCACGATCGTCTCGAGCCTGGCAACCGCCCCGCTCGAGCGCAAACTGGGCGCCGGCAAGCTCACGGCTTTCTCTGTTGCCATGACCGCTGCCGCCATCTTTGGCTTTGGCATGAGCACGAGCCTTTGGCAGCTCTGCCTCATCGCAGTGCCCTACGGTTTGGGCGCGGGTTCGGTCGACGCGGTACTCAACAACTTTGTGGCGCTCCACTACGGCGAGCGCCATATGAGCTGGCTCCATTGTTGCTGGGGCATCGGCACGAGCATCAGCCCGCAGATCATGGGCTGGGCGCTCGTGGGCCCGCTGAGCTGGCATGGCGGTTACTTTACCGTCGGCGTTATCCAGGCGGTCATCACCGCGATGCTGCTCTTTTCGCTCCCGCTCTGGAAGCGCGCCGAGTCCAAGGCGGGCGTCGGCGAGGGGCCTGAGGCCTCAGACGAAGATGCAACGGAAGAGGCCCCGATTACGTACCTGCAGGCCATCAAGCTTCCCGGCGCCATCGCGGCTGTGCTCTCATTCGGCTGCTACAGCGGCTTTGAGTACGCATGCGGTCTTTGGTCTTCGAGCCATCTCGTGCTCGCGCGCGGCATCTCGGGCGCCCATGCGGCCACTATGGCCTCGTATTTCTACATGGGAATCACCTTCGGGCGGTTTATCTCGGGCGTCATCGCGCTTCATTTTGGGAGCAAGAACCTGATTCGCATCGGCCAGGCCCTGGTGGCCGTTGGCGTGGCGCTGCTCGTTTTTGGGCAGGGAGAGCTTGCGCTCTCGATCGCGCTCGGCGTCATCGGCCTGGGATGCGCGCCCATCTACCCGAGCATCATCTCGCTCACGCCTAACCGTTTTGGCGAGCGCGCCTCGCAGTCGATGGTGAGCCTGCAGATGGCATGCGCCTATACGGGTTCGACCGTCGTCCCGCCGCTGATCGCGCTCGTGTTCACCGCCGGTGGTGCCGGCCTCTTCCCTTGGATTCTCGGCGGCATGCTCATCGCCATGGTGCTGCTGAGTGAGGCGGCAAACGCCCAGCTTGCAAAGTAATCGACAGAAAGAGGGTTTTGATGCTTGCTGACTATCACGTTCACTGCGAATTCTCCGACGACTCCTGGTATGCGATGGAGGACGTCTGCACCGACGCTGTGGCGCTCGGTCTTGACGAGATCTGCTTTACCGACCACGTCGACTACGGCGTAAAGCCCGATGTTGAGGAGTACCGAGCTCATCCGGAGGGCGTGCGCGTTGTCGATGGCAAGGCGGTCATCAATGTGGACTATCCGGCCTACTTTGCCAAGATCGACAAGATGCGCGAGCAGTTTGCGGGCAAGCTCACCGTGCGGGCGGGCCTCGAGCTCGGTGTGCAGAGCCATACCGTTGCGCAGAACCATGCGCTGTTCGAGGCATACAAAGATAAGCTCGACTTTGTTATCTGCTCCATTCACGAGGTGGGCGACTGCGAGTTCTGGACCGGCGACTTTCAGCGTGGCCGCACGCAGGAGGAGTACAACCGAGCCTTCTACGAGGAGCTGCTCAAGGTCGTCGAGACCTTTGGCGACTACTCCGTGCTCGGCCACCTCGACCTCATCCGCCGCTACGACCCGGCGGGGGAGTTCCCGTTCGAGAAGACCCGCGATATCGTGGCGGCCGTGCTCGAGCGCGTGATCGCTGACGGCAAGGGCATTGAGCTTAACACTTCGAGCTTCCGCTACGGCCTGCCTGACCTGCAGCCCTCGACCGATGTTCTGCGCCTTTATCACGACCTGGGCGGCCGCATCCTCACCATCGGCAGCGATTCGCACAAGCCCGAGCATCTCGGCGCCCACATTTCGGAGTGCCGCGAGCGCCTGCGCGAGATCGGCTTTAGCGAGTTCTGCACGTTCGAGAAGATGGAGCCGACGTTCCTGCCGCTGTAGGGAGGCGCATGCCCGCACGGTGTTGAGTCGCGCTGAGACCTTCGTGCCTCGAGGCAGAAACCGCAACGTAAAAAGGCCCCGATGACGCAATCGCGTGCATGCGAAGCGTCGTCGGGGCCTTTGCTGTTTGCGCGGACCCTGGCGTTGCAGGAGAGGGGCGGCGTGCAAGCCGACGCGCGCCAAGGTCCGCTCTCGGGAGGCTCTTACTTGATGTCGCGCCAGTGGCGGACGTTGTTCTCCCAGATGTAGGAGTAGCC
>CAVDZW010000011.1:0-7014 GCA_963613305.1 bacterium | reverse complement strand
TCGGCGCACCACGAGTACTTTATCGACGAGACCTTTGAGTGCGGCGTGGAGCTTGCCGGCGCCGAGGTCAAGAGCATCCGCGAGCGTGCCTGCCAGATCACCGATACCTTTGCGATCATCCGCGGGGGAGAGTGCTGGCTCGTGGGCCTGCATATCCACCCCTACAGCAACGGCGGCGTGTGGAACCGCGATCCCGACCGCCGCAAAAAGTTGCTGCTCCACCGCAAAGAGATCGACTATCTCGACGGTAAGCTGCGCAACCGCGGCGTGGCGCTCGTGCCGCTCGAGCTCTACTATAACGATTCGGGCCGTGTAAAGCTCAAGCTCGGCCTCGGCCGCGGCAAAAAGCTCTACGACAAGCGCGAGGACATGGCACGCCGCGACGTGCAGCGCGAGATCGACCGCGCACTCAAGATGCGCAGCCGCTAGCGCTGTTTGCGCCGACATTCCGCACCCGCCCGACCCCCAAGCCCAAAGCCAAGGAGCACCGATGGACCAGTCCCTCTTTAAATACGAGATCGTTGCCGAGGACCCCAAGACGTCCGCCCGCGCGGGCATTCTCCATACCCCGCACGGCGACATCGAGACTCCGATCTTTATGCCGGTGGGCACCAAGGCCAACGTCAAGGGCATTCCCACCCAGACCGTTAAAGACCTGGGTGCGCAGATCGTGCTCGCCAACACCTACCACTTGGCCATGCGCCCCGGCGAGGACACCATCGCCGAGCTCGGCGGCTTGCACGAGTTCATGAACTGGCACGGTCCGATCCTCACCGACTCGGGCGGTTTCCAGGTGTTCAGCCACGGCGACGCCGTCAAGCTTACCGACGACGGCGTGCGCTTTATCGTGACCGACTACGACGGCAGCCACGTGTTCTGGACGCCCGAGGACAACATGGAGATCGCGCAGAAGCTCGGCAGCGACATTTGCATGCAGCTCGACCAGTGCCCGGGATACCCCGCCACGCGCGCCTACGTGGAGCGCGCGGTGGAGCTCTCGAGCATGTGGGCCGAGCGCTGCTACAAGGCGCACACGCGTCCCGATCAGGCGCTCTTCGGCATCGTGCAGGGCGGTATGCACCTCGATCTGCGCTTGCGCTCGCTCAAGCATCTTGAGGAGTGCGGCGATTTTCCGGGGTACGGCATCGGCGGCTACTCGGTGGGCGAGGACCACGAGACCATGTTCGAGACCCTGGCGCCGCTCGCTTCGGAGCACATGCCGCGCCACAAGCCGCGCTACCTCATGGGCGTGGGCAACCCCACCACGCTCGTGCGCGGTGTGGCCTGCGGCATCGACATGTTCGACTGCGTGCTGCCCACGCGCACCGGTCGTATGGGAACCGCGTTCTCGAGCGAGGGCCGTCTGAACTTCCGCAACGCGCGCTTTGCGCACGATGCTGGCCCGGTCGACCCCAAGTGCACCTGCCCGGTCTGTACGGGCGGCTACAGCCGCGCGCTCATTCGTCACATGGTCACGCAACGCGAGATGCTCGGCGGCATCCTGCTCTCCATGCACAACATCTACTACCTGCTGAACCTCATGAGCGAGGCACGTGCGGCCATTATCGAGGGCCGCTACGGTTCGTTCGTGAGCGATTGGATGGACAGCCCCGCTGCCGTGGACTACTAAGCCTTTAGGCGGCACGGCTTGCCCAACGCCGCGGCCACCCTCCTGCGCGAGTTCTTGGGTTCGCGTAAGGCCGGGTGGGTACAATACGCGGAACCTGCACCAGCTCAACGTGAACGCGGCGCCTGCGGGCGCGCGCCCGAAAGGATACCGACATGAACGAACTCGAACGCTACGGCACCGAGGGCCCGGTTGTTGCCGGCACCGCCCGCAAGGCCAAGCGGCTTTCGGCACGCGGCTTCAACCTCGCCGTCTCTGGCCTGCTATTTGCGGGATTTTGCCTGATGGGCCTCGGTACTTATTTTACGGGCACCATGGGGTTTGCCCAGATGATGTACAGCGGCTCGGGCGCCCTCACCCTTGTCTTCGGTACCCTCGCGGTCACGGTCGTGGGCATCGTGATGATGAGCGCCGCCGCCGCGCGCGAATCGGCCGGGCTCTCGCTCGTGGGCTACGTCGTCTTTGCTGCAGCCTTTGGCCTCATGAGCTCCACGGCGCTTGTTGCCTACGACCTGCCCACCATCAACACGGCCTTTGCTGCCACCGCGGCCATCACGCTCGTGTTCGGCACGCTCGGCGTGGTCTTTCCCAAGGCGTTTAGCCGCGCCGCCGGCGTGCTGAGCGGCATGCTCCTCGCGCTTATCGTGGTGGAGCTTGTGCTCGCCTTTCTCGGTATCTCTCAGACGGTCACCGACTACCTGGTGGTTATCGTCTTTGCCGGTTTTATCGGCTATGACACCTACCGTGCCACGCAGGTGGAGCCCACGCTTCCCAACGCGGTGCTCGCCGCCTCCAACCTGTTCATGGACATCGTGAACGTCTTTATCCGCATTCTCGATATCGTCGGGCGCGATCGCTAGGCGACCAGCGTCCTTGCTCCCCACGGCACCGCTTGGCGGGCGGGGGAGGGTTTTTGAGCCAAAGCCGCGGCCCCGGTGCTGCGGCTTTTTCTATAATGGCCGATATGTTTGCAACAGATATGAAAGGTGACCGGCATGGCTGATCAGAATACCCGCAAAGGTGAGCGTCGAGGGGATCGCAGGGGTCAGGGCGGTGGCAATTCGCGCCGCGACGCTCGTGCTGCAGCCGCCGAGCGCCACACGGCCGACATGGAGGCCCACTGGGCCAAAGAGATCGAGCGTTCGCTTGCCGGCGTTCGCGAGTTCGACGGCATGCCCGCGAGCGTGCTCGAGCGCCGTGCTGCTAAGGCAGCGGCCGCAGAGGCCGAGGCTGAGGAGCCGATGGCCGAGGAGGCTGTTGAGGCTGTTGAGGCCACCGATACCGTGGACGTGGCTGCCGAAGCCGCCGAGGACGCTGCTGAGGCCGAGGAGGAGGCCACTCCGGCCGAGGATGTCGCCGACGCTGCCGAGGAGGCTCCCACTGAGCCCGCACCCGAGCTTCCGACCGTGACCGTCGTCAACGCCACGGCCACGCAGGCCGTGCTCGAGAACGGCCGCGGCTATGCGCAGTTCTGCGACCTCGCGCTTCTCGACTTCGCCTCGTTCGTGAACCCGGGCGGCGGCTACATCCGCGGCTCGCTCGCGCAGGAGGAGCAGCTCTGCGCAGATTCGTTCCTCTACAACGTGCTCAAGGAAAAGCGCTCCTGGTACCAGGAGAACCGCCGCCGCAACATCAACTGCGAGCTCTATCGCAACCGCGCGCTCGTGGTGCCGGCCGTGCGTTTTGAGCGCGCCAAGATGCATGCCTACGCCGACGTGCTCGTGGTGGCCGCGCCCAACGCCAAGCGCGCCCGCGAGGAGTACGGGATCAAGGATGAGCGCATCGAGAGCGCACTTGCCGACCGCGTCCGCTTTGCCCTTGCGCTTTGCGACGAGATCGGCCGCACCAAACTCGTGGCCGGCGCCTTTGGCTGCGGCAACTTCGGCTGCGATACCGAGGTCGTAGCCGAGCTCTTCCGCTCTGAGCTTGCGAGCGGCGCATGGGGCGTGCGCGAGGTGGTCCTCGCCGTGCCCGAGAGCAAGTGGGACGAGAACCATGCCATCTTTGAGCACGTGTTTGCCCAGTTCCCTGCTAAGAACGATGAGTCGTATAAGGATGCTGCCGCGCGTGCCGCTGCCGCCCGCGCCGCCGAGGAGGCCGCTGCTGCCGCCGAGGACGACGAGGATGACGACGACTGGCGCAAGTACCTCTAGGCGGCAGGTGCCCGCGTCGGCGATTGGTGCATGCTTGGATCTTGCCTGCTGCGTCTGTAGCCGTCGCATATAGACGTCAAAACGAACGGGCGCTCCGTGCGGGGCGCCCGTTTTCGGCTCGATTCGAAGTGAAAGTACGTCGGTTTTGTTCCTGGGCCCTACATCGCCCACATGTGGTTGATGGGGCCTGATCCCTGCCCAAGGTCGAGACCGGCCGCGAGGGCACCCGTCACGTACGCCTTGCCGGCGTTCACGGCGTCGGGGAGCGTCATGCCGGTTGCGAGCGCGCAGGCGATGGCCGACGAGAGCGTGCAGCCCGCCCCGTGCGTGTTGGCGGTCTCGATGCGCTTGTGGTGAAACCACGTGGTGAGCGGATCGCCCATGGGGTTGCCGTCGTCGTCGAGTGGCGCGGGCTCGGCAAGCACGTCGTCGGCCTGCTCGCCAAAGCTCCCGCCCGAGACCACGCAGGCGCACCCAAAGCGCGAGGCAACAAGCATGGCGGCGTTCTGCTGCGTGCGTTCCGAGTCGATCTCGTAGTCGAGGATGGCTTCGGCCTCTGCCGTGTTGGGCGTGACGACCGTGGCAAGCGGGAACAGATAGCGCTTGAGCGCCTCGACGGCTTCGTCGTCGATCTCGCGCGCGCCCGAGGTGGTGGACATGACGGGGTCGACCACAACGTTCTCGGCGCGCCAATACGAGAGGCGCTGCGCCACGGTCTCGGCGATTTCGGCCGTCTTCATCATGCCGATGCGCACGGCGTCGGGGCGAATATCCTCAAAGCAGGCGTCGATCTGCGCGGCGATCGTGGCTGCGGGGAGCGGCTGCACGGTGTAGACGCCGCAGGTGTTCTGCGCGATCACGGCGGTGATCGCCGTCTCGGCATAGAGGCGGTGCGCGGTGATGGTCTTGATGTCGGCTTGGATGCCGCCGCCTCCGCTCGAGTCGGACGCGGCGATGGAGAGTACGACGGGCGGGTGCTGTGCGTTCATGTGAACCTCGCTTGTCGACGCGGGCACGTATGTGCTGTTGTACCCTATGATACCCCGCTCACGCTGGGCATACGCCGTGCTGGTTGCTCCCGACCAAAGGTTTACAGTTTGCGTTGCGGAGCGGGCCTGGCGGAGTCGCTGCATCTGCGCATCGGAGAACGCCGTACCCGGGGAGGGGTCGCGATGCGATTACTGGTCGCCGCGCGATTTGCGACCGCATGCAGCTGCAGAGACCCTTAGAAAAAAACGGCCGCCCCGCCCCTCGGTCGGAGGGAGCGGGGCGGCCGTGACGGTCGTTCTTTATGGGGCTTGCGTCCGCGTTTGCGGCGCGTGCCTTACGCGCGCTCGAGGAACGCCTTGTAGCCGCGGTAGGCCTCGTAGATGTCGGCCTTGTTGGCGACCTCCCAAAGGGCGTGCATCGAGAGCACGGCCACGCCGGAGTCGATCACGTTCATGCCGAACTTGGCCATGATGTAGGCGATGGTGCCACCGCCGCCCGCGTTCACGCGGCCGAGCTCGCAGGTCTGAAAGTCCACGCCGGCCTCGTCCATGATGTCGCGCACGAGCGCCATGTACTCGGCATCGGCGTCGTTGGAGCCGCTCTTGCCGCGGCTGCCCGTGTACTTGTTAAAGCAGAGGCCGCGGCCCATGTAGGCGGCGTTCTTGGTCTCGAACTTGCTCGCGTAGGCGGGGTCGTAGCCGGCCGACACGTCGGAGCTCAGCATGCGCGAACGGGCGAGCGCGCGGCGCAAGGCCAGCGGGCTCTCCTCGCCGGCGAGCGCCATGATCTCGGCCACGGTGTTCTCAAAAAAGCGGCTCGTCATACCGGTGGCGCCCACGGAGCCGATCTCTTCCTTGTCGACGAGCAGGCAGATGCTCGTGCGCGCGGGGGCGGTCACCTCGAGCTGGGCGAGCAGACTCGGGTAGGCGCAGACGCGGTCGTCCTGGCCGTAACCGAGGATCATGGAGCGGTCAAAGCCCATGTCGCGCGCAGGGCCGGCGGGCACAACCTCGATCTCGGCGGAGAGGAAGTCCTCCTCGTCGACGCCGTACTGCTCCGAGACGATGTCGAGGAACATCTGTTTGACGGGGTCCTTGGGCGCGTCCCTGTCGTCGCCGTCGAACTTGACGGGGCGGCCGCCCACGATCACGTCGAGCGCTTCGGCATCGACGGCCTCGCGCGCGGGCTTGCCCATCTGCTCGCCCGAGAGATGAATCAGCAGGTCGGAGATGGTAAAGACCGGGTCGCCCGGCTTGTCGCCCACGTTGATTTGGATGACGCTGCCGTCCTTTTTGGCCACGACGCCCACGAGCGCGAGCGGCTGCGCTACCCAGTGGTAGGCCTTGACGCCGCCGTAGTAGTGGGTGTCGAGGTAGGCCATGTCGCCCGCCTCAAAGACCGGGTTCTGCTTGAGGTCGAGACGCGGGGAGTCCACGTGCGCGCCGAGGATGTTAAAGCCGTGCTCCATCGGCTCGGTACCCACGTTCACGAGCATGAGGGTCTTGCCGTGGTTCAGGGCATAGACCTTGTCGCCCGGCTCGAGCTTGCGGCCCGAGGCGATCGCCTGGCGAAGCTCCACGTAACCGGCCTCGCGCGCCATCGCCACGCCCGTGAGCGCGCAGAGGCGCTCCGTCTTGTTCTCGCTGATAAACGTCTTGTAGCCCTCGCAGAGCTGCTCGAGCTCGGCGAGCTGCTCGTCGGTGTACTTCTTCCATGCGCAGGGTCGCTCCATGGCACGTCCTTTCTCGTTAGGGGATTTGCGGTTGTTTGCCGCGAGCAATCGTAGCACGCGCCGGGGAGCTGGCTTAGACTGGTTATGTTTTGTGAACCTCCACCAAAGTGAGTGAGCGAATGCCCGATACCCCCGCCGCAACCGAGACCCGCCGTACCGTCGCCGTCGTGGACGGCAACTCCCTCATGCACCGTGCGTTCCACGCCGTGCCGCCGAGCATGAATGCCCCCGACGGCCGCCCCACCAACGCGATCTTCGGCTTTTTGAACATGTTCCTCAAGATGAACGACACGTTTGCGCCCGACGGCGTGGCCGTAGCGTTCGACAAGGGCAAGCCGCGCGTGCGCATGGAGATGCTCCCGCAGTATAAGGCGCAGCGCCCGCCCATGGACCCTGCGCTCCACGCGCAGTTTCCCATGATCAAGGAGCTGCTCTGCGGCCTCAACATTCCGATTCTCGAGGCCGAGGGCTGGGAGGGCGACGACATCCTCGGTACCTGCGCGCGCCTGGGC
>CAVDZW010000010.1:0-4584 GCA_963613305.1 bacterium | reverse complement strand
GTGGCCATGGGGCGCACGGTCTTGCCGTCGGTAAAAGCAAGCAGCGAGCACTCGGGGCCCACGAGCATCTCCTCAATAACCACAGTGTTGCCGGCATCACCGAAGGTGCCGCCAAAGCACTCGCGCACGGCCTCCTCGGCCTGCTCGAGCTCGGTGGCCACGATCACGCCCTTGCCGGCCGCAAGACCGTCGGCCTTGACGACCAGAGGAGCGCCCTGCTCGCGCACGTAGGCGAGCGCCGACTCCTCGTCGGTAAACGAGCCGTAGGCGGCCGTGGGGATGTTCGCGCGCTCCATGAGCTGCTTAGAGAAGAGCTTGGAGCCCTCCATCTGGGCACCCTCGGCACCCGGGCCAAAGCAGGGAATGCCGGCAGCGCGCACGGCGTCGGCCACACCCACCACGAGCGGAGCCTCCGGGCCGATCACCACAAGGCCGCAGCCGTGCTCGGTGGCAAAGGCCGCAACGGCCTCGGGGTCCTCCGCGTTGAGCGCGATATTCTCGCCCACCTGCGCGGTACCGCCGTTACCGGGGGCAATAAAAAGCTTGTTGCAAAGCGGCGAGTCGGCGAGTTTTGCCGCAAGGGCATGCTCGCGTCCACCGCTGCCGAGCAGAAGAATGTCGATTGCCTGGTTGGTTGCGCTCATGGTTCCTCCGTTAGCACAGACGACTTAAATAATGCACCCCCACAGGCGTTTGCTGCGGGGGATGCGCTCGTAAAACTATTTCCAGAAGCGGTTGATGATCTGGTCGCGGTCGGGGCCGACGCCGATGAACGACACGCGCACGTGCGCGAGGTCCTCAACGAGCTTGACGTAGTCCTTGGCCTCCTGCGGGAGCTCATCAAAGCTGCGGCAGCCCGTGATGTCGGACTTCCAGCCGGGAACTTCCTCGTAGATAGGCTTGGCATTCTCAAAGCGCACCTGGTGCTCCGGCACGCTCGTGTAGCGCACGCCATCGACGTCGTAGGCCACGCAGACCTTGATGGTGTCGAAGATCGAGAGCACGTCGAGCTTGGTGAGGGCGATGTCGGTGAGGCCGTTCACGCGCGAAGAGAAGTTGGCGATGGGGCCGTCGAACCAGCCCACGCGGCGACGGCGACCGGTGGTCACGCCGTACTCATAGCCTTCCTCGGTGAGCGCGTGGCCCTCCTCGGTCTCGTAGGCGAGCTCGGTGGGCATGGGACCCATGCCCACACGAGTGATGTAGGCCTTCATGATGCCGAGTACGCGGTCGACGTTCTTCATGCCCACGCCGGAACCGGTGATGGCGCCGCCGGCGGTGCAGTTAGAAGAGGTCACGTACGGGTAGGTGCCGTGGTCGATGTCGAGCAGCGTGGCCTGGGCGCCCTCAAAGAGCAGACTCTTGCCCTCCTCGACCATCTCGTCGAGCAAAAGGCCCGTCTCGGTGATGTAGGGACGCAGGCGCTCGGCGTAGGGCAGGTATTCCTCGCAGATCTGGTCTACGGTGTAGGTCGGCAGGTTGTAGAGAAGCTCGAGCTCGGGGTTTACGCGCGCAAGGGCGGTCTCGAGCTTGTCGCGGAAGATGTCCTCGTCGAGCAGGTCCTGCATGCGCAGGCCGATGCGGGCCATCTTGTCCTGGTAGCACGGGCCGATGCCGCGCTTGGTGGTGCCGATGTTCTTCTTGCCGAGCTTGGCCTCGAACGCGCCGTCGAGGTCGATGTGGTACGGCATGATCACGTGGGCGTTACCCGAGATGCGCAGATTCTCGCAGGTGATGCCGTCGGCCTGGAACATGTCGAGTTCCTCGATGACGGTCTTGGGGCTCACCACGCAACCGTTTCCGATGACCGAGATGCAGTCGGGATACATGATGCCCGACGGAATCTGGTGCAGACCGTACTTCTTGCCGTTGACGACGATGGTGTGACCTGCGTTGTTGCCGCCCGAAAAGCGCACGACGCTGTCGAATTCACCTGCAATAAGGTCGCAGATCTTGCCTTTGCCCTCGTCGCCCCACTGGGCACCGACCAACACGGTTGACGGCATGGTTACTCCTCACCTAAAAAGGCGGCACCCGCCGGCGCAGGACGCGCACGGCGGGAGCACGTATCAAACGGGTTCATTATACCGATAGCCGGGACATGTTCCCTACTCATCGCCGTGCGACGCATCAAGCTCATAGAACTTGGTGGAGGCAGGCAGGAACATGAGGTCGACGTCGCCGATCGGGCCCGAACGGTTCTTGGCCACGACAATGCGCGTAACGCCCTGGTCGGGTCGGTCCTCGCGGCTCGCCTCCGACTCATCGGCCGAGCGGTCGAGGAACATGACGATGTCGGCGTCCTGCTCGATGGAGCCCGATTCACGCAGGTCGGAAAGCTGCGGGCGCTTGCCGGTACGGCTCTCGACGGCACGCGAGAGCTGCGAAAGCGAGATGACGGGCACGGCCAGCTCCTTGGCCATGATCTTGAGGGCACGCGACATCTCGGAAACCTCGACGGTACGGCTCTCGGCGCGGCGGCCGGCCGGCGGACTCACGAGCTGCAGGTAGTCGAGGATGATGATGGCCTTCTCCTTGTTGTGGAGCATACGGCGCGCCTTGGCGCGGATCTCGGTCACCGTGGTGCCCGGGGTGTCGTCGATAAGGATGTCGAGCTGCGAGAGCTCGCGCGTGGCGTCGTTGATATTGGCCCATTGCTCGGGGCTGATGCGACCCGTACGGAAATCCGAGATGGAGAGCATGGCATGCGCACAGATGAGACGCTGCGCGATTTCCTTGCCGCTCATCTCGAGCGAGAAGAAGCAGACGGTGTTGCCGTCGGCGGCGGCGTTGAGGGCAAGATTGAGTGCGAACGAGGTCTTACCCACGGCAGGACGCGCACCAATGATGACGAGCTGGCCCTCGCGGAATCCCATGAGCATCTTGTCGAGGCTCGGGAACCCGGTGGGCACGCCCGCCGCCACACCACCGGCGGCACAGACCTCCTCGGCCTCCTCGTAGGCCTCGGCCATGAACTCGGTGAGGGTCTTGTAGTTCGATTTGACCTCGCGCGCGGTAACGGAAAGCAGCTTGCTCTCGGCCTGCTCGATGATCTCTTTGGTATCGGTCGGGGCCTCGTAGGCAAGCGCGTTGATCTCGTTGGTGGCGCCGATAAGCTCGCGAAGCATGGAGTCGCGGCGAACGATCTCTACGTGGTGCTGCCAGTTGACGAGCGACATGGTCTGGCCCACGAGCTCGAGCACATAGGCCTCGCCGCCCACGGACTCCAGCTTGCCGATGGAGCGCAGGTAGTCGATGAGCGAAATGGAGTCAACCGGCATGGTGCGGTTGTACATGTCGTCGATCGCCGAAAAGATGGTGCGGTGCACCGGGCGGAAGAAGTCGGCGGGCTTGAGCTCGGCGAGAACCTCTTCGATCACCTCGGGAGAGAGCAGCATGGCGGCGAGGACGTTGGCCTCGGCCTCGGAGTTGTTGGGCAGCCCGCGGTGGTTGGCATTGCCGTTCGTCTGCGGCTCCCAGTCGTATCCGTCTGGCATAGCTGCGTCCACGCTCCTTTATGCTCGCTTGTTCGGGGTTGAACGGATGCGGTGCATCCGGGCACATCATCATACAACGGGGTCGCGCGCACCAAGAAAAAAGTTGCGCTCTATGCGCAGAAGGGGCGGCGGTCTCGGCATTGAACCCTGAGGCGCGCGTTTGCCTCGACACGCAAGACGCTTTGGACCCAGCATGGGCATTAAAGCTCATTCAATCCGACGTTATCGCAGGTAGCTTGTCTGCGTTCAAGTTGAGCTTGAATCTCGCTGCGCGCCAAACGAAGTTTTCAACGTTATCCACACTCTGAACAATCTGCAGGTCGGGTTTTCCACAACAACGCGCTGACCTGCGATGGCTTTGTAATTGAGGCCCGCGCAAGCTGAGCTACTCCCCAAATGAACCGTTATGCCTTTGTAAAACCGCAGGTAGATACCTATGAAAAGAAAGGTTTCGCAGGTCAGAAGCTTGTAAAGACCCGGATGAACTGCGTGCCGCAAACGGCCCTTGGCCAAGCGTTTTCCCATCCCGCAACGGCCTTTCCCCTGCTCAGGATGTGGAAATCTAAAACAAAAAAGGGCGCCTCCGCAAAAGCGAAAGCACCCTTCATTAGGTGAGATATGCGCGGGTAGCAACCTACTCGGCAGCAGCCTCGGTCTCGACCTCGGCGACCTCAGCCTCGGCCTCGGTGGCCTCAGCAGCCTCGGCCTCAGCCTCAGCGGCGAGGTCCTCAGCCGTGACACCGACGAGCACGACCACGGTGGCGCGAATCTCGCGATAGAGCGAGACGGCGACCTCGTGGGTACCGGCGGTCTTGATGGGCTTACCGAGCTCGACGCGCTTGCGGTCGACCTCGACGCCCAGATCGGCCTTGATCGCGTCGGCGACCATGGCAGCGGTGACGGAACCGAAGAGCACGCCCTCGTCGCCGACCTTGACGTCGACGGTGACCTGCTTGCCGTCAATGGACTCCTTGAGAGCGTTGGCGTCGGCAATGCGGACGGCCTCACGCTTCTCGATGTTGTTGCGACGCTCCTCGAGCTGCTTCAGGTTGCCCTTGGTAGCCGCAACGGCGAGCTTCTTAGGGAA
>CAVDZW010000009.1:3211-9698 GCA_963613305.1 bacterium | reverse complement strand
GCTGCACTCGAGCGAGACGAGCTACGAGTACGACACGCACCCGCACCCGCTCTCGACCTTTGCCGCGCGTCTCTTCGAGAACCTCGACGAGGTCTCCAAGCTCCAGACCCTTTAACGCCCCCTCACCGAAAGGCGAATCATATGTCGCTCGCTCAGCAAAAAGCACTCGAATCCGACTACGTCATGCACACGTTCGGCCGCTCCGAGGTGGAATTCACCGGCGGCGCGGGAATGAAGCTCGTAGGCGATGATGGCCACGAATATCTCGACTTTCTCGCGGGCATCGGCGTCTGCTGCCTCGGCCACGGCCACCCGGCCGTCCGCGCGGCGCTCACCGAGCAGGCCGAGAAGCTCATGCATGTCTCGAACTACTACTACATCGAGCACCGCGGCGAGGTCGCGGCGCTCCTCTCAAAGCTTGCCAACAACGACATGGACGGCGCGCGCGCAATCGCCGACGCCGTGGCCGCGGGCGACGAGACCACGGCCGCCGCACTCGGCGCTCCGGCCGCGGGCGAGCAGGTGTGGAAGACGTTCTTTGCCAACTCGGGCGCCGAGGCCAACGAGGGCTCCATGAAGCTTGCGCGCCTCTATGCCAAGCGCGCGGGCAACGGCGGCAACACCATCGTGTGCATGCGCGGCGGCTTCCACGGCCGCACGCTCGAGACGATCGCCGCCACCATGCAGGACTGGCTGCAGGACAGCTTCCGCCCGCTACCGGGCGGCTTTGTGCCCTGCACCCCCAACGATATCGATGAGCTGCGCTCGATCTTCTCCTCGCTCGGCTCCGAGATTTGTGCCGTCATGCTCGAGCCCATCCAGGGCGAGAGCGGCGTGCACCCCATGACGCAGGAGTTCATGGAGGCCGCGCGCGAGCTTGCGCACGAGGCCGGCGCGCTCCTCATTTTTGACGAGGTGCAGTGCGGCGTTTTCCGCGCTGGAGCTCCGTTTGCGTTTCAGACCTATGGTGTGGAACCCGACATTATGAGCCTTGCCAAGGGCATCGCCGCGGGCGTTCCCATGGGTGCCGTCGTGGCCAAGCAGGAGATCGCCGACGTGTTCCGCCCCGGCGATCACGGATCGACCTTTGGCGGCAGCAACCTGGCCGTGGCCGCGAGTGCGGCAGCCCTCTCCGAGCTCGTGCGCGGCGGCTATGCCGAGCATGCGCAGGAGGTTGGCGCCTACATGGCCGAAAAGCTCGCGGGCGTTCCGCATGTGACGGAGGTGCGCGGTGCAGGCCTCATGCTCGGTTGCGACCTGGACGAGGCTGCGGGCGACGCACACGACGTGGTGACCAAGATGCTCGAGGCCGGGTTCGTGATCAACGCCACTGGTGCCAATACCCTGCGCTTTTTGCCGCCGCTCATTTGCGAGAAACTCGACGTCGACGCCCTCATCGCCGGCCTTACCGAAGTTCTCGGATAGTTGACCGGCAATAAAGTGAAGATTGTCATTTAAATACGGTGCCTGCCTTCGTGCAATGAAGACGGGCACCGTGTTTAGTTGTATTGTGCCGAAACGCTCAGACATTTAAGGAACGGAAAATAACGGCCATAAGGCTAAGGGCGGCTGCAAAAAGGGCGAATGCAATCGAGACACTGGACAAGTTCGCGATTGCACCGAAGATTGTCGGGCTGATTGCAGCAGACCCGAACGATGCAAGGCTCAATGCTGAAATTAGGATGCCTTTGTTCGGAAGACCGCTGTTTTTCTCAAGAAACAAGAGCATGAGCTGTATAGAAGTGGCTCCGATAAAGAGCCCGCTTAAAACTGAGATGACAAGGGCGAGCGGGAAGGATTTGACAAAACAGAAGAGGACGAGCGATATCGAGGCGCCGATGGTGCAGCGAATGATGCCGAAACGCTCCGAAGCGCGTTCCCCGGTTACGGCCCCGCCCGCGGCTCCCAAGCCGTATGCGATCAAGAGCATACTTAGGATTTGCTCGTTCCAACCCTGCTGTTCGCAAATGCCGGCATAGCCGACGCTAAAAAGAGCGGTCGTGATAGATTCGGCGACAAGAATAAAAGCCAGGATCAGCTTAGTTTCTTTGATTGCCAGCAATGAATGGAATGCAATCGACGCTTGTCGAAGCTGCACCTTAAGCCCTGCACGTGGCGCTGTGCTAGGCGCCTTTTCTGATTTTGCCCAAAACGTAAAGAGAAACGAGACGAGCGATATTAACGCAAGCAGCTCGATCAACCTCGTTGGTCCGTAAGAAACCGCGGCACCGAACAGAATGGGGGCTGCAATCGAACAGAGCCGTTGGCAAACGACAAAGACAGACTGCATTTGCGAAAGATTTCCGCTGGGCCGCGATTCAGCAACCCAGCTTTGGGAGCCAACAAGAAAGATGGCTTCTCCGCATCCAAAAACAGCTGAACTTAGAGCAAGCGGCGCCGTATTGATGCCGCGATCGTCCCAAAGCAGGACTAAAGCCATTAAAGGTGCAAGGCGTATGGCGGAAGCGAGGGCCATGCTTCTTTGATTTCCGATTCGATCCGCAAGGATGCCGGCAGGAATAAGTAATAATGCTCGAGGAACAGAGCAGAAAGTGACGAGTGCGGAGGCTGTCAATAGAGAATCGCCGTTTAACACCCCTGCCGAGAGAAAAGTGATGAAGGCTTGATCGACAGTGAGACCCAGGGCGTAGGCAAGAAAGAACGCACAGATTTCCCTGCTATTGCTTTTCTCGTTCTCCACGCAAATCAACCCCAATCAAAAAGGTGGCGGTTGTAAAATCAGATTATCAACAATAGTTGTTGTACAAGAACTGTTGTGGAATAGTAGACCTATCTGCTTTTGTCTGCAACTGGCAAATTACTTTTTGGAGGAGACTTGACAGCGCGAGAGACGAACAAACTATCTGACGCTGCGGGAATGAGGGTTTTTGCTAATCCGGAGCGCATGAGAGTGCTTGCCATCGTAAGGAACCTCGGTCCCTGCACCGTCGGAAAGGTGAGCGAGGTTACGGGGCTTGCTCCTGGTAGCGCAAGTTACCACCTTAAGCGCCTGGAGGGCGCGGGACTGGTTGCTAGGACAAACTGCGAATCGGACCGCCGCAAGAGTTGGTGGTCCGCGCCTGATTTCGGTGTAGAGACGACAGAGGACGGGGCTGCCGATGACGAGCAGGTTGTGCTCCGGAAAGCGACGGAGCTATCGCTCGACGCTGCTTATGATCGGTATCTTGAATCGTTTGATGAGCTGGAACCTGAATGGAAGGAAGCCGAGCTGGGATATGACGCAGTGCTTGAATTGACATCCGAGGAACTGGCTGAGCTGAGCACCGAACTGATTTCGGTGGTTGAGCGTTGGGCCGAAATGAGCTCCGAAAAACGGGACGTCGGGGAAGGGCGAAAGGTCTCGGTCTCGCTCCGGGGTTTTCCTTGGAAGCCATAAATTCAATTGTTTTATTTGCTGTTGGGCGGCTTTGGAGCTCTTGCTTTTGAACTTTGCGCGAATGGGCCGAATCTCCGCTATACTCCAGACCCACGGGCGATTGGCGCAACGGTTAGCGCAGGTGCTTTACACGCACAAGGCTGGGGGTTCGAATCCCTCATCGCCCACCACATGAGAAGGACGGCCCCGGCAGAGGGGCCGTTTGCGTTTAAGGGCCCCGCGCACGGATTCGAACCCGAGAGGGCGCGGAGCTGAGGCAAACGCGCCAGCGTTTGGCCAGCGCAGCTCGCAAGGGGCCGAAAGGCCCCGCAGCGGGGGCGGATTCGCGCAGCGAATGCGCGGAATCCCTCATCGCCCACCACATGAGAAGGACGGCCCCGGCAAAGGGGCCGTTTGCGTTTAAGGCCTCGGTTTGGCCGAGGATGGCGCGCTTGCTAAGATGGAGCGAGTTGAACCTGCGGACGGCGCTCGCCCCCGCTCAATGCTTATCGAGGTCATCTTATGGCACAGATCGAATCGCGCTCGTCTCGGCCCGCTTTGCAGCAGCCGCATCCGCTGCTCTTCTATATCGATCTTTTGGCGGTCGAGGGCGTGCTCGCCGGCGTGCCGGGAACGGCGGCGGCAAACGGCCTGCGCATCGACTTCGTCTCGTGCGATTCGCGCGAGATCGTGCCCAACACGCTCTTTATCTGCAAGGGGGCTGCCTTTAAGGAGGAGTACCTCGCCGGTGCAGTCGAGGCTGGCGCCGTGGCCTACGTATCGGAGCGCGCCTATCCCGGCGTCGCCGTCCCCTGTGTGCTCGTGAGCGACATCCGCGCCGCCATGGCCGTGCTCGCCGACTCCGCCTACAGCCACCCTTCCGCCAAGCTCGATATCTGCGCCTTTACGGGAACCAAGGGCAAAACCACGAGCGCGTTTTATCTCAAGGGCATCCTCGACGTCCGCGCCGCGCGCGAAGGTCGCGGCAAAACGCCGATCCTCTCGACCATCCTCACCGACGACGGCACGGGGGAGCGCCCGGCGCATCTCACCACGCCGGAGCCGCTTGAGCTGCAGCGCCACATCGCAAACGCCGTGGCCAGCGGGGCACCCGATTTGGTGATGGAGGCCTCGAGTCAGGCGCTCAAGTATGGGCGCGTTTCTCACGTTGAGTTTGCGGTCGGCGCGTTCACGAACATCAGCGAGGACCACATCTCGCCGATTGAGCACCCCGACTTTGAGGACTATTTTTCGAGCAAGTTGCTCATCTTTAAGCAGAGCCGCGCGGCCGTGGTCAACCTCGACATGGATTTTGTCGACCGCGTGCTCGAGGCGGCGCAGGTCTCGGAGCGCACGGTCACCTATGCGCTCGAGAATAGCGCGGCCGATGTCTACCTGAGCGACATCGTGTGCTCGGGCGGCCGGCTCGTGGCAAAGCTCCACACGCCGACCTTTACCTGCGAGCTTTCCCTGCCCACGGCGGCGCGCTTTAACGCGTCGAACGCCCTTGCCGCCATCTGCTGTGCACTCGAGCTCGGTGCCACCGAGGACGATATCGTGCGCGGCCTTGCCGACGTCTCGGTGCCCGGCCGCATGCAGATCGTGCGCGGCCCGAGCGAGGACGTTGTCGGCATCGTCGACTACGCGCACAACGGCGTGAGCCTCGAGGCGCTCCTCACGAGCGTGCGGGCGTCGTACCCCGAGCGCGAGCTCACCGTGGTCTTTGGCTCCACGGGCGTCAAAGGGCTCGATCGTCGCGAGGACATGGGCAAGGTTGCCGGCCGCCTTGCCGACCGCATCTTCATTACCGAGGACGACGCGGGCACCGAGGACGTGGCCGGCATCTGCGAGACCATCGCGCGCTTTGCGGCGAGCGCGGGCGACGCCTCGCGCGTTATCGAGCTCGACCGCGTGCGGGCTATCGAGCGTGCCGTCCAGACCGCGACAGCACCCGCGGTGGTGGTCGTTGCCGGCAAGGGCCATGAGCGCCGCCAGCTCCGCGCGAACGGCCCCGAGCCCTATGAGGGCGACGCCGCCGTGCTCCAGCGCGCGCTTGAGTCGTTCTGCGGATAATTTCGCACGAACATGCCGCCGCAGGTCCTGCGCGGTATCCTCAAACGAACCGTTCCTGCAAATACCGGAGGTTTCCATGACCGCCAGCTATTCCTACCTGCCCCTTTGTGCCGAGGGCGAGCTCCGCGAGCGCCTCGCCAAGATCAAGTACGTTTTTACCGACCTCGATGCCACCATGCTGGCGCCCGGCTCGTGCGTGCTGCGCGACAACGACGGCAACCCCTCGACCAAGCTCGTCGAGGCCGTCGTGGCGCTCGCAAAGGCGGGCATCCAGGTGGTCCCGACCTCGGGCCGCAACCGCACTATGATCCACGAGGACGCGCGCGTGCTCGGCCTCAACTCGTATATCGGCGAGATGGGCGGCCTCGTGATGTTCGACCTCAAGGCCAACGACTGGGAGTATCTCACGGGCGAGATGCCCTATGATCCCGCCTGCGGGCTCACGCCGCACCAGGTGATCGAGCAGCTCGGTCTTTGCGACGCCATCCTCGAGCGCTGGCCGCACCTGATCGAGTACCACAACGACATGTCCACGGGCTACAAGTACCGCGAGGTCACGATCGGCATGCGCGGCGAGGTGCCCGATGCCGAGGTGCAAGCCATGCTCGACGAGGCCGACTGCGGCCTGCTGTGGGCAAACAACGGCGCGCTCACCCATGTGTCCAAGCCCACCACGCTCGAGCTTCCCGAGGGCGTTACCGGTCATGCCTACAACATCTGCCCGCGCGGCCTCACCAAGGGTGCGGCCATCGCGCGCTTCTGCGAGCGTCTGGGCATCGAGCGCGGCGAGACGCTCGCCCTCGGCGATTCCGAATCCGACTTCTACATGGCCGACGAGGTGGGCATCTTCTGTCTGGTCGAGAACGGCCTCGAGTCCGACGGCGCGGCAGAGTTCCTCGCCACGCACGACAACGCGTTCGTCACGCAGGGCAAGATCGTGGACGGCTGGGCGCGGACGGCGAACACGCTCGTCGAGGCCCGTTCCTAGGCTCCGAAGGTCAGGCGATCCAATGCTCTTCAGCTCAGAGGACGCACCGC
>CAVDZW010000009.1:0-3201 GCA_963613305.1 bacterium | reverse complement strand
GTCAACGAGTGCCCCATCGGCGTCTTCGACTCCGGCCTCGGCGGCCTCACGGTGGCGCGGGCCATCGCCACGGCGCTCCCGCACGAGTCGGTCTACTACTTTGGCGACACCAAGCGCTGCCCCTACGGCACGCGTACCGAGGACGAGGTGCGCTCGTTTGCGCTGCAGGCCGGCCGCTGGCTCTCGGCGCGCAACGTCAAGATCATCGTGATCGCGTGCAACACCGCCACGGCCGCCGCGCTGCGGATCGCCCAGCAGATGCTTAACGTTCCCGTTATCGGCGTGATCGCCCCCGGCGCCCGCGCGGCCATCAACTCCACGCGCACGCGCAAGGTGGGCGTGCTCGCCACCAACCTCACCGTGCGTTCCGGCGCCTACACGCGCGCTATCCAAGACCTGGACGCCGGCGTGGACGTGTACGGTTGCGCGGCCTCGAGCTTTGTCGACATCGTTGAGCACGAGCTTGCGACCGGGGCTCACCTGCAGGAGCGCTGGCTCGAGGACGAGGATATCTTTGACACACCCGAGGTACGTGCCACGGTCGAGGAGGTCACGGCGCCCCTGCACGACCACGACGTCGATACCGTCGTGCTCGGCTGCACGCACTTTCCGCTGCTCGTGGGGCCTATCCGCCATGCGCTCGGCCCGGGCGTGCGCGTGGTGAGTTCTGCCGAGGAGACCACCCGCGAGCTCATCGACATTTTGAGCCGGCGCGAGCAGCTCGCGTCCGAGACGGCCGAGGCACGTCACCGCTTTGCCACCACGTCTGACGACCTTGCGTCATTCGCGGCGGCGGGCAGCTTTATCTTTGGGCACGGGCTCATGAGTATCGAGCACGTGGACACCGACGAACTCGAGCGCGCGTACGGCCTGCGCTAACGTGCGCGGGGGTGCACCGCGGCAATTCAAGCAGAGATGATAAGGAGGCCGAGTATGGCTTTGGAGAAGATCGACATCGACGAGCTCGATCCGGCGCGCACCATCGTGGTGGCCACGGGCAACGCCCACAAACTCACCGAGATTGAGACTATCCTCTCGCGCGTTCTGCCCGATGTGCGCTTTGTGGCGCTGGGCCAGCTCGGGGATTTTGAGGACCCCGAGGAGAATGGCACCACGTTCCTCGAGAACGCCATCATCAAGGCCGAGGCCGCGGTGGAGGAGACCGGCTTTTCGGCCATCGCCGACGATTCGGGCCTGGTGGTCGACGCACTCGACGGCGAGCCGGGCGTTTACTCGGCGCGTTATGCGGGCGTGCACGGCGATGATGCCGCCAACAACGCCAAGCTCCTTGCGAACATGGAGGGCGTGGGCGACGCTGAGCGCACGGCGCGCTTTATGAGCGTGATCGCGCTCATCGATTCCGACGGCATGGTGCTCACGGGCACGGGCGCCTGCGAGGGAACGATCGGGCATGCCCCGCGCGGGGAGAACGGCTTTGGCTACGACCCGCTGTTTTTGCCCGAGGATACGCCGGGCAAGACCATGGCCGAGCTCACGCCGGACGAGAAGAATGCCATCAGCCATCGTTTCCATGCGCTCGAGGATCTTCGCGCCAAGCTCTCCGGCGAGGACGCGTAGACAAAAACGGCGTCGGCGGCAACCAAGTTTTTTATCGGCACCGCCAGGCAAAACGGCGCCGGCGGGTGGCGGAGTTTGGCATCGATGCCGTCACTTAAAACAAACGCAAAGCGCGGGCGGGGTCAACGTGGGCCCGCCCGCGCTTTTATGTGCGGCATCCGTGGAGATGCTGCTTGGCTGCTATGCTTTGAGAGTTTTGTCTATGTTGGGGGCACTATAGCCCTTTGCATCGGAACCAAAAGGAGCTTAATGCCAATGGAAGAGCTTGCGGGCAATCACGTCGAGGACATCCACACCAAGCTTGCCGAGATGGTCGGCAGCCGCGTGCGCGTCAAGGCCAACATGGGACGCACCCGCGTGGTCGAGAAGACCGGCGATATCAAGAGCGTGCACCCGGCCGTGTTCCTCGTTGAGTTCGAGGAGCGCCGCGGGCGCAAGTCGCACCAGTCCTACCAGTACATCGATGTCCTCACCGGTCAGGTCGAGCTGTTCGACCCCGAGTCGGGCGAGCACATCTTTGAGCCGGTGGGCAATCAGCTCGAGGAGCACTAGTGGCCGAATCGGTCTTGCTGACCCTGGCCCCGGCCAAAATCAACCTCTACCTGGGTGTTCGCACCCAAAAGGACGAGCGCGGGTATCACCGGGTCGATTCGGTGATGGCCGCGCTCGACCTTTGCGACGAGGTTGAGTTCAAGCTGGCGGACGAACTCTCGGTGCACATCGACACCGCGCCTGACCTTGCGCCCGAGAAGAACTCGGCGTACCGCGCGGCGCTCGCCATGGCCAAGATGTTTGGCCGCGAGGCAAACTACGAGATCTCGATCACCAAGCACATCCCGATCTGCGCGGGCCTCGGTGGTCCCTCGACGGACGCCGCCGCCGTGATCATGGGGCTCTGCGAGCTCTGGGGTATCGCCGAGAGCGATGCGCGCTGCGACGAGGTGGCGCGCTCCATCGGCGCCGACGTGCCGTTCTTTTTGCATGTGAGCCCCTCGTTCTACGTGGGCGGGGGAGACGTGTATGCCGAGGGCTTTGCCCCGATGCTCGAGGGGCTGCCGGTCGTGCTCGTCAAGGACCCGGCAGCTCAGGTGTCCACGCCCGAGGCCTACCGCGTGTTCGACGCCGCGCCTATTGAGGCGCCCGCGGTCGAGCCCATGCTTTGCGCTCTGCGCGCTGGGAACGCGGACGAGGCTCTCGACCTTGTTTCGAACAACCTCGCCCCCGTTGCCGAGAAGGTCGAACCTCGGGTGAGCGCGGTGCTCGCGTGGCTGCGCGAGCAGGAGGGTGTACGCGTGGTCGACGTTTGCGGTTCGGGTGCCTGCTGCTTTGCCGTGTGCGACTCGGCCGAGCGCGCGGGCGCGCTTGCGGCTGCAGCACACGATGAGCGCGGTTGGTGGAGCGACTCCGTGCGCCTGCTTTAGAGCATCGGCGCTGCCAAATGCTCTTTTGCGCAGATGGCAGAGCCGCGCTCCGCTTGCCCGGACCCGCGAATCGGACCCTGCCTCGCCTTGTTCAAGAGCCTAAATTTTCTTCTGGCATTCCCCAAAAAGGTTTGCTACTATATTCGAGCTATCGGGTTGTGGCTCAGTTTGGTAGAGCACTGCGTTCGGGACGCAGGGGTCG
>CAVDZW010000008.1:0-7333 GCA_963613305.1 bacterium | reverse complement strand
GATGCGGTCGGCGAGGCCGGCTTGGACGGCTTCTTCGGCTTCGAAGTAGGTGTCGGAAGCCGTGAGCTCAAAGACGCGCTCGAGGGGCATGCCCGTGTGGCGAGCGATAACGCTCGCCGTGATGTCGCGAATGCGCATGAGGTCGTCGGCACGAGCCTTTACGGAAAGAGCGCTGCCACCGAGCCCGCCGCCGATAAGCGGATCGTGAATCATGACGCGGCTGTGGGGCAGCATAAGGCGCTCGTCCCCCGCAATGAACAGCAGGGCGCCCATGCTCGCCGCCATTCCCAGGCAGACGGTATGGATGGGGCAGCTCACGGCCTGCATGACGTCGTAGAGAGCAAGACCCGACTGCACCTCGCCGCCCGGGCTGTTGATGTAGAGGGTCACGGGTGCATCGGCATCGCAACGCTGCAGATAGAGCAGACCACGGATGACAGCGGCGCACGAATCGGCATCGACGCCGCTTGTCAGCTCAAGTTCGCGATGGGCGAGCATGTCGTCCCTGATGTCGAGGCGATTGAGCCCTTCGGCCGTCTCGCGAACGATTTGCGGTTGGTAGATAAAAGTGGATTCGCTCATAGACGAGCTCCTTCCGAGGGTCGGCACAACGGGAGCCGCTTGGCTCCGACGTTGAAGGGAGGGACAAGCCTGCCGATCCAAAAACCGATGCTATGCGCAAGCTAAGGCGCATCGGCAGCAGTCAAGGACAGCAGCGCAAACATCTCTTCTTTGGTTGTGCATGTTCTAAAAACTCGGCCGCGGCAAGTACGGCCGTAAACTCCAACGCGGCCCAAAGCCGGCTTGCCAGGAGTGGGTCAAACGACCCTCGGGTGCGGTTCGACTATAGCACCCTCGTTTTAAACCGCGCAAGACGTTTTTTGAAAATAAAAGGGACGGCCCAAGTGAGCCGTCCCTCGAAAGCTGATTTGAGCGCGCAACCCAAAAGCGAATTTCGATGCACTGTTTTAGCAGGTAGACACACTAAACAAGGCGTTTGGTCGCAAGTATGTCAGCACCGGTTGAGCAGACGTTCGCGAGCACGACGTCGCCGATCTCGATGGGCGCACGCAGGCTCGCAGCAGCCTGCTTGGCCGCAGCCACTATCTCGGCCATGAGCTCGCGCGGAACCGGAGCCGAAGTGCGCACGGAGAGCGGCTCGGCACAGCCCGGCACGCAGACGGTGGTGGTCACCACGCGCTCGGGATGCAAGGCCTCGGCAGGCGCATACTTTTTGCCGCGCGCGCAGCCAGCACCTCCCAGATAGGTGGCTTCGGTAGCGCTCGTGCGTTCCACCTCGAGGGTGCAGCCCATGGGACAGCAGACGCAGGTAAGCTCGAACTTCTCGGGGTACGCCATGCTACTCGCCTCCCTTCTGGGCCGCCGCATCTGTAGCAGCCTCCACCATGCGGACCTCAATACGAGAAGCGCCCTTAGCAGCGTTCACGTCGAACTCCAGACGCTCTATCTCGGCCGGTACGGCAATACGCGCCTTGCGGCTCTTGAGAACCTGCTCGGTGCCATCAGCAGAGATGCCCACGGCCTCAAAACGAACGCCCTTGGCAACCAGCCTCGGGCGGAAGGTAAGCGCAACCTTGCCGGACGCACCCGCGCTCACACGCTGCGGCACCACGGCATTGGCACCAGGGCCAGCTGCGACCTCGATGGCCTCGCCTTCCTCGCCCGTCGCAGATCCATCATCGGTAGCCCAGGCGGCGGCACTGGCACCAGCCACGTCACCTTCGCCAGCCGCGAGGTCTGCCAGGTCGTGCACATGCAGGGCGTTGCCGCAGGCAAAGACACCAGGAACGTTCGTGGCCAAGCGCTCGTCCACAACGGCACCACCCGTGGCGCCCGAAAGCTCGATTCCTGCCTCGCGTGCAAGCTCGTTCTCGGGGATAAGTCCGCAGGAAAGCACGAGGGTATCGCAGACGACGTTGACCTCGGTTCCGGGAATGGGGCGACGCGTGCCCGGATCGACCTCAGCGATATCCACAGACTCAAGGCGCGTGCGACCATGCGTGGCTACGACAGTGTGCGAGAGATGTAGCGGGATACCAAAGTCGTCCAGGCATTGCACGATATTGCGACGCAGGCCGCTCGGGTAGCTCAACAGCTCGTAGACGCCCTCGACCTCCATGCCCTCGAGCGTCATGCGGCGGGCCATGATGAGACCGATATCGCCCGAGCCGAGGATGACGGCGCGCTTGCCGGGCAGGCAACCCTGCAGGTTGATGAGTGCCTGGGCAGAACCCGCGGTATAAATGCCCGAAGGACGCTCGCCGGCGATGTTGAGTGCGCCAAAGCCGCGTTCGCGCGATCCGGTGGCGAGCACCACGGCTGCGGCGCTGAGCACGCAAGCGCCCTGGGGGCGGAGCACCTCAACCACCGAACAGGGACGCGAGCCCGAGCTATCGACCACGCCGGTCTGCAACCTTATGGCACTCGTGCCAGCCCAAACCTCAACGCCATCGAGCTGCGCAGACTCGCGCGCGGCAAACTCGGGGCCCGAGAGCTCCTCGGAGAAACGCTTGAGGCCAAAGCCATTGTGCACGCACTGGCGCATGATGCCGCCGAGCGTCTTCTCACGGTCGATAAGCAGGACTTTATTGGCACCGTTCTCACGAGCCGACGCAGCTGCCGCCATGCCGGCAGCGCCGCCACCAATAACAACGACGTCATACGAGTAGTTATCTACCTGCGGTTTATTGGCAGTATCACAGGCATCCAAAGGCTCGGAGTCGCAGGCGGCACCGCTCTCCCCTTGCGCAAGCTCCACGTAGTCGGACCTTGAGCTCGCGACCATCCACGAGCCGGCAAGGCGCTTGTCAACGTCCTCGGGGGCGCGCCCTTGCTCACGCGCCATGATGCGCAAAATCTCGGGAACGCAGAAACCGCCGTGGCAACGACCCATGCTGGCGCCCGTGCGCCACTTAAGAGCATCGAGGCCGACCACGGGCACGAGACCATGCAGCTCGCTCACCAGCTCGGCCTCGCTCACCGTGCCGCAGCGACAGACCACGTGGCCCCAGGCGCCGTCCTCGGCAACGGCCGCCTCACGCTCGGCTTCGTCCATGAGCGCAAGACGTCGGCGCGAATCGCGATGCGGATCAAAGTCGGCCTTCTTGCCAGCACCCAAGCGCTTCGCCACACCTGCGGCAACGTCCACCGCAACGGCCGGCGCGCTCGAGAGACCAGGAGACTCAAAGCAGGCAATGTCAAAGAAACCCGGCACGTCATCGGGCTCACCAATTACAAAATCGTGGTTGGTACCCTTGGCGCGCACACCGCAGAAGTTGGTGATAACGCCGCGGGTGGAGGCGCCGGGCCAGGTGCGTTTGGCGCCCTCGACGATGCTGGCAAGGTCTTCGGCGCTGGTAGCGAGCTCGTCTTTGCTTGTCTGACCCGTAGCACTCGGCCCCACAAAAAGGTTGCCGTGCGCGGTCGGGCTCACAAGTACGCCCTTGCCCTTGGCCGTGGGCACCTGAAAGACCGTGCGCGAAAAGCGCGCTTCGATCGCCGTGTCGTACAGCAGGTAATCGCCGCGCACGGGCGTGATCTTGAGCTTGTGGGCGCTGAGCTGGTTGTGAATCTCGTCCGCGTGAACGCCGGCAGCGTTGACCACGGCACGCGCAGCAACGCGCCGGCCGTTCGAAAACACGACGGCAAACCCGTCATCGCCCCGCTCCACCCTCTCGACAGGCGAGCACAGCGCGAGCTCCACGCCGTTGGCGATGGCATTCTCCATGCTCGTGAGTGCCACCTCGTACGGATTACAGATGCCGCCCGTCCCCACGCGCAAAGCGCACGTGACCTCGGGAGACAAGCACGGCTCGAGCTCACGCGCCTCGTCGCCAGAGATGATCGAGAGGCCCTCCACGCCGTTTTGCAGGCCGCGCTCATAAAGCGCCCGAAGAGCGCCTCGATCGGCCTCGTCAAAACCGACGACCAGGCTCTCGTTGTTGATAAAGGCAAAGCCGAGTTCAGCGGCCCAGACAGGATAGAGCTTGGAGCCGGCAACGTTATAGCGCGCCTTGAGACTGCCGGGCTCGGGGTCGTAGCCGCCATGGACGATGCCGGAATTGGCGCGTGTGGCCCCGCAGGCAATATCGTTTCCGCCCTCCACCACCAGGCAGCTCAGCTCGTAGCGCGCAAGCTCGCGGGCGCAGCAGCAACCCGCAACGCCGGCGCCGACCACGACGACATCGTACGCGTCCCTGCTCAAAGTCGGTTGAAACCCAGTCATCGCATCCCCTCTCGTCGTGCGAATCGCTGCCCATTTTCCTCTTTTGTGGAATAACTCAACATGCGATATCGGGGAGCGGCAAACCCGCCCTCGCGCACCCAAATCAGCCGAGTCTTACGGATTCTCAAAATTCTCCGATTCAATTCCGCCAATTGGGAAACAAAGGCTCCCGTCGAAATTTGCACGGCCGGGCAGAATACGGTCATTTTGCCCGGCCGCGCAATCGACGCGTAAGTGCAGGCGGAACCTCTCCCCTGCAAAACCCGGCCATGGCGTCCGGTCTCGCGCGCACGCGAACCCGGCCGTCAGGCTCAAAAGGAAGGATTGATCTATAGGTGACCCCTACCAAAGACACCGCTCGCGTGCACGTTGAGCACCCCCATCTCGCCATGATGGGCCTCTATCTCGGAGGCTTTATCGGCATGTTCTCCGAGAGTGCCCTTAACGTCGCGCTCCCCCAGCTCACCCGGGTGTTCGGCATCACCACGGCGCTTGCCCAGTGGATGGTCGTGGGCTATATGCTCGTCATCGGCCTGGTGCTACCCTTTGCCGGCATCCTCATGAAGTGGTTCAAGACCCGCTCGCTCACCATGTTCGCACTCGGTGCGTTCTTTGTGGGCTCACTCATCAGCGGTTTTGCGCCGAGCTTTCCCATCGCGCTCGTCGGCCGCCTCATCCAGGGCATCGGCACCGGCCTCGTGCTCCCCATGATGTTCGCCGTCGTGCTCGAGGTGTTCCCGCAGTCCAAGATCGGTAGCGCCATGGGCCTCATGACGCTCATCATCATGTTCGCACCGGCCATCGGCCCCTCGCTCTCGGGCGTCATCCTCGGCTTCTCGTCGTGGCGCGTGCTCTTCTTTATCTTTGCCGTCGTGCTCGCCGTCGCGCTCTTCTTCTGCGCCGGCTACCTCGTGAGCCCCTATGAGCTCACCAGACCTAAGGTCGATAGCGCCTCCTGCGTGCTCTCGTGCCTCGGCTTTGGCGGCATCGTGCTCGGCTTTGGCCTCTCGAGCCTGCTCGGCTGGACGTCGGCCGGCGTCATCTGCGCGCTCGTCGTGGGCGTGATCGCGCTTTTGCTCTACATTCGCCGTCAGCTCTCGAGTGAGACCCCCGTGCTCAACCTGCGCGCATTCGGCATCCGCCAGTTCCGCATCTCCGCCGTGCTCGTGATGGTCAACTTTGGCATCACGCTTGCCGCCATGTACCTGCTGCCGCAGTTCGCGCAGAACGGCCTTGGCCTCTCGGTCACGATCTCGGGCCTGCTCATGCTCCCCGGCGGCCTCATCAACGCCGCGGTCTCGCTTCTCTCGGGCCGCCTCTACGACATCTTTGGTGCCAAGTGGCTCGCCCGCGGAGGCTTTGTCATCTCGTGCATCGGCGCCATCCTCATGCTCCTCACGAGCACGACCACCTCGATCGGCTATGTCATCTGCGCTCATATCCTGCTCATGATCGGCGTGCCGCTCGCGATGTCGCCTTGCCAGACCAACGGCCTGAACGCGCTTCCGCCCGCGATGGGCACCGACGGCTCCACCATCCTCAACACGATGGAGCAGGTCTGCGGCGCCGTCTGCACCGCACTCGCCACGAGCATGCTCGCAGCCGGCGAGAACGCCGCCACAGCCGCAGGTGCCGGCGCACGTGCCGCCGCCACGACGGGCTCGCACTACGGCTTTGCCTTCGTGCTCGTCCTTGCCGTGATCGGCCTTCTGCTCTCCACGCAGATGCGCAAGGAGCGCGCAGCCCAGGAGTAAGAACCGCGCGTCTGGACATCCGCCCGCGCCCGCATACGCCCGAGCGGACAAAACCCCGCGCAATCGCATCCAGCATGCGCCGAGCGCCCGTACGCGACCTCATGGCCGCAAGCCCGAACGCGTAGCCGCGCATACCTAAACGCAATCCCCGGCATCTGCCTACGGCGCGCCGACCGCTTAGGGCGCGCATCCCCGATCCCCTGCCCGCATTCCGCCGGCAGGGGATTTTTATTCAGAATATCAATCGATAATCGCTAAATAGAATTAACTTATCTATCATAGTCGCCCTACGCTTTTCGGTAGAGAGCCGCAGTCCATCTGCGGAACACCCCGGAAAGGAGAAGTATGGCTGGTAAGTACGATGAGCTCGCGTCGAGCATCGTAGAGCTGGTGGGCGGCAAAGAAAACGTCACCTCGGTTGCCCACTGCATCACGCGCCTGCGCTTTAAGCTCAAGGACGAATCGCGTGCGGACGACGACAAGATCGCCGCGCTCGACGGCGTCATCAAGGTCATGCACGCCAACGGCCAGTACCAGGTCGTCGTCGGCAACATCGTCGAGGACGTCTTCGATGCCGTCGTCGCCTGTGGCGGCTTTGCGACCGGTTCCGCCCCCGCGGCCGACGAAACCGAGGACGATAAGCCCAAGGGCGCGGCGAGCGTCATCATCGACCTAATCTCGGGCATCTTCCAGCCCATGCTCGGCACCTTCAGTGCCGCCGGCATCATGAAGGGCCTGCTCGCGCTCGCGACCTTCCTCGACCAGCAGTTCTTTACGGGCGGTAGCTTTGCCACCTCCGGTGCCTACACGCTGCTCTACACCATCGCCGACGGCATGTTCTACTTCCTGCCGGTGGTCCTCGCCTTCACCGCGTCCAAGAAGTTCAAGATGAGCGAGTTCAACGCCATCGCCATCGCCTTCGCGCTCGTGTACCCCACGATGGTCGGCCTCACTTCGGGCGAGGTGCTCGGCTCCGTTAACCTGGGCATCCTCGGCACGTTCTCGTGGTACGCGGACTTCTTCGGCATCCCCATCATCATGCCCGCCGCCGGATACACCAGCTCCGTCATCCCCATCCTGCTCATGGTCTGGTTCGGCTCCAAGATCGAGCACTGGGTCAAGCGCTGGATGCCCGCGACCATGAAGATGTTCTTCGTGCCGTTCATCACCGTGACCATCACCGTCGTCATCGGCTATCTCATCATCGGCCCCATCGCTACCGTGATCTGCAACCTGCTCTCCGCGTTCTTCGGCCTGGTCTTTGGCCTGCCTGTCGTCGGCTCCATGCTCGGCTGCATCATCGTCTCGGCCTGCTGGATGCCGCTCGTCATCT
>CAVDZW010000007.1:0-10004 GCA_963613305.1 bacterium | reverse complement strand
AGCGCGGGCTTTGCAAGCCTGAGGTCAGGGGTTCGATCCCCCTAACCTCCACCACTTGAACGTGAGGGACGTCAGCTTCGGTTGGCGTCTTTTTTGTTGCCCGCGCACGGGGATCGAACCCCGTTCGGGGCGCGGAGCTGAGGCAAACGCGTGAGCGTTTGTCCAGCGGAGCTCGCAAGGCGCGAAGCGCCGCAGCGGGAGGATTTCGGCGGCGCCGAAATCCGGATCCCCCTAACCTCCACCACTTGAACGTGAGGGCCGCCCACCTGTTGAGGTCTTTTTTCTTGCTCTAACAGGACATAGAACCCCGTTTGGGTACTATTACTAATCATTTAAGAACCGCCAAGGGGGAATGCCGCGATGATTCGCGTGGATGTAGAGACCGTCATCATGTCTGGAGGGCCGGTGCCCTCGCTGATCGTGCTGCGCGAGCGCGACGCCGCTGCGCCCGCTTCGCCCCTGCGATCCATCTCCATTCAGACCGGCTCCTACGAGGCCGCTGGCATCTCTTCGGGCATCAACCAGCCGCGCCCCAACCGCCCGCTTACGCACGACCTGTTCGTCGATGCCGTGGCGGCACTCGGCTCAAAAATCGAGCGCATCGAGATCACGCGCGTTGAGGCTCCCATGTACTATGCCGACCTTGTTCTTGCGGCGCCCGCATCTGCCGAGGACGCTCAGCAAGAGATTCGCATCGACTGTCGGCCCTCGGACGGTATTGCGCTTGCAAGCCGCGTGAACGCCCCGATCTTCGTCGAGGAAGAGGTCATGAACCGGATGGGTACAGTCGTGGTGCAGAACAAGGAGCATGACGAGAATGAACTCGAGGAGTTTGACAAGTTCGTGCAGACGCTCTCGCCGGACGATTTCTGATGGCAGGCGCCTCTGTGCGGAGCGCCTCCGATGAGCTCGACGACATCGTGCGCGCGGCGCGGGTCCGCGAGCAGGCTGCCGAGGAAGAGAGAGTCAAGCTCTCGGTGCAGATCCGCACGCTCTCGGAGCGCCGCCGTGGGTATGCGGGCCTCGTTATCGGCGCCCTGCTTGTCATGCTCGTGAGCGCAAGGCTTCGTGGTACAGTGGGTGCGCTTTTGTTTTCGGTATCGTCGATGCTGGTAATCTGGGGTATCGTCGATGTCGTGCGCATCTCAAATCAGTGCGGCATGCTCAAGGCCCGCCAGCGCGAGCTGGTAGCGACCAGAGACGCGGCGGCAGATATCGCGCGCCGCGCAAACGAACGGTAGGCAAACGGTCGGGAGGGACGACCCATGGCTCAAAACACTCAGAGTTCCGGTGCCGTGTCGCCCGAACTCGACGGCATGGTCTGCGACTTGATCGGCGAGTTCTTGGACGAGCTCGCCCAGGGAACCGACCCGGGCGTGGTCGTGTGCGTGGAGGACGCCGAGGCGCACCGTTACGAGGCCGCATTTACCGAGGATGGCGAGTCCGCCTGCCTCGAGGGAGCGCAGCAGTTCGTCTCCAAGCATGCCATGGGCCTCAACGACGAAGGGCTCGGGCGCATCGAGCGCTATGCCATCGCCTACGTTGGCTGCGTTGATTTTGACGAGGGCTATCACGACGCCCTTCTGGTGAGCTTTTACGAGCGCGCGCTCGAGAGCGGTTACTCCGCTTACGTGCTTTTTGAGGGTATGGGGGCCGGCGATGGTTTTATGTGGAGCGACCCCGAACCTGCTGGTGAAGAAACGCCGCTCATCTAAAAATTCGCTACTATAGAGAAGTTTTCGGCAAAAGGTACTTAATTTCCGCTCGGCGTGAGTCCGGCGGGATGCACATGCATGACTTCTGAGAATGAGGAATAGGGGAATCACATGCGCGTAGACAATCTGAGGGATATCGCGATCATCGCCCACGTCGACCACGGCAAGACCACGCTCGTCGACAAGCTTCTGCGCGCGACGGACGCCTTCCGCGCCAACCAGCAGGTCGAGGACCGCGTGCTCGACTCCAACGACCAGGAGCGCGAGCGCGGCATCACGATTCTCGCCAAGAACATCTCCATCGAGTACAAAGACATCAAGATCAACATTCTTGACACCCCGGGCCACGCCGACTTCGGCGGCGAGGTCGAGCGCGTGCTGCGTATGGCCGACGGCGCCCTGCTGCTCGTCGACGCGTTTGAGGGCCCCATGCCCCAGACCCGCTTTGTGCTGCGTCACGCCATCGACACCGGCCTCTCGATCATGATCGTCATCAACAAGATCGACCGCCCCGGCGCTGATCCCGAGAAGGCCTACAACGACTGCCTCGACCTCATGGCCGACCTCGGTGCCTCCGACGAGCAGCTCGAGTTTGCCATGGAGCACGTGGTGTACGCCTCGGCCATGAACGGCTTTGCCCGTCTTGACCCCGAGGACGGCAACATGGACATGTACCCGCTGCTCGACATGATCGTTGAGGACCTGCCCGCGCCCGACGTGGACGTTGACGGCCCGCTCGCCATGCAGTGCGTGACCATCGACCACTCCAACTTCGTGGGCCGCATCGGCATCGGCCGTGTGTACTCCGGCACCATCCACACCGGCGACACCATCAAAGTCGTCAAGAACGACGGTTCCGAGAGCACCTGCAACGTCAAGCAGCTCTTCACTTTTGACTACCTCGGCCGCACCGAGTGCGATCAGGTGAGCGCCGGCGACATCGGCGCCGTGGTGGGCGTTGACGGCACCGACATCGGCGACGTTTACACCGACCCCGAGAACCCCGTGGCCCTCGATCCGATCGAGATCGATCCGCCGACGCTTTCCATCGTCTTTGAGGCCAGCACCAGCCCGCTCGTGGGCCGCGACGGCGACATCGTGGGCGCCCGCCAGCTCAAGGAACGCCTTGCCGCCGAGGCCGAGAACAACGTGACCATGAAGATCGAGGAGCTCGAGGACAAGAGCGGCGTTTCCGTCTCGGGCCGCGGAATCCTGCATCTCTCCGTGCTCATGGAGACCATGCGCCGCGAGGGCTACGAGTTCCAGGTCGGTCGTCCGCGCGTGCTCTTCAAGACCGACGAGAACGGCAACAAGATCGAGCCCGTCGAGCAGGCCGTCGTTGAGTGCCCTGACGAGTACTCGGGCAAGGTCGTTGAGGTGTTCGGCACCGCCGGCGGCATCATGACCAGCATGGACGCGAGCGGCATCGTCACGCACCTTGAGTTCAAGATCCCCACGCGCGGCATCATGGGTCTCAAGAACCGCATCATGAACGTCACGCACGGCGAGGGCGTGTTCTACCACACCTTCCTTGAGTATGGCCCCTATGCCGGCGAGATCGGTAACCGTCAGAACGGCGCCATGATCTCGATGACCACCGAGAAGGCCGTTGCCTACGCGCTCGGCACCCTGCAGGAGCGCGGCCAGCTGTTCGTTGAGCCGGGCACCGAGTGCTACGAGGGCATGATCGTGGGCGAGCGTTCCAAGGCGGGCGACATGGTCGTGAACATCGCGCGCACCAAGAACCTCGGCAACCAGCGTTCTTCGACCGCCGACATTTCCGTGCAGCTCGTGCCGCCTCGCACCTTCTCGCTCGAGGAGGCGCTGGAGTACATCTCCGACGACGAGCTCGTGGAGATCACGCCCAAGAACATCCGTCTGCGCAAGCGCCTGCTCAACGCTACCGACCGCAAAAAGGCCGCCGTGCGCGCCGGTCAGGGCAAGTAAGGCCACTGGCAGAGCTATTTCGACGCACATAAGCGCTTAGGGGAGGTCCGATGCAAATCGGGCCTCCTTTTTTGGTGCTTTGCCACCGAAAGGCGCAGGGTAAAACTGCTCTCCGAGCTCAAACTTTAACTATTGATAGGGTTAAATCGGATTGTTGGAGTAGAAAGGAATCTAAGCAGAATTTACCTGCGGTTTTATGGCGGCAAAACGCCCGGTACTCGGGGATTCGGCTATAACCCTATGAATAGTTGAAGTTTGTGAATGCTCCCGGTTGTTTTAACCGTTCGGACAGAAAGAGTGCCTGGATCTGCGAAAAGGAATCGAGCCCGGGCCCGCGATTGCTGCTATGCGTCTTGGGAATCTTTCTTGGTTTCGCGCGCGTGAGGGTGCGTGAGGCGCTTGAAGTCTTCTTCGGTGGGGCTCTTGATGTCAAAGCGGATCGAGAGCCAGCGCAGTCCCGCGGTAACGATCACGCAGACCACGAGCGCGGGGATGTTCGACATGAGACCGGTATTGATGAGCGCCACGTAGCTTGCCGCGCCCGCGATGGAGGCGATGGCATAGAAGTTCGTTCGCTTGAAGATGCCCGGCACCACACCCATAAAGCTGTCGCGCAACATGCCGCCGCCCACGGCCGTAAAAAAGCCCATCATGACGCAGATCACTGGGTCAAAACCGAATACGAGTGCTTTGTCGGCGCCGGTAGCGGAGTAGATGCCCACCGAGAGAATGTCGAAGGCGGGGATGAGCTTCTCGGGCTTGTCGACGATTGCCGGAAAGACATAGATGAGCGCCGCGGTGGCGATGGAGATAGGCAGCGCCATGGGCTGGTTGAGGATGTAGACGTTACCTACTTGGAGCGTCATATCGCGCAAAAGTCCGCCACCGAGGCCGCAGACCACGGCAAGCGCCACGGCGCCGACGAGATCGAGCTTGTGCTCGCGCGCGGTGAGGACGCCCGAAACGGATGCAGCGATGACGGCGAGCATCTCGAGCCAAAAGGGGATGGCAACCATGTTCGATGCCGCGTGTGAATCGACGATGATGGACGGGACGAGCCCCATCGGTACCCCCTCTGTAAAAGTCTGCTGTTTGGGTTTAAGCCCAGGCTACTTTAAAAGAAAAAGCCCCAAGATGGGACCGTAATTCTTGAACGGCGGAAGAGAGAGGGTTTGGCGTATTCGCTTAAGCCTCGGGGTTTTGTGGTTCCCTCGGGTGCTGCGCTGGAAAACGTCTTTCAGTATTTTCCAGCGCAGCACCCCTTCGGGTTCGAACTCCTGCTCCGTATCAGTTGAACCTCAACCGCTAAGAAAAAAGCCCCAGTTGGGGCTTAAGTTCAAAATGGCGGAGGAGGAGGGATTCGAACCCTCGTGACCTTATACAGGCCAAACGGTTTTCGAGACCGCCGCATTCAACCACTCTGCCACCCCTCCGCATGGGGTGAAAACAAAGCGCGCCTCGAAGGACGCGCTTTGGAGAAATCTGGCGGAGAGTCGGGGATTTGAACCCCGGAGACGCTTTTGACGCCTACACGATTTCCAATCGTGCTCCTTCGGCCACTCGGACAACTCTCCGTTAAGTGCGTTAGCTATTGTACCGTAAGTTCCGCGGTGCGCAAGAAGAATTCTCAAGTCCCTCATGAGTGCGCTTTTTAGGCAGCTGAGCTGCTGGGATGCTGGTCAAATCGCGATACCTGACTATAGACGGTGCGCTATTTTGAGGAGCTTGAAGACGCAGCAGCGGATTTCTTTGGCTGCTCTTTGTTATACAAGCAGTTAAAAAGCTTATTTGTTGACGAAAGGCAAGCCCTCTGCGAAGTCAGTGGGTTATTATTTGTGCATCTAGCCCGAATGGGGAGATCCATATGTGCGGGGCTCTTGTGCGCCGATTGACCACGCGATTTCGCATCGCTGCAATTTGCAATCTCGATTGGCCATTGGTAAGAGCCAAAGCTCAAACCGAGAGAAAGGCGGGGAGACATGAGGGCGAAAAGGATAGTAGGGGGTTTATTCGCACTTATAGCGTCGCTGGCCATGCTGCCTGGTATCGCCCATGCTGAAGGCGTGACCTATTTGGACGAGAACGGCGCTCCGCAAACGTGCGAGACCTACAGCACCGTTACGTCTGATGTCAAAACTCTCACGGCTGGTTGGTGGGTGGTATCGAGCGATACTACGGTGAATGAGCGCATGGAGGCCCAAGGCGACGTTCATCTGATTCTTTCGAATGCTGCAACGCTTACCGTTGAGGGCGGTATTCATGTTGCGGAGGCAAATAGCCTCACGATCTGTGCCCAAAGCGCGGCAAAGGAAACATGCGGCCGTCTGCTTGTGAATTGCGCTGCGGGCTGCGCTGGGATAGGCGGTGACTCCAGAGAGGCCGGCGGCAACATCACCATTAACGGCGGTCGTGTTGATGTGACTGGCACGGGCGGTGGATGCTGCGGCATAGGCGGAGGCTATGAGAGCTCTAGCTCTGGGACGATCGCCATTACTGGCGGATTCGTAGATGTGGCTCGTGGAGGCCTGTGGGGCGCCAATGGCGGAGGCCTCGGAGCCCCCGGGTGTTCGTGTGACGTGGTTATCTCAGGAGGGGTTGTTACGGTCTCAGGTTCCTTGATGGCACACGGCAACGGGATCGCCGGAAAACTCTCTACAGGGTCAAACGGTTCGGCTGTGCTCTATGTCTACCATGGTGCTTATATGGGTAACCCGGTAGCCGATACATCTGAGCAGGCTAATTGGAACATCCTTGTGTACACGTGGGACGAAGTGACTGCCTACGGAGATGTAACCCTTAACGAAGACCTCAACCTGCCGACCGAACTTGATTGGCCTGGAACTAGAACAAAGCTTGTGGTTGCCAACGGGGGAACACTTACCGTTCCGAGCGACAAGACGGTCAATATCGGTTCCGGGGCGGAGCTGGAGGTCAATGGCAATCTCGTGCTCGAGGCAGGTTCCCGGCTGAGCCTTTCGGGCTCCCTGAGCGGAACGGGAAGCATTTCGCCGCGTTTGAGCTGTTCCGTGTCTGACCTCGAGGTGACCAAAAGCATTTACGATGGCAAGGCCGTGCAGGCAGGCGATGTCTCCTACACCTATAACGGTAACGGCGAAAAGACCATGACTTGGTACAGCGACAACGACGGACAAATCGGCTCGGAGCTCTCCGGGGCGCCGGTCAATCCTGGTTCTTACTGGGTTAAGGTTGCTGCAGTTCAGACGAACTTTTGCACCGCGGCGACGGCAACCGCACGGTTCTCCATCGAGCATGATCACGCTTGGTCAACGAACGGCTGGAAGAGCGATGCTGCGAATCATTGGCGTGAGTGCACCAACGAACCTTGTCCGATAACCGAGAACAGCAAAAAAGATGGTTACGCTGCCCACGTTTGGCAGGACGGAAAGTGTGCCACTTGTGGGTATGAATGCTCCCACGACACAGCCGCCGACGACGGCGATTGCACGACGGCTGTGATTTGCCCCACGTGCGGCAAGACCGTGGTTTCTGCAAATGAAGCTCATGCGTGGAGCGGCTGGACCTCCGACGAGACCGCTTTGACTCATACGCATAAATGTACGACCGACGGATGCGATGCGGCTGAGACTAAGGACTGCGTCGATGCAGATGGCGACCATCTCTGCGACGATTGCGGCAGGGCGGTTTCGGAGCACAAGGGCGGTACGGCGACCTGTACAGCCAAGGCAATCTGCGCTATCTGCAAGGGTGAGTACGGCGAGCTCAACCCGGACAACCATTCCGGTGGGAAAACATGGGTTCAGACTGCGACCACCCATGAGCAAAAATGGGACTGCTGCGATGTGGTCGTAAGCGCAGGCGAGGGGCATGAATGGAAGGATGGGGTCTGTACCGAATGCGGATACGAGTGCAAGCATTCGGGCGGGTCGGCAACCTGTTCTAAAAAGGCTGTTTGTGAAATCTGCGGCGAGGCTTATGGCGAGCTTGATGAGGACAATCATTCCGGCCTGACCCACGTTGAGGCAAAAGCTGCGACTACGACTTCTGAGGGCAATATCGAGTACTGGTATTGCACTGACTGTGACGAGTATTTTGCCGACAAGGCTGCCGAAAAGGAAATCAAGAAGGCAGAAACCGTGATCGCCAAGCTCGCGCCGTCGAATAATGGGAAGAGCGATCCCAACAAGGGCGGAGATGGAGCATCCGGTTCAAAGGGCGACGGTGCGGGTTCCGTGTCTAAGGTTGAGGTGACCACGACCGTCTCTACCGATTCGGTCGCAAGGGGTGCCGCCAACCTTCCCACGACGGGGGATGACGCCGCGCACCCGCTCATGCTAGCGCTGCTTGTTTTTTCCGGCGCATCGCTTGCTGCGGGTACCTCTCTTAAGAAACGCCTCGATAGATAACGAAGCGAGACGACTGATTCCGCAGCGAGACTCATGCATATGGTGAATGCCTCCTATTTCTCGGATCCGAGGGATGGGAGGCATTCTTATGAGTTCGTGCGTAGTCGAAAGCGAAGCGACGAATTTACTAATTCAGGTCTTGAGGGTGTTACCCCGGTTAGGGCAGCGGGCGCACGTCTTCGATCCAGACGTCGCTCAGGTCGCCGCCTTCGACCATGGACTCGGGCGGGCAGATGGCGTAGACGCCCTTGGCAGAAACGGCCACCTTGCCATTGGCGTCGAGAATCTCGCCCTCGCCTTCAAAGGTGCGGCGGCCCAGCTTGGTGCAGCGCGCGTGGCATACGAGTTTGCCGCCATAGGGCACGGGCCTGCGGTATTTGAGGTCGAGGGAGATGGTCACGCCCCAAACCTCAGGGTGCTCGATTTGCACGGCACGCCCGATCGCCTCGTCGAGAATCGCAGCCGAGATGCCGCCGTGCACGCGGTCGGGGTAGCTCTGGTGCATCTCCTGCGGCTCAAAATAGCAGGTGACCTCGCCGGTTTCTGCATTCTCGACAAACTGGGCATTGAGCGAGAAAGGGTTGTCCTTGCCGCATACGAGGCACATGGACGAGATATTCTGGTTCTTGGCTGCGGACTCGGCACCGTTCGTCGGAGCGCAGTTGCACTGATCGCACATATAGGGACCTGCTTTCTGGTTGCGTTTGGGGTGAGTGTATACCCGTATCTGGGCATATGGTGGCGATTATCTTTTGAGCAGGGGGTGCCTCGGCATGGTTTTGAGCCGTGACTCTCGGCTTTTGCCGGCATCTGCCTCTGGGTGGTCAGATGCGGCCAAGGTTCGCCATAGCAAAACCCCGCGCGCATCACCTTTAGCCGTTGGAAAATCCAGCTACTGGGATTTGTGGAAGTCATGAGGTCGTAGCTCGGCGTTCTTGAGCACGCGGGACCTGCCAGCTATAGTTAGCAAGTCTTTTCCTGCTCCGGGCGCACCTTCACGACCTGGAGCCTTAAGCCCAGAGGAGGTGACAATATGAAGGCCTATGAACTGCTGTTCTTTGTTGACCCTGCTCTCGATCCCGAGACCCGTCTCGCTGTTATGAAGCGCATCGACACCACGATCGCTGAGGGCAACGGCAAGGTTGACAACGTTGACGAGTGGGGCAAGCGCAAGCTCGCCTACGAGATCAACAAGCTCACCGAAGGTGACTACACCCTCATCAACTTCCACGCAGATCCTACTCAGATCGCCGAGCTCGACCGCGTCCTGCGCATCAGCGACGCCGTCGTTCGCCACATGATCGTCCGTCGCGACGACCAGGAGTAAGACTGTTTGGACCGGGAATGCATCCCTGTCTGTGAGGAGTGAGTTACATGAGCATCAATCGAGTAAACATCAGCGGAAACCTCACGCGTGATCCCGAGCTCCGCGCCACGGCGGGCGGCACGCAGGTTCTCTCTTTCGGCGTTGCGGTCAACGACCGTCGCCGCAACCAGCAGACCGGCGAGTGGGAGGATTATCCGAACTTCGTCGACTGCACGATGTTCGGTGCTCGCGCTGAGGCCGTGAGCCGCTTCCTCAACAAGGGGAGCAAGGTCGCGATCGAGGGCAAGCTTCGCTACAGCTCTTGGGAGCGCGACGGCCAGCGTCGTTCCAAGCTCGAGGTCATCGTGGACGAAATCGAGTTTATGAGCGGTCGTGGCCAAGGCCAAGACGGCGGCTACGGTAACCAGGGCGGCTATGCCCCGGCTCCGAGTCGTTCCCAGGCACCCCGTCCGCAGGCCCCGGTGCAGGCTCCGCCCGCCGTCGAGGTCTACGATGAGGACATCCCGTTCTAAAACGGACGTCCCTTTAGTACGTGAGCGGCAGCGCGCCGGCCGGTGCGTTGCCAAATGAAAGGTATTTTGACATGGCTAATGATTATTCTGCACGTCAGCCGCGTCGTAAGTACTGCCA
>CAVDZW010000006.1:484-2775 GCA_963613305.1 bacterium | reverse complement strand
ACGCCACCGAGAACTTCGATATGGAGCGCATCGGCACCAAGCTCGAGGCCTGCATGGCCGCACTCGACGAGGCCCACAAGGCGCTCGCCGACTACGAGGAGGCCATCGAGGCCGACCACAACTCGGTCGGCAGCGTCAAGCTGGTGTAACGTGCACGAGCATCAAGGTGCCGACGCGATCGAGGGCATGGCTGGGCACGGCCACGCGCACGAGGCCGAGCAGGAGCACGAACATGCCCATGGCCACGACCACGCGCATGAGCATTCCCACGGCCATGGCCATACGCCCGCGCCCGCGCCCGCGCAGATGGCTGCGCACCCGGAACCCCCGGCATCGGAGCTCGTGCGATTTTCGGTGACCGCGCCCGACGACCTGCTCCGCAAGTTCGACGAGCAAATCGCCCGGCGCGGCGATGTCGCCAACCGCTCCGAGGCCGTGCGCGACCTCATTCGCGCCTCGCTCGTCAAAGAGGAGCTTCGAACGCCAGATGCGCAGGTCATCGGCTCGCTCACCATGGTCTACGACCATCACACGGGTGACCTCACGCAGCGGCTCGACGCCATCCAGCACGACTACACCGCCGAGATCGTCTCGACCATGCACGTGCATCTCGACCACCACAACTGCCTCGAGATCATCGCCCTCAAGGGCCGCGGCGCGCGCGTGTACGAGTTGGCAGACCGCCTGTTGGGCCTGCGCGGCGTGCGCACCGGAGAGCTCACCTGCACTGCCACGAGCGAGAGCCTGAGCCTGTAGCGAGGACGGCAACTCCGCGCAAAGCATCCACGTTTCGAGCCAACGAACTGCGCCCCAAAACTTGGACGCCCTTCCGAACTGACCACGCCCGGCAGCCATCCGGTAGCCCGTGCGCAGCCTACAAACGGCACCCGTACAGTGCGGACGCACCGAAAACAGCAGCGCTATCATGGTGAGCGCCTGCAACAACCGTTCAACCCGATTGGAACCCCATGTCAGCCGCATTTTCGCACGTGATCTTCGACCTCGACGGCACGCTCCTCAACACGCTCGAGGACCTCGCTGCCGCCGGCAACCATACCTGCGAGCTCTTTGGGTGGCCCACGTTCTCGGTGGACGAGTACCGCTACAAGGTCGGCAACGGCGTGGCCAAGCTCGTGGAGCGGTTCATGCCCGCAGAGTTCGCGGGCGACGCGGCGACCTTTGAGCGAGCGCTTGCCGAGCAAATCTCGTACTACGACGCACACAAAGAGGACCGCACCGCCCCCTACGAGGGCGTGCCGGAGATGCTCGATGCGCTGCACGATGCCGGCATCACACTCGCGGTTCTCACCAACAAGGACCATATCTCGGCCGCACCGCTCGTTGAGCGCTACTTTGGAGCCGGGCGTTTTGAGCTCGTGCAGGGGCGCGTCGACGCGTTTCCGCCCAAGCCGGCGGCGCCCATCACCCTGCACGTGCTAAATGAGCTCGACGCCGACCCGGCGACCACGCTCTATGTGGGCGATTCGAATGTCGACGTACGGTGCGGCCACAACGCCGGCCTCAAGGTCTGCGGTGTGAGCTGGGGCTTCCGCGGCCGCGCCGAGCTCGAGGCCGAGGGCGCCGAATACGTTATCGACACCCCGGCCGAGCTCGTGCAGATCGCGCTCGGCGAGTAGCCAGGACGGCAGGCCGCCGCCCGCAGGGCCGAAAGAACAATCGAGACGCGCCGACGACCGGCGCGTGTGTTGCTCCACGGACGGCCGGGTTACACCATGATTTTGGCCTGGGCACTCGCCCGCCCCGCGGACCCCTGTCCAAAAAGCAACGACGCCCTCAATAAAAGAGGGGCACCTGGCGGCACCCCTCAGCTAGGCAGATATGTGGCAACAGCCGTTTAGCTCAACGCAGACGCGATTTCGGTCTCGACGCTGTCCTGCGCCTCCCACTCGCCGTTGTCATCGAGCTTGTACTCAAAGCTGCACTCGGTGGTATGGGTCTCGCAATCCTTGGCCGACTGCATCAGGATCTCGCCACCGAGCTTATAGAGCTCGTCCTCGGACTTGTCAGCATTCTCGAGCGCCTGCGTGCTGAACTTCTGGGTAAAGTCGCTCACGATCGTGTTCATGGACTTGCACGTAACATCGACCTTGGCCGTGGCGGTGCCGGCATCCTCGTCAACCACGACGTCTTTGATCTTGTATTTAAAGCCGCCGAGGAACACCTTGGCAAAATCGGCGACGTCTACGCCAAGCTTGCTGAACTCACTGCTGTCCACCGCACTCGTAAGCTCCTCGACAAGGTCGTCATCGCAGCTCTTGACCTCGTCGAGC
>CAVDZW010000006.1:0-423 GCA_963613305.1 bacterium | reverse complement strand
GCGCCTCGGTCACGTCGGAAGTAATGACCTCTTCCGCGCTGGGACCGCCGCAGCCGGGCAAAAACGCCAGGCAAAAGGCAGCGAAGAGCATAAGCGGAATGGCCCAAAGTTTCTTCTTCATATGATTCCTCCACTGTTCGGCGAGCAGGTCCCCGTCCCGCTCGCTTTGTATGGTGGCTTCATTGTATCTGAGCGCCAAGCCACACCGACACCGGCACGCAGCCGGCTCGCTCAACGGCGCGAGCGGAATCCCAAAAATGACGGTTTCCGGTAGCCTAGACGGAATCCCTTTTGTATACCGGGGCGGTCCCATTTTCTGACCTGCGGGAATGCGAGGGCAAAACCGTGGCCACCTGGACTTTTCGCTCCAGGGTACCGGAAACCGTCTTTTTTGAGCACGGGGCACGCGGAGGGCCTTTCGGC
>CAVDZW010000005.1:0-2977 GCA_963613305.1 bacterium | reverse complement strand
ACATTGCGGGGTGGAGCAGTCTGGTAGCTCGCCGGGCTCATAACCCGGAGGTCGTAGGTTCAAATCCTGCCCCCGCGACCACGAATTTTAAGACCCGTCGGTTCTCCGGCGGGTTTTTTGTTTTAGCAAAAGAATGAGCAGGAGCACGTCCATGACCCGCGTACTTTTTATTTGCCACGGCAACATCTGCCGCTCGACTATGGCGCAATTCGTGTTTGAGGAGCTCGTTCGCCGCGCCGGTCGCGAGGACGAGTTTGAGGTCGACTCCGCCGCCACCTCGCGCGAGGAGATCGGTAATCCGCCGCACCGCGGCACTGCAAGCAAGCTGCGCGAGGTTGGCGTTCCCATGCGTCCACATCGCGCCCGCCAGATAACACGCAACGAGTACGCGCGCTGGGACCATATCGTCTACATGGATGCCGAGAACGCTTGGGGCCTCGAGTGCATTCTGCACGGCGACCCGGACGGCAAGGTGAGCCGCCTGCTCGATTGGACCGACGATCCCCACGACGTTGCCGATCCCTGGTGCACCGGCGACTTTGACGCCACCTACGAGGACGTGCTCGCAGGCTGCGAGGCACTGCTCGCCGCCATTTAGGACTTGCCGCTCAGGTCGCTGGCCTGTCCCCTGAGCCAAATTCCCGTTGCTACAAGCCTCGCTCGTGGGGGGGCGGTTCAAAAACTTGATACCCGTCCATCTCGCCAGAATAGTAGGTTTTGAACCGTAATCGTCGGATCGCCATCGCCATATCGGCCGCCGCCGCCATTGCCATATCGGTCGCCGCCGCTGCCACCGCTGCCGCGTGCCGCCGCGTCGCCGCGCTCCCGTTATCGCACCTCGCCGTACTCGGCGTGGTGGGCGCTTTTATCTTCGTACATGCGGCTGTCGGCGAGCACGCGCACGCCGGCGATGCTCGGGCTGTCCTCGGGCCATGAAGCGTAACCGCAGCTCACGCCAATCGTGACCTCAAGTCCGTCGATGTCGTAAGGCGCGCGGATTTGCTCCTCAACGCGCTCCTTCATGCGCTCGCAATCCGCGTCCTTCATCCCGCCCGTGACGATGAGCGCAAACTCGTCTCCGCCGATGCGGAACGCAAAGTCGTTGGCGCGCACGCACGCCTGCATTCGTGCGCCGACCTGCTTGAGCACACGGTCGCCCATCTCGTGCCCGTATGTGTCGTTGACGGGCTTAAAGCGGTCGAGGTCGAGGTAGAACAGCGTGAACGGAATGCGCCTGAACTCCTTGATGCCCAGGATCTTGTTGAAGTAGCGCTCGTTGAAGATGCCGGTGAGGTTGTCGGTGTTGGCGGCGCTCTCGAGCTCCTTACGCAGCCCGATGTCCTGTCCGATGAGTATGACGCGCACGAGCTCGCCGTCTTCGCCGAACTCGATCGGCACCACGGTCATGAGCATGTAGATTGCCTCGGAGCGCGAGGCGTACTCGAACTTGATGCGGTCGCTGCTCGAGCGCAGGTGCTCTCGGAGCGACTCGATGGAGATCAGGCGGTCGAGCTTGGCGTTGTCGTCGTCGGTGAGCGCGGTATAGCGCGCCGACATCTCTTTGAGCAGGCTGGCGTAATCGCCGGACTCCTCGTAGATATTGTGGTCGAGCAGGTGCTCGTGGTACTCGTAGGTCTCGCTGACTAGGTCCACGACGGTGTAGCGGTCGGCCGTCTCGGCCATGCCATGCAGGAGCTGCAGCGTCATGTCCTGCTTGTGCAGCGCCTCCTGGCGCTCCTGCGATTCGCGCGTGAGCCGGTCGCGGTATCTACTGAAAAGAATCGCGCCGACACCGCAGAACGGTACGACCGAAAGCAGAATCAGCATGAGGGTTGTGGCGTTACGCACGTGGTAGAGAGCCGAATCGGTCTCGCTTGCCTTGACGATGCACACGATGCTCAGGTCAAGGATGTCGGCCGACTGGCTGACCACGTAGTAGCTCGAGCCCCGGTAGGTGGCCAATGTGCGGACCTTTGATTCGTTCCGGATCGCGCGCCTGAGCTGCGACACGGAGCCGATGGCAAACTCGGCATTGTCCTCGAGGTAGTTCGGCACGTTCGAGACAAATTCGGTGAATACGCTCTTGTTCTGGAGTGAAAAGGCCACGTCTCCGTTTTTGTGCACAACATAGCAGTCGCTGGTCTCGTTCGAGATGGCGCTCGTGACGAGGTTTTCGACATAGCTGTTGTCATACGAGATGGCGATGCCGGTATAGCTGATCCCGTCGGCCTCGACCGTCCTTTTTAGCGGCTGTGCAAAAACGATCTTGCGCTTGCCGCTCGACGCGATGTAGCTCGAGACCGTCGGTCCCTTCTTCTTGTACATCTCGGTAAAGGTATCGGAGATGCTGTCGGCCGTGCCAACGCGCCCCGAGGCGGTGAGGTAGTTGTCGCCCTCGTTAAAGAGATAGAACTCGCTATAGCCCCAAGTGCCCTGGATCTCTTTGTAATACTTCATGGTCGCGTCGAGGTCCATGGGCTCCGACACGTACTCCAGGCCATCTTCCCAGTCGTCGAGCAGGCTCCAGTTGCGGTGCGCAAAGAGCTTAAAGGTCCCGGCCACCTGCTTGTAGGTTGTCGCGAGGTGCCCGGAGCTCTCTTTAAAGAACATCTGGTCGAGGTAGCTGTTGAACCCTGCCGCCACGGCAAAGATGACGAGAAGAGAGATAACAGACGTGATGAGCGCCTTGGTACGTACGTCGGAGATCGCGCCAAGAGGCTTGCGGCTCTTGGTTGCGGTGGCGTGCGACTCTTCGATTGTCTTGCGTTTAAAGAAGAAGGACACGTCACGGCCTTTCGCAATCGCGCCCGGCAGGGCATTGGGCAGATACGCCTATAGTAGCCCCGCGCGGTCGACAAGGGCGCGGGATGCAGGCCCTTAATCTTGCATTTATCGCCGGGGCCGTGCTGGTTTTTTGACCGCAAAAGGTGGCACGGCGGCCGCCCCGGCAAGGAACGCGCCTGCGCTGCGCGGGCGC
>CAVDZW010000004.1:0-6395 GCA_963613305.1 bacterium | reverse complement strand
GCCGAGCACATAAAGCCGGTCGATATCCAGACCCTTCCGTTTCCCGGGTTCCCCACCGACATGCAGCCGCAGGTCATGGCCGTGGCCGCGCTTGCCGACGGTAGCTCAGTCATCACCGAGAACATCTTCGAGAACCGCTTTATGTTCGCATCCGAGCTGGTGCGCATGGGTGCCGACATCCGCATCGAGAGCCACCACGCCATGATCCACGGCGTCTCGGGCTTCTCGGGCGCGCAGGTCACCTCGCCCGACCTCCGTGGCGGCGCGGCGCTTGTTGTCGCCGGCCTCGTTGCCGACGGTATCACCGAGGTTTCGGCCGTTCACCACATCAAGCGCGGATACGAGCGCTTTGTAGAGAAATTGCAAGACCTTGGGGCTGTCGTGGAGCATGCGACCGTTCCCGACCCGACCGAGGACTAGTGCAGGTAGCCCAATGTTCAACAAAAAGCCGGTGAAGAACACCACCCGAAAAACCTCTGCTGCAACGAGCAGTCGCCTCTACAGCCGCGAGAACGTCGGGCGCTATTCCGAGCGCGCCCGTCAGCGCAACCGTCGCCGCCTCACCAAGCGCATCGTTCTCTCCACGATCGTGGGCGTGCTCGTGTGCGGTGTCGCCGCGGCCGGCCTCTGGCTTGCCAACGTAACGAGCAAGATGCACAACGGCGAGGTCATCACCAGCGACCTGCTCGCAAACCTTGCCGATTCCAACGTGAGCTCCGATCCGTTCTACGTGCTGCTGCTCGGCACCGACGGCCGCCCGGGCGAGGAGAGCTACCGCTCCGACTCGATCATCCTCGCGCGCATCGACCCCAAGGAGAAGCAGGCCACGCTCATCTCCATCCCACGCGATACCAAGGTCACCTACAAGGGCTCGACCATCAAGATCAACGCCGCGCATGCCATGGATGGCGCCACGGGCATGGTTGATGCCGTCAACGACCTGCTGTTCGACGGCGAGAAGAAGATCTCGCACTACGCCGAGGTCAACTTTGACGGCATGAAGACGCTCATCGATTCCGTCGGCGGCATCGACATCACGGTTCCCGAGGGCGACGAGGTTTCCGACCGCGAGGCGGGCCCGGTCGACATCGAGGCCGGCGAGCAGCACATGGACGGCGAGGCCGCGCTGACCTTCAGCCGCGCGCGCCACCAGTTTGCCGACGGCGACTACACCCGCATGCGCCACCAGCGCATGGTACTCGGCGCCCTGGCCAAACAGGTGCTCAACAACTTCGATGCCACCAAGCTCGTGAGCCTCATCAACTCGCTCTCCGACATGATCATCACCGACATGGAGCCCTCCGACATCGTGTCGATCATCAACTCCATGCGCGGTATGGACGTCGACAACATCTACTCCGCCAACCTGCCGTCTTACGCCGGCGAGGATACGATGATCAACGGCGTGAGCTACGTGTTCGTCTACGAGGACGAGCTCAAAGAGATGATGGAGCGCGTCGACGCCGGCGAGGACCCCGAGGGTCCGCAGACCATGGGCAAGTCGGGTAGCGGCGGCACGGTCGGCGACCTCTCGAACAACAGCACCACCGACTGGTCGAACGGCACCGCAACCACGACCGACACCTCGAGCGATTCGGAGGAGTCCAGCTCGAGCTAACGGCCTGCGCGCAAGGACGCGTCCGCACAAGCAACCGCTTAAGCAAGAAAGGGATCCAGCTCGGCACCGGATCCCTTTCTTTGTTTGGGTCGCGCGGACCATATGCGCATCCGGCGAATGTGGGTCGCGCGGACCGTATGCGCATCCGGCGAATGTGGGTCGCGCGGACCGTATGCGCATCCGGTGAATGTGGGTCGGGGCGGGCCGCCGGCATCGGGTGAGGCCGGCAGCTTAAAGCCTCTAGGCAAAGCGCTTGACGAGCTCCTCGAGAACATCGACCATCTTCACGAGCGAACTCACCGGAACGAACTCGTTCACGCCATGGCAGCAATAACCGCCCGTGCCCAGGTTGGGGCAAGGGAGACCACGGAACGAGAGCTGGGCGCCGTCGGTGCCGCCGCGGATCGGCAGCTCGCGCGGCTCCACGCCGGCAGCAAGATGCGCCTCCTTGGCGATATCGATGAGTTGCGGATACTCGCGCACGACTTCGGCCATGTTGCGGTACTGCTGTTTGACCTCAACCTTAATGCGCTCCTCGCCGAGCTCCTTATTCATGAACGCGGCTGCGGCCTCGATCAGGTCGAGCTTTGCCTGGAACTTCTCGGCGCTATGATCGCGCACGATGTAGCGCGCCGTGGCGTGGTCGACCGTCGACGAAACGCCTTCGATATGGATAAAGCCCTCGTAGCCCTCGGTATATTCCGGACGCTCGGCTGCGGGCAGCATCGCATGAAAGCGCGTGAACAGGTTGCTCGCATTGACCATGCGTCCCTTGGCGTCGCCAGGGTGGATCGAGTAGCCGTCAAAGGTCACGATGGCCTCGGCGGCGTTAAAGCACTCCCACTCAAGCTCGCCGATAGGGCCACCGTCGACCGTGTAGGCGTATTCGCAGCCGAACGCGGGAATGTCGAGCAGCGAGGCGCCGTGCCCGATTTCTTCGTCGGGGCAAAAGCAGATGCCGAGCGCGGGGTGCGGAATCTCGGGGTTCTCGTGCAGACGGCGCACGAGCGACATGATTTCGGCCACACCGGCCTTGTCGTCGGCGCCGAGAAGAGTCGTGCCGTCGGTGCACACGAGGTCCTCGCCGCGAACGTCGGCCAGCTCGGGGAGCTTGGCCTCGGTCATGGCGACGGGCTTGCCGTCAACGACGCCGCACACGAGGTCGCCGCCCTCGTAGTGCACGATATGCGGCTTCACGCCGGCGCCGGGCGCGACCTCGGTGGTGTCGAGGTGCGCGATCAGGCCGAGGGCCGGCTTGTCCCCGGCGCCCTTGCTTGCCTCAATGCGGGCCGTCACATAGCAGTGCTCGTCCACGTTCACGTTTTGCGCACCGAGCTCGCCGAGCTCGTCGGCAAGCAGGTTGGCGAGGTCAAACTGCACGGGGCTCGACGGCACCTGATCGCAGTTGGCGTCGGACGACTCGGTGTTCACCTGCACGTAGCGCAAAAAGCGCTCGAGCACGTCGGGGGTGTTTCCGTTTTGGACCATGATGCTCCCATCAATATAACTAGCTGTGTAACCTCTGTACTCTAGCACTCACGGCTCAGGCGCTTCTTTTATCGATATGGGGTAAAATCGGCAGAGCATCTTTGAAGGGAACCGTTCATGGAAACTACCGAGACCAAGCACGCCGAAGCCGCTCCGCATGCGGCTCACCTCACCATGGCCAACGAGGACTACCTTGAGTGCATGGTGCGTATCGAGCGCGAAGACGGCGAGACCGAGGGCGTTCGCTCCGTCGACATCGCCCAGCGCCTCGGGGTCTCCAAGGCTTCCGTCAACAAGGCGGTGACCGCCCTCAAGTCTCAGGGCATGGTCGAGCAGTCGCACTACGGCAAGGTCATGCTCACCGAAAAGGGCCGTCAGATCGGCGGCGACGTATGGCGTCGCCATCGTTTGCTTCGCACCTTCCTTTCGCAGGAACTCGGTGTCGATTTTGAACGTGCGGACGAGGAGGCCTGCCAGATGGAGCACGCCCTTTCCGAGGACACCATGAACCGTTGGCTCGCCTATCTCGAGAAGCAGGGAATCAACGTAGAGGGGTAGCCATGGCCTCCTTTGATACCTCGTATTACAACCGGAGCGGCGCGTCCGAGCTTATGGAGCGCCTGGATTCGGAGACCTTGCTCGCGCAAGGCCCCATGGGCAGCGTGCTCATGTCGGAATACGGCGCGGAGGATGTTCCCCCTGCGTTTTGGAATGCTGCCGAGCCGCAAACCGTTACCCATGCGCACCGCCTGTACGAGGCGGCGGGCGCGCAGGTGCTCATCACCAACACGTTTTGCGCGAGCGCGCCGGCGCTCGAACGCGATGCCATCGCGCCTTCGGTGGGCGAGGTCAACCGCTATGCCGTCGACGACGCGCGCCGTGCGGGCGGCCAGGCGCTCCTGGGATCCATGGGTCCGTGCGGTATCGATTGGTTTGCGGAGGATTCCGCCGAGTTCCGCGCCGCGCGCGACGCCTATCGCGAGCAGGCCTATGCGCTGCTCAAGGCCGGGGTCGACGCACTCCTGCTCGAGACTTTTACCTCTATTCGCGACCTGCAGCCGGCGCTTGCCGGCGCGCTCGACGCCGCCGACGGGATGCCCGTGTTCGTGAGCTTTGCCGTCGACGATGCGGGCGACCTTATGGGCGACAGTCTCAACATCGAGGCGGCTGTTGTTTATGCCGAAAAGTACGGTGCCGCCGCGGTGGGCGTCAACTGCTGCTCCATTAAGGCTGCAACCGCCTGCGCGCCGCGCATGGTCGAGGCCGCCACGACTCCCGTTATGGTGCGCCCGAGTACCGGCAAGCCGGTGATGGTCAACGGTGCCCCCGTGTGGAACGAGCGTCCCGAGGCTTTTGCGCGCGCGTGTACGGAGTGGAGCCGTGCCGGCGCCAAGCTCGTGGGCAGCTGCTGCGGCACCACGGCCCGCACCACGGCGGCAATGGCCGAGGCCCTGGGGGTTCTCGAGCGCTAGTAGGCTGCCGGCCGATCGCCAGCGAAGATACCTTTGAATGCGAATGCCCGAACGCTCGTGGAGAGCGCTCGGGCATTCGGCCTTTTGCGTAATGCGTTCCCCCAGGCGGGGTATACCTCACAAAGTTGGAGACATATATATGCGAAAGGGTGGTCGCGTGAGCGCCATCATTCACTTCGATACCGGTGGCTGGCGAGCTCGTCTCGACGGCGACTTTACGCACGAAAACGTAGCGCGTGTTGCAGATGCGGCCGCGCGGATCTGGGCGCAGAGCGTCGAGCACGATTGCGCCTATGTTGCCTACGATGCCCGGCCGGGCGCGCGTGACTTTGCCGAGCTTGCGGCGCGCGTCATCGCGGCTCACGGCATCAAGGTCTACTTGAGCGACGGCTGCGTGCCGCTTCCCGCGCTTACGCGTGCGCTCGTTTCGGACGCCAAATCGTGCGGCGGCCTCATGGTCACGGGGTCGCACCATCCCATCGAATACATGGAGGTCAAGCTCCGCATGGCCGATGGCGGCACGGCAAATACCGACTTTAACGAGGTTCTCGAAGACGAGATCGACCCCGACGCCCCCGAGGCGCGTGGCTCCTTTGAGGAACTCGATATCATGCGGCCCTATCTCGAGCATCTTGCTCAAAGCGTCGACGGCGAGCTGATTTCGTCTGCTCATCTCAAGGTCGTCTACGATCCGCTCTACGGTGCTGGGCGCGGCTGCATGCCCGATCTGCTCAAGAGCATGGGCGTCGAGGTGCGCGAGATCCACAACACAATCGACGAGGAGCATGACGTCTTCCACCCCGAGCCCGTGGAGCCCTGGGTCGACGACTGCGAGGAGGCTGTGGTCTCGGGCGGTGCCATGGTGGGCCTTGTGACCGACGGCGATGGCGACCGCGTGGGTGCGGTTGACGAGAACGGCTGGTTCGTTCCGGCCGATACGATCATGGCGCTTCTTGCCGGTCACCTTATAGAGAACCGCGGCGAGAGCGGGCGCGTGGTCGTCAACCAGAACTCCTCGGTGACGCTGCGCCGTTTTGCCAAGGCCATGGGCTGCCGCGTGACCGTCAAGCCGGTCGGTTTCAAACATATATATAGAGAGATCGCCAAGGGCGGAGTTCTTATCGCGGGGGAGGAGACGGGCGGCATCTCGATCCCGAGCTATATGCCCGAGCGCGATGGACTCTTTGCTGCCCTCTTGCTGTGCGAACTCATGGCAAAGACGGGCAAACCGCTTGGCGTACTCGTGAGCGAGCTCGAATCGGCCTTTGGCAAGACGCGCCGCACCAAAAAGGACATTCGCCTCGAGGCCGAGGAGATCGAGTCGTTCCGCATGATGCTCCCCGGCCTTAATCCCGAGACGGTTGCCGGTATGGTTCCCACCACGGTGAGTCATATGGACGGGCTCAGGCTGGAGTTCCCCGATGAGTCGTGGATTCTGCTCCGTCCGAGCCGAAACGAGCCCATCGTGCGCATTTATGTGGAGGCCGAGACCGTCGAAGCGCGCGATATCCTGCTCGATAAGGCATGCGCTTTGGCTCGCGGAGAAAAAATCGACTAGGTTTTTGCAGCTCAAAAAGATATCCAGGCTCGGCGAGCGGTAGCCATTAGTCGATGAACGTCTCGGCAACACAATATGTAGTATCGAAACGGGCAGCAAAAGGGCGAGTTGTGAAGGAAATATGAAGGGCCAAATAGTGCCTTTACGCACAGAAACGTTCTGGCAATATATCTCCTTGCCGCGCGGGCCGGTCGAAACGACCGGGAGCCGCCAGCGGGTACCTTGAGAACCGGATACTGCGGAGAAGCGAGATGGTCTG
>CAVDZW010000003.1:2090-2854 GCA_963613305.1 bacterium | reverse complement strand
GTATTGCTGCATAAAGCGGCTCCAGAGCTCGGGTACGTCGGCGCCCGTGGCCTCGCCGGCAAAGAGCAGGCGCTCGATCTCGTAGCGCACCATCACGTGCAGCGGATAGGTGAGCTCGTCGGCCTCGGTGCGGATGAGCGTGGGCTGGGCGATGTTCACCGCGCGGTAGAGTTCGTCCTCCGAGACCGTGCCGTAGACCTCGGGCGCATGCTTGCGGAGCACGCCGAGGAGCGGCCCCATAAACTCGCGGCTGCGGCCCACCATGTTCTCAAAAAAGCGGCTCTGGCTCTCGTGGATGCCCATGGAGGTGCCGCCCTCGAGGCAGGTGCGCGCGTAGGCCGGGTTCACGCCGAGCTCATAGAGGGCATGGCCTGACTCATGGATGATGCTGAACACGTTGGAGAGGCAGTCGTCCTCGTAGATATGCGTTGCCACGCGCGCGTCCCCGGGGGCAAAGCCCTCCGAGAACGGGTGCTCGGTGTAGGCGAGCGTCGAGTCGTCCTCGGCAAGGCCTACAAGCCGCATGAGGTCGAGCGAGATCGCGCGCTGCGTGGCCTCGCTCACACGGGCGCCCATAAAGGCCGGGCGCTCCTGCTGCCCGCGCTCGCCGATTGCATGCACGAGCGGTACGACGGTCGCCTTGACCTGTTCGCAAAAGGCGTCGAACGAGGCGGCGGAGAGACCGCGCTCGTATTGATCGAGCCAGACGTCGTAGGGGTCGCGTGCGGGGTCCATGAGCTCGGCTTGGTGCTTGAGCGAGCTCA
>CAVDZW010000003.1:0-2080 GCA_963613305.1 bacterium | reverse complement strand
ATGTAGGGGGCAAAGCTCTCCCAGTCGTTGGCGAGCTTGGCCTTGCGCCAGCAGGCGTTGGCCTCGCAAGTGAGGCGTGTCCACGCGGCGGCCTCCTCGGTGGGGATGGCGAGCGCCTCGCGCTGGTCGCGCTCGAGCACGTGCACCTCGTCGGCGAGCTGCGCGTCGTCCAGCTTGCCCGATGCCGCCGCGCGCTTTGCGGCCGCCGCCTTGGCGCGGGAGCTCTTTTTGGTGAGGAGCGCATGATGCTCGCCGGAGAGCTGGGCCATAGCCTCTCCGCGTGCCTCGGCGCCGTTGGCGGGCGCCACGGTGTCGCCATCGAACTCGGCGATCTTGAGCAGGTATTCGCGCATCCAGAGCTTTTGCTCGAGCTTGCGGAACTTGGCCGCGGCCTTCTCGGCGTCGCGGCGGCTCATTTTGGTTTTCTTGTTGGCCATGTTCGCTCCTTGTTTTTGATTGCCTGCCTGCCAGTGTATCCGTTGCGCGTGTGGCATGCCGGTGCGGTGCTATGTTTGATTGCAAACGTTTGAGAAGCACGCGCGAAAGGGGACATATGGAGGTCAAGGACTGGTCATACGAGGAGTTTCCCGAGTTCACGGGCGCTGTTGAGGGTGCGCGGCACGTGAGCACCACGGGGCGCGAGATGGGCGTGGAGCTGCGCGCGAACGTGGTATATGCAACGCGCGAGACGGGCGACCTGCACCTGCAGGTTTTGGTTCCCTCCACGCGTGAGCTGCGCCTTGCGCGCGAGGATGCGGCGCGTGCCGGCCAGGCGGCGCTGGCCGCGGCGTTCCCGTGCCTGGTCTATGTGCAGGGGTCGGCGTGGAAAAAGCAGAACTGCTACCGCGACCTGCCGCAGCTCGCCCAGCTTGCGCGCCGTGGCGTGGTTATTGCGGTCGTCGAGTACCGCGATTCCTCGCAGGCCGCGTTCCCTGCGCAGATTCACGACGCCCAGTGCGCCGTGCGCTATGTGCACGAACATGCCGAGGAGTTCGGCGCGGACCCCGAGCGGGTCTTTGTGGGCGGCAACTCCTCGGGCGGGCATACGGCCGTGTTCTCGCTGCTCATCCCCGATGAGCAGGATGCCATGCTGCAGGATGCGGTGCCCGTGCGCGGCGTGATCGACTGGTACGGCGCTGTGAACCTCATGCACGAGGACTGGTATCCCACCACGGTCGAGCATGGGCTGCCAGCAAGTCCCGAGGGCATGATGATGGGCGGCGTGAACCTGCGCGAGCATCCGGAGCTCTGCGCCGAGGGGACGGCGACCACGCATATCGACGAGGCGACCCCGACCTGCCCGATGCTTATCGTGCACGGCACCAAAGATCGCACGGTGAGCGCGGCAAACTCGGTCGATCTCTACGAGCGCCTGCGCCAATGCGGCCATGCGGCCGAGCTTGTTCTCCTCGATGGCGCCGACCATGGAGGCGTGGAGTTCTTCAAGCCCGAGCTGGTAGACATCTACGAGGGGTTCTTGCGTCGCTGTGCTGCCGGGGCATAGCGCTCGGCGCTGCTGGTGCGAGTGGCCATTGCCGTCGTGTGCGGTATCCGAAACCTTGCGGCAGGCTCCCGTTCCTGTGCTATCCTTCTAGCCAGTGCGTTGACGGAGAGGGTACGGCCCGCTGCGTCGCCGGCAAGAGAGGGAAGGTCACCGGGCTGAGAGCCTTCCTGCGGCGGCAAGGACCATGCGTTCACTCCCGAGCTGCTGCCTGAACGGGCGGCCGCCTGCGTAGCGGGCAGCCTGAGTAGGGGAGCCGCCGGCCCTGGCGACAAGGGGCAAAAGGGGGTATGCCGGGCAGAACATCCGGCAGCCAATCGAGGTGGTACCGCGGAATTCAACCGTCCTTGGGGTTATGTCCCAAGGACGGTTTTTTATTGAGAAAGGATGATCGATGAGTCTGATCGACGATCTGGCCGCGCTCGAGAGCAAGGCCAAAGAGATGATCGAGTCGGCCGACACAGCCGACAAGCTCGAGGAGGCGCGCGTGGCGCTGCTCGGCCGCAAGGGCGAGCTCACGGCCGTGATGCGCATGATGGGCAAGCTCTCGCAGGAGGAGCGCCCCGTGGTGGGCAAGCG
>CAVDZW010000002.1:0-5956 GCA_963613305.1 bacterium | reverse complement strand
AAAGGGCCCCTTGCGGGACCCTTCATGCAAATCATACTGGCGGAGAGCTGGGGATTCGAACCCCAGATGCCCTTTTGGGGCATACTCGCTTAGCAGGCGAGCACCTTCGGCCTCTCGGTCAGCTCTCCGTAACAGCTGCACTATCTTAACCTAGATTCCCGCGCGCATACAAGAAGGATTTTTACCTTCTTGCGATCACGAACTTCAACTATTGATAGGGTTAATGCCGAATCTCCGAGTACAGCGCACATTGCTAAAACAAAACCGCAGGTCACCGCAACGCGAATTCCTCCATACTCGGCAATTCCGTTCTAACCCTATGAATAGTTGAAGTTTGATAGCCGAGGGTGCTCTGCCCCTCGATCGGGGAGCCAGAATCTCGCAGCAACCGTATCAACGAACGACGTCATCCCCGTTCATGCGGCCGGCTGCGCCGCCCGCCCCGGCTTCGCCCGCCTGCCGGCGGCCTCGCCCGCTCGCTAAAAACGCTCCGCGTTTTCTTTACGCTCGCGCCTTTACCAAGGTTCGAATCCATGTGCTGGGCACGTAAAAGAAAAGCTCCCTTGGCGGGAGCTTCAATTTAAAAGGGTGCGGCATGCAGGATTCGAACCTGCGGCCTTTTGATTCGTAGTCAAACGCTCTATCCAGCTGAGCTAATGCCGCGTAGAAAAAGCCCCCGTTTCCGAGGGCTTCATTCTCGATTGGTGCGGCATGCAGGATTCGAACCTGCGGCCTTTTGATTCGTAGTCAAACGCTCTATCCAGCTGAGCTAATGCCGCGTAGAAAAAGCCCCCGTTTCCGAGGGCTTCATTCTCGATTGGTGCGGCATGCAGGATTCGAACCTGCGGCCTTTTGATTCGTAGTCAAACGCTCTATCCAGCTGAGCTAATGCCGCGTAGAAAAAGCCCCCGTTTCCGAGGGCTTCATTCTCGATTGGTGCGGCATGCAGGATTCGAACCTGCGGCCTTTTGATTCGTAGTCAAACGCTCTATCCAGCTGAGCTAATGCCGCGTAGAAAAAGCCCCCGTTTCCGAGGGCTTCATTCTCGATTGGTGCGGCATGCAGGATTCGAACCTGCGGCCTTTTGATTCGTAGTCAAACGCTCTATCCAGCTGAGCTAATGCCGCGTAGAAAAAGCCCCCGTTTCCGAGGGCTTCATTCTCGATTGGTGCGGCATGCAGGATTCGAACCTGCGGCCTTTTGATTCGTAGTCAAACGCTCTATCCAGCTGAGCTAATGCCGCAACGCACGGAATATAATGGCATGGCGTTTGGGACGCGTCAAGAAAAACTTTGCCGCGCCCACAACTTTGCGCATTTGCCGCACTTACCGCTCGATCGGCCGCTCGATCACGTCGTAGGCAATGTCAAGCTCGCGCAAGAGCCGACGTACGCGCCTGGCGCTGTCGTAGCCGGCAAATTCCATGCTCAGCATACGAAGCGCCAGCTCAATCTCGTCCACACCAAAGTACCTGCACAGCTGCCGCGCACCCACCGCGTCGACCGAAGTCTCCACCACATGCGGCGACTCCTCAAAGCACCAATCCGTCAGGTCTCCCGCGCTCGTCTGCACGATCAAGAACCCGCCAAGACCCGTCGCCTCAGCCGTGATCAGCAGTTCCTCCTCACCACCTCCGCTCTGGAACAAAACGACACGTTCCCGCACCTCTGCCATCCGGTCTCCCTTCCTTCTGGCCTCACATCTATATGGTACCAAGAATCGGGTATAAATGGGAACATATGTTCGTTGTTTTAGAGATTGTTCCAGATCTCGGTGAGCGTCTGGGAAGGAAAGGTCACGAGCCCTGCGAGTCCCGCAGTCACGACGCCGTTAAACGAACTTGAGGCCGAACCCGTGCGTGATATAAGGCAGAAGCCGCACATCCTCATCGGCCACGTGCCCCACCACATTCATGCGCGAATCGCCCGCAACATCCGCGCGCGAAATCTCAACCTCGCCCTGGTAGCGTCCATAGCCGTCATTCGACACCGCGATGGTTCCGACCGGCCGTGCCTTACCAGCGCCAGCATCCGCCGTCACATGCTCAGGCTTGAGTGTCGTGCGCGACTCCATCGAGCGAAACACAAGGGCGCTCGGATCAAACCGGTCGTGATGGATCTGCCCGCGCAGATAGGAATACGCAGGATCGAGCTCGCAGCGCACGATCACATAACCGTCCGAAACCTCGGCAAAACTCGCCCAGCCCTCATCGCTCAGGTCCGGGTCTCCCACCAGCACCACGTCGCTCCCGCAGCCCTGCGAAAGCTCAAGCATGTTGAGCGCAACGTCCGCGCGACGAACGCGCTGGCACTCGAGCGTGGGCAGCCCCTCGAACAGAGCACCGCGCAACTCTCCATCGCCCGGAATGAACGCCATGGTCTCGAACCCAAAGCCGGCCAGCCGCGTGTTCACGCGCGTGACCTCCTCAACAGAAAGCCCAGTCAGCGGCTTGGGGTAGAAGTTGTGACACGCGGCAAAACGCGAAAAGTCCGCACCGGCACGCTGCCACGAAAGAATCTCGTCGCGCGCGACGGTCGAGGCGTTGAACACAATGTGGAAGGTCTCCGAAAGCCGCACGACATCTTCCGGCGAAAAGCCGTAGTCGAGACGCACATACGAAAGCCCTTTGCTGGCAAGCTCCTCCAGGCGCTCGACTCCCAGAATCTGGCACGATTCCGGCCCGATATCGGCAACGAGCGAAACGTCCGTCTGCGCCACGCGCTCGAGGAGCCAGCGCGCCTTTTCGCCATAGGCAGCGTAATCGCAGTCGGGCAGCAAAAACGAGGTGAACACGTACGACGCACCCGCGCGGACCCCGCGCTCGAAAACGCGCTCGATATCCTCGCGCGAACTAGACAGATACACCGAGATGCCGGTTTTCATAGCATGTCCTTTCCAAAACGCGCGTACCCGGCAGGCCCGAATACGCGCGTGATCCGTTAATGCTCCTAGCTTAAGGCGTTACTCGCCATAGAACTCGTTGATGCGGTCCTCGTCAACACCGAAGAACCAGGTGAGCACAAAGCCTGCCGCATAGGCAACGAGCATGCAGAGCACGTACTGCAGCTGCGTGCCGGGCACCACGATCAACAGACCAAAGAGGCCCGAGACGCCCTGCGACACCGTGCCCAAGTGGAAGAGCGCAGCGAGCGCCCCGCCGAACCCGGCGCCGAGGCACGCGGTAACGAACGGGCGCGCCAGCGGCAGCGTCACGGCGTACATAAGGGGCTCGCCCACGCCGAGGATACCGACCGGAATGGACTCGGCAACGAACTTCTTGAGCTTGGCGTTCTTGCTCTTAAAGTAGAGCGCGAGGCCGGCACCGACCTGGCCGCCGCCTGCCATCATGAGGATGGGAAGCAGGTAGTTGACGCCCTTGGTGGCACCGTCGGGATCGTTGAGCATGGCATGGATGGGCGTGAGCGCCTGGTGCAGGCCAACCGAAACGAGCGGCAAAAAGCCCGCGGACAGGATATAGCCGCCGACGACGCCCATCTGCTCAAAGAGGAAAGAAAGCGCAGAGAAGATCGCCGTCGTGAGCCAGGCTCCAAGAGGTTGGATCACGAGCATCAGGGCAAAAGCGCCGATGATGAGCACCAGGAGCGGCGAGAGGAACGTGTCGAGCACGCTGGGCATGACCTTGCGAATCTGGCGCTCGAGCAGTGCAAAGAACGCACCGGCAATGAGCGCGGCGATCATGCCACCGGCAGCCGGGTTGTAGGCGGCACCGGTGAGCGGCAGCAGGATGGCAGCATCGGGGTCGGCCGCCCCGGCCGCGAGGAGCGGCATAGCCGTGTTAGAAATGCACATCATACCCGCGATGCCGCCGAGCACGGCCGATCCACCGAACTCGCGCGCAGCGTTATAGCCCACCAAGATAGGCAAGTAGGCAAAGAGCGCCCAGCCCATCGAGCGGATGCCCTGGTACCACCAGTCGTTGGCAAAGGCGTTGCCCGTCGAGACGTTGATCACGTTGCAGATGCCGTTGATGAGACCCGCGGCGATGATACCCGGGAGCAGCGTCACGAACACGTTGGCGATCTTTTTGAGAACCGCCTGTACCGGCTTGCTCTCGTACTTGGCTTTTTGTGCCGCCTTGTTCTCGGCGGCCGCGGCAACCACATCCCCACCGGCGGCACCCTTTGCGATACCGGTGAGCTTTGAGAACTCATCGAGCACCTTGTTGACCTTGCCGGGACCAAGCACGATCTGCATCGTATCGCTCTCGACCAGGCCCAACACACCATCGACCGCCTTGATGCCCGCCACATCGACCTTGCCCGCATCGCGCACCGAGACGCGCAGGCGCGTCATGCAGGCGGCGTTAGACGCCACGTTCTCCACTCCGCCCAAAAGCTCCAAGAGCTCGCTAGCCAATTCCTTATCCGTCATGGTTTCTCCCCTTCTTATGCCGACGTGTCGGCGATCGCCGCGCGCACGTGTCCGTTCGAAACTTCGAGCCGCCGCCCCGCCTCTTGTGCCGAGCATCCCAGCAAAATGACGACGATGGCGCACTTTACGTGCCCGTCGGCCTCGGCAAGTGCCGAGACGGCCTCCTCGCGCGCACAGCCCGTAGCCTCCATCACGATGTTCTGCCCGCGCACCACAAGCTTCTCGTTGGTCTGTTGCACATCGACCATGAGGTTCTCGTAGACCTTTCCGATCTGCACCATACAGCCCGTCGAGATCATGTTGAGCACGAGCTTTTGCACCGTTCCCGCCTTAAGCCGCGTGGACCCGGTGAGCACCTCGGGCCCCGGAACGGGCTCGATGGCGAGTTCGGCTTCCTCACCGATCGCCGAGGATGCGTTGCAGGCAATCGCGGCCGTCTTGCAACCCAACTCGCGGGCATAGCGCAAACCGCCGACCACATAGGGCGTGCGCCCGCTCGCCGCAAGGCCGACGACCATGTCGGCAGAGGTGAGACCGTGGTCGCGAAGGTCGGCACGGCCGAGCTCAGCGCTGTCCTCCGCGCCCTCGACTGCTTTGATGAAGGCGCTTTCCCCTCCGGCGATAAGCCCGACCACCCGATCGGGCGATACCCCGAAGGTCGGAGGACACTCGGCGGCATCGAGCACACCCAAGCGCCCGCTCGTTCCGGCCCCCATGTAGATAATCCGCCCGCCGGCCTCAAGGGCCGCCGTCCCCCATTCGATCGCTTGGGCGATCCTCGGCAGCATCGGTTCAATCGATGCCACCGCGCGCGCGTCCTCCCTGTTCATTGCCGTCACGATCTCCAGCGGAGACATCGTGTCCAGGTTCAGCGTCTGACGATTTCTCGACTCCGTGGTGAGTTTGGTAAGGTCCAGCATGTATTCCTCCTATCCAGCAACACGGCCCTGCGCCCCAAATAAAAACGGCGACGGACCCACGGGCCCGCCGCCGCTCTCGTTCGCTCGAACTCAGACCGCTCGCTCCGACCTGTTAGGCCTCGGGAACGATCTTCTCCATGCCACCCATGTAGGGACGCAGGACCTCGGGGATCGTGACCGTGCCGTCGTCGTTCTGGTAGTTCTCGAGCAGCGCGGCCATGGTGCGGCCGGCAGGCAGGCCCGAACCGTTGAGGGTGTGCAGGTAGCGCGTGCCCTTGAAGTTCTCGGGGTCGCGATACTTGATGTTGGCACGACGCGCCTGGAAGTCGCCGCAATTGGAGCAGGAGCTGATCTCTTTGTAGGCGTTGTAGCTCGGCAGCCAAACCTCGATATCGTAGGTCTGACGTGCAGAGAAGCCGATGTCGCCGGTGCAGAGCTTAATCACGCGGTACGGCAGACCGAGCTGCTGCAGCAGGTACTCGGCCTCGGCCGTCATGCTCTCGAGCTCTTCGTCGGACTGCTCGGGCGTGGCGAACTTGACCATCTCGACTTTGTCGAACTCGTGCTGGCGGATGATGCCGCGCGTGTCGCGACCGGCAGAGCCGGCCTCCTCGCGGAAGCACGGGGTAAAGGCGGTGTAGCGG
>CAVDZW010000001.1:0-2508 GCA_963613305.1 bacterium | reverse complement strand
CACCCGACTCGCCCGAGACCACGCGGGTGTCGGAGCCCGACGGCGCCGCGAGCATGCGCATGCCGAGCGCCGCAAAGGTGTCGGGCACGCTCAAGAAGTGGCTCGCGTAGGCGCGCAGGTAGGGCCAGGCAACCGTGCAGGGCTCGCCGCAGGCAAGGCCCGCCATGATAGTGGGCATGTCGCCGGTGACGGGATGCAGCTCGCCGTCGTCGGCCGCGGCCGTGCGATACACGCAGTCGGCGCTATCGGGCTCCACCACGCACACGGTCGGCGGGCAGTCGGCAAACACTGCCGAGAAAAAGCCGGTCGCGCTCGTGGCCATGCTGCCCACGCCGGCCTGCACAAACACGTGCGTGGGACGCACGGGCAGCTGCTCCGCCGCCTCGAGCGCCATGGTCGCGTAGCCTTGGATGATCCAACGGGGAATGTCCTCGTAACCTTCCCAGGCGGTGTCCTGCACCATGATCCAACCATTGCGCTCGGCCTGCTCGGCGGCAAAGCGCACGGCGTCGTCGTAGTTAAGATCGGTGATACTCGCCTCGGCGCCCGCGCGGCGGATGTTCTCCAGACGCTCGGCGGCAGAGCCCTTTGGCATGTAGACGACGCTCTTGGCACCCAGGCGGCTCGCCGTCCAGGCCACGCCGCGCCCGTGGTTGCCGTCCGTGGCCGTCACAAAGGTGAGCTCCGAGATCTTCTCGCGCAGCTCAGGGCTCGTGAGCTTCTCGTAGGTGAGCTCGTCTTCGGGGATGCCAAAGCGCTCAGCCAAGCACTTGCCGATGGCGTAGGAGCCGCCGAGCACCTTAAAGGCGTTGAGGCCAAAGCGGTAGCTCTCGTCCTTTACATAGACGCCCGCAAGACCGAGCTCGGCCGCGGTATCCGAAAGCTCGGCCAGCGGCGTGGGCTCGTACTCCTCAAAGCTCGCATGGTACGCGCGCACCGAACGCGCGGTTTCCAGATCCAAAAAGCCCTCGAGCGTCGGCTTTTCCTCGGCCGTGCGCGGAGTCGGGGACGCCACTGCGACAACGCCGCTCCCCTTGTTTTGATCGAACATGCGCCTTACCTCTCTCTTCGGGTGCGCGTTCGCTTACCTATCCGGAGAGGATGCTAAAAGCGGAATGTTTCGAGGCGGTTTCAGGCAGCGACCCGTCTTGTTAACAAACGGAAACACATGCTCTGAACTGCGCCCATGCGGAACTTGAGCGCTCGAGCGAGGCCGAGTCCCAACCAAACCGCCATCAGCTGCAGGCATCTGCCGCCAGCACGGGCACAGGTGGCAGGCGTCGGCCAGCCGGCAAAGCGCCGCCCACAAACAGGGGCGGATCGGCAGGCAAGGCCCGCAAATGAAGGTGGGCCGGCAGGCCCCAACCAGAGCACCCTAGTACTTTTTGAGCTCGTCCTTAAAGAACGCCAGGATCTCGTCGCGGCTCACGGGCGCGTAATCGTTCGCGTCGACCCCCACGTCGTAGCGCAGGATCCCGCGGGCACGGTTTTTCTCGTTGTACTCGGCCCCGTGGCTGTGAATGTGCCCGTGCAGCATGAGCGAGCCACGCCGTTTGCCGTTCCAGCTCATGATTGGGTAATGAAAGAGCACGAGCTTGTGGCCCTTGGCAAGCCCGCCCGCAAGCTCGAGGTAATCTTGTTCGCTCACAAAGATGCCAGCCGCCTCGCCCTCCGAATAATCATCGTCGTGGTTGCCGTGCACCAGGTAGACGTTCTTGCAAGCAATCTTCTCGCGCAGGGCCCGCACCTCGGCCACGCTCGCGCCGTAGGCGAAATCCCCGAGAACGTACAGGTGGTCGTCTGCGCTCACGCACTCGTTGATGTTAGCGATGAGCGCGCGCTCCATCTCGGCAAGCGAGGAGTAAGGGCGCTGGTTGCCGCCAAGAATGTTCGCATGGCCAAAATGCAGGTCGGCCGTAAACCAAATCATAAAAAGCCTCCGAGCTCTTGGGGTTTCGCGTGCAAAAGGCCGCGCCAGCACACGCACGCCCGTGCATGGGCCGCAGCGCCGTCCTGCCTTCGCACAGGCAGACGCGAGCAGGCAGGCGGCCGCAGCGCCGTGCACACGCTCAGGCGAACGTCCGCGGCCGACGCGTGCACGGCCGGCCCGGCCGTAACAACCCTAAGAAGTATACGTTCCGGCCTCTACTCGTCCACCTCGTAGCGTGCCGGCTCGTCGGAATCCTCCTCGCTCGCCGCCCCATCGAGGCCCGCCGCCGCATTTGCCGCCCGCGCCTCCTCAAAGGCCGCCTTCATGGTGGGGTTGGCGCGCGTGAGCTTACGGATGGTGAGGTCCTGCGCCTTGTCGTTGGCCAGGCGCAGCCCGCGGTCGCTCGAGATGAGGTTCTCTTTGACCTTTTGCAGGTGGTCGATGGTCTTGTCGATCTCGCCGATGGCAGCATCAAACTTACGGTGCGCGAGGTCGTAGTTCTTGCCAAAGCGCACCTTAAAGTCTTCCATCTTGTTCTCAAAGTTGGTGACGTCGATGTTCTGCTGCTTGTACTCGGC